>NZ_JPGZ01000040.1:0-228320 GCF_003351125.1 Mesotoga sp. Brook.08.YT.4.2.5.2.
GCACTAAGGGTATACCGAAATAAGGATACGATCGAGAAGTCTTTTGATGACTTGAAGAATCAGCTGGACATGAAACGCCTGCGCATTCACAGTGCTGCTTCTATGGATGGCAGACTCTTTGTTCAGTTCATTGCCTTGATCCTTATGAGTGCTTTGAGAAAGAAAATGCGTGATACAAAACTCATAGAGAAATACACCGTCCGAGAACTCCTTCTCGAGATGGAAACATTAACTCTGGTACGATATTCAGGCAAGTACGGTCATATCCTTACCGAGATTACCAAACCACAACGTGAAATACTCCAGAGTCTGAAGATTCAACCAAAGTCATAGGTATAATTTGTCCGGGAAATTAGGAGAACAAAGGAACGAGATGATCGAACAATAAAGAAGATATGTGGTCAATGATGAGCTCTTTCTCATATCGATAGTTGGCTTCATCGATTGATTTCACATTCCTTCCACTTATTGATTTCTATAATTGTTTTAGTTTCATATGGAGGTGACAAGAATGAAAAAGATACTAGTTGTTTCGGTATTGGTGTTGATCTTCGGGGTCGTCGCTACTGCAGCTCCAAATTTCGGAAACAGAGTAGATAAAGATATTCTGAAACTGCAGCGCCAGATTCAGATAGCAAATGTGCTAAACGCAGTTGAACTTTCTCCTGAGCAGCTTCAGGAGATTTACGATCTTGCGAAATCCACTCGCGAGGAACTCGAAGGCCTCAAAGAGAGGATTACTAATACTCTTGAGAGCACTCTCGAGGAGGCAATTTCAGGTGAAATTGCTCCTCTTCCAGAAAGAGAAGCTTTTGCGACTAGAACGCAATCCATAATGGAGAATTATCTAGCCGGTCTGAAATCAATAATTACTATCGAGCAAGGTGAAAATCTTGCCGCGTACTTGCAGCAACGGGTAGCTTCGAACCGCATAGGCACAAGCAGAGTAAATGAAATGAGAGAAAGAATTGAAGAGAAGCTTCCCGATGTAGCGGAACAGATGAGACATCGTCTGGAGAATCTCCCGCCCGAAGCTCAGAAGCGATTGAAGAATCTTGATGTTCAGGAAAGAATGAAAGTTGTCAAAGAGCAAGTTTCTGAAAGAATTACCGACAGGAGACCTGAGACACTGCAGAATAATTTGCAGAACAGAATCACACCTCAAAGATTGGCCATGATTCTACTATCTGACGAGGCACTTGAAGTAATGGAGAAGATGTTAGCCAAGTAGTTGTCTTCGAAAACCGCTTACTTAAGCCGGAGAGTGAACTTGACTCCGGCTTCTTGCTTTCTTGCAAATGAATGAGAAGGATAACAGCAGTTGGGCTCCAGTAACACTTACAGTAGTCGGGTTCATTGCGATTAAGGCCGGCGTAGTGATTACTAGTTATCGGAGGCGAACATATTTGTAGTGAGACTACCGGCTCTTTGTAAACACCATAGCGCTCGTCAAGTATGCGAGGCCCTTCTGTCTGTTAAGAGTGAACGAAGAAAAGGTATCGACCTCAAGCAAGAGATATTCTTCGGCTTGGACTATCATTGCAGTTCAATAATGTCAAGCTAATGAGTCTTCCCGTAATGATCCCTCTGTTCCTGAAATGCATCAGTTGTACTGTTTTGTCTTTGGAAGTAGGCGAACCATCTGATTTCGGTTCTGTTATTCGTCCGACCATAGGAGCTGGTCAACTGATTGCGATGAATTTCACCTTGTCTCTTCGCGAAAGTCTTTTCTTGCTTCAGAATACTCAAGTCATAGTTGTTGACAACAACATTTCTCTCGGTAAAGATGGAATTCGTTTTCTTAGATAATCCCCTGCAAATAAACCTAACGAAACGCAGGCAGCTATAGTACGTCTGAAGTATTCAATGGTTGAGGTAATAAAATATGATTAATAACTTGTCTGGTGAGTAGACAACAAATCAAGTTGAGGTAGGTCAATTGGCTATGAAAGCAAGAAGACGAACCGCGACAGATGTAGTAAACAAGCTCAAGAAAATGATAGTCCTCGAGGATCTAGAGAGACTTCCAGGGGAACTCGAACTTACTGAACGATTGGGCGTAAGTCGAACCGTTGTGCGTGAAGCGCTCAGGGTTCTCGAATATGAAGGCATAACCAGAACCGTTCACGGAAGCGGAACTTTTGTTCTAAAGAGAACGAAGTTAAGAATTCAGTTCAATGTCAATTTTGAGATTGAGACAGACAGCGCAAGAGATATATTTGACTTGATAGAAGTCCGAAGCACTTTAGAGAAATCTGCGATAGCTCTCGCAATATCCAATTCAAGTCAGAGTGATATTGAAGAGTTTTCTCGCTGTATGGAAAAACTTCTAGAGGCTATAAGAGACAAGCATGACCTCGCAAATACAGACGCTGCCTTCCACAAGAAGATATTTGAGATCTCTCACAATCGATTCCTCAAGGAGGTTTTCGACGTGGTCTTTGATGGACTTGAGATCTTGTGGAAGTCGCCACTTGGATTGGATACTTTCGGAGATGCCGGACTGCCTCTTCATGAGGACCTCTATGAGGCAATAGCATCCAGAGACGTTAAGGGCGCACTGAGAGTCTACGATCAGATCATCGAGATTGACAAGAAGGACATAGTTGACCTAACTGGTTATGGTCGGGAACTGCTTCATAACTGCCAGGGAGTTGATAGGAGTGACTCATATGAAGATTGATGTACTGAAGATTCTTGAAAGAGATGACAAATGGTACTTAGGAGGGGGGAACAGGCTCCTATGGGCTCCTCCATTTCCGTTGTTTCTCGATAGTCCGGGAGCATGGGATTTTCTGAGTTACTTTGACATGAGAATTGATCCAGGTTATGCGATCAGCACAATGAAGAATGGAATCCCAATCGATTTCAGGTGCGTAGACAGGACATGGAACCCGGCGGTTCTTAAGAGCAGGTTTTCGGCTGAGAATATTGAGTTGATCGAAGAGAAAGCTTTGCTAGAAGAGGACTTTCTTCTCTCAAAAGTAACGCTCAAGAACATGGGCGAGGAACCGATCGAGTTGGATGTTGTGGTTTGGACAGCCCAGCAGTGCTCTGAGAGTGATCTAGAGACAGATATAACGCATGCAGAACCTGCGAAAAACGGAATTCTCTTCGGAAAGAAACTCATCAAACCAAACAGAAGACCAATCGAGTCAGAGGTGATGTTAGCACTTGAAGCCATGGAGAACTACAACATTACCTTTTCGGAGAGAACGGCCAACATCCCGAATTTCAGATTGACTCCATTCTACGAGAAACTTAGCAAGAAAGGGCTCTTGGCCGGAATCGTCAATAATGGCATTAACAGAAACGGACTACTCTACATGGGCGTTCACAGAAGAATCACTATCGATCCGATGGACGAGTCTGTATTTGTCTGTGGTCTTGGTGCCGCGCAAAGTGGAGAAGAGGTTATTGAGAGAGGAGAAAGGCTGCTCAGTATAGATCCTGTTAAAAAGAGCACGGAAACCTGGGAACGGTATTTTGCATCGTTGCCTCAGTTTCGCGTTAGTGATCCATTCATGCAGACATATTACTACTACAGGTGGTATGGACTAAAACTGTTCACAAGCGAGGTTAGCGAGTCATTTATGAAGCATCCGGCAATTGCCGAAGGCCTCGACTACTTCAGAGCACTGATCACTTACAGCGCACAATGCCATATCCTGGAAACTCGCTGGTCCAACAGTCCGAGTATTGGTCAAGGGAGTCTGCTGAACTTCTTGGAGAATCAGAAAGAAGATGGGGCGTTCGTAGGTCATATCTATGTTAACCAGATTCAGGAGAACGGTTTCTACCACGCCGACTGGGGGAGGGCGATTCGGGATCTACATAGTGTTCACCCAGATATTGATTTCATAAGCAGGATTTATGAACCACTAAAGAAGTATCTAGCCTACTTCGATTCATCTAGAGATCAGGAGAACTCCGGACTCTATGATGTAGTCGATCAGTTCGAGACAGGACAGGAGTTTATGAGCAGATACACTGCCGTTGATCCAATGTCTGATAGGTACGGCTGGACAAATAATATAAGGCTTAAAGGCGTAGATGCAACAGTCTATGTATACAACCTCAAGAAGGCGCTCTCCTGGATGGCGGGAATTCTCGGTCTTGATGAAGAAAGCAGCCGTTTCAAATTGAGCGCCGAGAAGACGAAGAAGGCCGTTCTTGAAACAATGTGGGATCCGGATTACGAAATCTTCTCAGATGTCAATCCAGCCAATTTCAAGAGAACGGGAGTGAAGGCAGCAGTATGCTTCTATCCCTATCTAACGGATATCGTAGATGAGTCTCACATTCCTGGTCTCAAGAAGCATCTGCTCAATCCAGCAGAGTTCTGGACCGAGTTCCCAGTACCAGCAACAAGTCTAGATGATCACTCCTTCAGTCAATGGGCCGAATGGAAAGGCAAAAGACACAACTGCCCCTGGAACGGAAGAGTATGGCCAATGACAAACAGCCATATCGTAGACGTTCTAGGAATATGTGCAAGAAGATTCAAAGACCCACTCCTTCGCGAAAAGACTGTTGAGATTATCGAGAAGTTCATCAAAATGATGTTCTTTGACGGTGATCCAAGAAGACCGAATTGCTTTGAACACTATAACCCTTTCAACGGAAGGCCGAGTATCTACAGAGGTGTCGATGATTACCAGCATTCATGGGTAATCGATCTTCTGATCAGATACGTTGTAGGCATTGATATCTCTGAGAATGGAATCGAATTTGATCCATTTCCCTTCGACCTTGATTTCGAGATCGATAATCTGGAGGTTGCAGGAAGGCAAGTTAGAGTTGTTTCGAATAATGGCGCGGTTGAAGTTCAGCTTGGCGGGAAAACAACTGTAATCAATTAATCACCCGCATTCTAGCGGACAGGTAATCAAAATGGAGGTGGGAGTATGCAAAAGGTAAGATATCTGAAGGGTTCTCTTGTGATTGCTCTGATTTTGCTTTCTTCACTTGTACTGGGAGCAACCAAGCTCAGAGTCACGACCTGGGCAGGCGCTGAAGAAGCAGCTCTTGACGAAGCAATCATTGCCGAATTCATGAGGCTGAATCCGGAGTATGAGGTAGTCTACGAACCGGTTCCAGGCGACTATTACCAGAAAATCCTGACCGACATCGGAGCGGGAACTCCACCCGATGTCATTCTGCTTGATGCCGAGATGATTCCTGCATTTGTCGAAGGCAACTACTTGACAGACATCAATCCTTTCATCAGCAGGCTGAGCAGAGAAGGTGCAAGCGGCACCAACTTGGACGAGTATTTCCCAGTACTTGTCGACATCTTCAGATCGGGTAGGAGTCTGTACGCCCTTCCAAAGGACACGAGCCCAATTGGTATATTCTACAACAAGAAGGTCTTTGATGAACTTGGCGTGCCTTATCCTCCTCAAGATGGCTGGACAATGGAGGAATTTGCAGAGACCGCTCGTCTCTTGAGCAAGGACACTACTGGTGATGGAAAGAACGACGTTTGGGGCTTCGCTTTCCCGTCATGGGTCGGTGTTGTTGTACCACTCCTTTGGGCAGGCGGCGGAGAGGTCTTCAGCCCGGACTTCACTCAGACATCTGGTTATCTCAACAGCGATCTGAACGTGAATAATTACGGCTTCTTCATCGACCTCCTCTCAAAGGGATATGCACCTTCTCCTCAAGAGGCTAGCTCTTTGGGCGGAACTTCTGCACTCTTCTATACAGGGAAAGTGGGGATGGTAATCACAGGTAGATGGTTCAACGTGTCAATCAGAGGTCAGATTGCCAAGGGGGCTGACCTGGTTGTTGGAGCTGCACCAATACCTTACGCAAGTCCTGAAAGCAAAGCAACCGTAACCTACGCTTCCGGTTGGGCGGTCCCTGTCAACGCTCCCGACAAAGCAGGCGCAACAAAGCTTGCTGCATTTCTCTCAAGCGAATTTGCTCAAACAAAACGTTGTTTAGAAGGCGGACTGGCAATATCTGCAATAAAGAACATCGCAGAGCTACAGGCAGCTCAGGACGAACTCGACGCAGCTTTCATCAAGATGCTTGATTTTGCAAGAGTCCCGGTTGGTTCTCAGACGAAATACTATAGACCGCAGTTCGAAGACACATGGGCAGAGGCATTTGACAGGATGAACGTAGGTGGAGAGACCGTCAAGCAGGCAATGGATTGGGCTGCAACAACAATGGACACGTATATCGAAAAGGGTGAAAACTGATTTCTTCATCTGAGGGGCAGTCTGCACTGCCCCTCGTTTTCCGGGAGGGATGGCTTTGAGGCACTACAAGATCATTGTCGGGTTACTGGTGTTTGTTGGCCTTCTGATGATATCGGCATTTGCCATTTTGGGTTTCTATGCCAGAAATGGCCTCAATGACTTCTTGGTTGAGAGTGAGGCTTCTTTGCTAAGAAGCTTCAAACTCAACTACCAAAACCTGACGGCCTACATCGACCTGGAGATGGATCCTTTGATTGAGAGGCCAGAATTAGTCACTGCCGTACTCGAGAGTTTTTCAGATGACATTGTCTTTGCTGGCTTGTTCGATTACTCAGGCAACCTGATTGATGACTTTGGTTATTTTGCGCCGGATAGTCTATCTTCCTCCCTGTTTTTCGAAAATCTTACCTTTTCGATTGGATATCCGAAGACTGAGCTCGTCGTTTATGGTGATGAAACATACATTCAGACTGGGATACGCCTACTTGACGACAATATCCTTCTGGTTGTTCTCGACAGATTTGACGATCTTCTCGACAAAGCAAGTGAAACGTATGAAAGAGATTTCGTCGTTTACTTCGGTGACGAAAATGATTTCGCTGTTCCCAGAGATTCGCCCAGAATAGAAGACGACTTGATTCGTAGTCTCTTCAGAAAAACGATAAATAGCCAAAGACCAGAATCTGCGGAGATCTCATTTGAAGGAAGCAAAGCGTTGATAAACGCAATTGCGGTCTATGATTCCGACAACTGGGATGTAATTGGATTCTTCTCAACTCTCACAACCGATGCGGATTGGGAAGACAAATACACCTCTTTGTCGCTTTTTCTGTGGATCTCTGCTCTTGCTTCATTCGTTTTTGCCGTTTTCGTCTTGCTCTCATTCTACAAGAAGGCAGCATCCCACGCCGCTCTGAATAAGCGTACTCGTATGATATTTGGGCTGACAGCATATCTGCCTGCGATCGTACTGATCGCTTCATTCGCCTTCTTTGTCTTTGGTGAAGCTCTTGGAGAGATTAGCGAAGGCGTTGGGTTGAAGAGAGCAAAGGCCTGGTTCAATGATGTTGAACATTTAGTATTGAAGGGGGACCAAGGATTCTTCGTTGATTTCGTTGACACATCGAGACGAAGTACGGGAGCAAACTTCATTGTCCAGCACGAAGGCGAAGTGGTCGCCTCTAATCTGACTGCCAGAAGAATCTCGAATCTCGAGATAGTCACATCTTCTCAAGTAAATGGAATAGAAACCGGTTCTGCGAAAGTCAATGATGTGATTCACACATATGCAAGCCGGAATATTGGGGGATACGATTTCACTGTGTTGTTCGAGGAGACTCTTAGAGAAAACTCTATCTTGTCTATTCAGTTCTTCTCCATAGGGGCAATTCTAGTACTTCTGGTAATGGTAATAGTAAGCGTCTTTATAGTGACAAACATTGAGTCTCACAAACTTATAACACGAACTTTCATTGGTTATGGTTTTCTACTGCCGGCTCTTGTCCACCTTGTCTGGTGGGCGGTCGGTCCTATGGGTTTTGCGCTGTTCCTCGCGTTCAGAAGATGGAGTATCGTTGATGCAGCTAAGCCGTTTGTTGGACTCGAGAACTTCATTGAGCTTTTCGGAGATCTGAAGTTCTGGAATGCAATGAAGAATACGGCAGTTTATTCGATTTACGTTCCAATAGGGATGTTCATTTCTCTCCTCCTGGCAATTGCCGTAAACAAGCTGGGGAAGCTATCTATTGTCTTGAGAGTTCTCTACTATCTTCCCGTTGTAACTGCAGGGGTCGCAACTACAATCGTGTGGCGCTGGATTTTCAATCGAGACTTCGGGGTCCTGAATTTCATTCTTGGCCTTGTCGGAATAAAGCCAATAGCCTGGCTTGAATCACCTCAGTTCGCACTGATATCAATGATGATAATCGGTATTTGGTCTGCTATTGGCAGTCAACTACTCATATTCCTGGCTGGGCTCCAGGGCATTCCGAAGGACTTCTATGACGCGGCTGCAGTTGATGGAGCGAGCAAATCAAGAATTTTTTGGAAGATAACGCTCCCACTGCTCAAACCGACGAGTCTCTTCGTTCTTGTCACCAGCGTCATTGGGTCATTCCAGGTCTTCACTCCAATTTATGTCTTGACCCAGGGAGGACCTCTTAGGTCAACAGATGTCGTCTTCTATCATATCTGGCAGTCTGCCTGGGTGGATATGAGAATGGGGTACGCCGCAGCACAATCGTGGATCTTGTTCCTGTTGCTGGCCGCACTGACTCTGGTGGAGTTCAAGCTCTTTGGCAAAGAGAGCTGGCAGGCTTACTTCTAGAGAGGAGATGATGAGATGAATAACAGGTTCTTCTCGATTTTCGTCAAAGTAGTAATTATGGCTTTGCTAATTCTTCTCGGACTATCCACACTACTTCCTTATATTCTCATGATCTCTTTCTCATTCATGGCAGAGTTTGAAATGTACAGACTTCCACCAAAGCTGATCCCGGATGTTCTTCGTTGGGAGAACTACGTGGAAATGTGGCAATCGCAACCATGGGGAAGATATATCTTCAACACTTTATTCATAACAATTGCAGTGCTTATTGGCCAGATAATCCTGGTAGCGATGGGCGGTTACGCTCTCTCTCGCTTACACTTCCCGGGTCGAGATTTCATGTTTAAACTATTCATTACTTTCATGCTTCTCCCTGGAGTTGTTACTCTCATTCCGGGATTCATCATCCTGCACTCGATGAACTGGGTTGATACCTATTGGGCGATGATAGTTCCAGCGCTTGGAAATATCTGGGGAATGTTCCTCATGAGACAGTATATGCTTAGCCTTCCAAGCAGCATAGAAGATGCCGCGAGAATAGATGGAGCGTCTTCCTGGCAGATATTCTGGAAAGTAATCATGCCTCTTTGCAAACCGGTGATTGCAACAGTTGGGACCTTCACTTTTCTTTCACAGTGGAGATCTTTCTTCTGGCCATTGATAGTTACGAGAAGCAAAGAGATGCGAGTTATTGAAGTCGGCGTAGCGATGTTCTCCTCTCAATACGTAACAAACTACCCTGCACAGATGGCCGCTGCAGCTCTTTCGTCTATTCCGATGATATTGGTCTATATTTTCGCCCAGAAATGGATCGTTCAGGGAATAAGACTTACATCGGGCTACGACAAGTAGCCAGTCGCTGGCAGAATAGAAGAAAGGGGTGATCAACTTGTCATTCTTTGGTGACATATGTGAGATCAAAAACGAATGCTCACGATCGATTTCTGCGGAGAATCCCGACGGAAGTGTTTCCGGAGGAGCTCTTGAACGTCCTGAAGGGAAGGGGCCTGCAAGAAAGCTGGGACAGGGGTGGAAAGTCAGACCTTGTATCGAGCTTCCAGCAACGGGAAGAGTCGAACTGGCAAGAATTGAGGGACCCGGTACTATAAGGCACATCTGGATAACCGTTGACAGTAACGCATACAGAAGCTGCCTGATAAGGTTCTACTGGGATGGGGAACAATCTCCTTCAGTTGAAGCTCCGCTAGGAGACTTCTTTGGTTGTACTCACGGATTGAGATACAATATTAACTCGCTTCCTGTGGCGGTAAATCCATCGGGCGGATTCAACTGCTACTGGCCGATGCCTTTCGAAAACTGTGCGAGAATTGAAGTCGAGAACCTCTCTCCAAAGCCTTTTCAAAACTTCTTCTATCAGATTGACTACTCACTGGGGAGTATACCTGAATCAGCCGCATACTTCCATGCAGAATGGAGAAGATCGATGACCACTCGAGAGTGTCCGGAACACGTAATCCTGGACTGTGTTAGCGGCATAGGTCATTATGTGGGCACGGTTGCCTCCTGGACTCAGTTCTCAAATGGCTGGTGGGGAGAGGGAGAAGTCAAGTTCTTCATTGACGGTGAAGAAGACCCAAGTATCTGTACAACGGGAACCGAAGATTACTTTGGAGGTGCATGGTGTTTTGGTGAGTCCTTCTCCGCTCCTTTCTGCGGTTACCCCCTATGGAAAAGAGATGAGGGACAGGTTCCCAGGCACGGCCTCTATCGCTGGCATATTCCTGATCCCATACGGTTCAACAACTCAATCAGAGTAACAGTGCAAGCGCTTGGCTGGTATCCCGACGGGGCATTCCAGCCCTTGACGGACGATATTGCCACAGTAGCTTACTGGTATCAAAGGGAGCCTCACTTGGACTTTTCAAAGAGATATTCTCAGGATGAACTGTGGTCGAGGTAAGAAACTGCAGATGATCTGTGTCATTGAAGAGAAAGGGAACCACCTCGCTGAGATTATTCAGAAAGCTGGATACCAAACCAGTGCGAGAGTTGATTGCGATAAGAATGAACTGATAATACTGAACAACATCGTACCGGATCTGAAATCTCTATTGCCCTCAATAGGCGCCAAACCCATAATTCTGATAGGAAAGGCCGTCAGAATGATTGAAACGCTTGGGGTAGAGGATGCCGGCACTATTGAAGAGCGAAGAGTGTTTATGGACAGCTCCCCGTGGGACAAAAGGGGATTTCAATGCTATAAGAACCACCCTCTATTTGAAGGATTGTTTGGAGGCTTCTACAGCATCCATCTCAACGGCCTTGAAAAGATACCGAATGTCTTCTACTATCTTGGCAGTAGAGCAAAGGTAGTGGCCGTTGAGAAAAGATATATAAGCTATATTAGGGAGAGAAAACTGATTTGGCTTCATGATATTGGAGGCTTTCCAGTTCTCTCTATAGGAGGCTATCTTTCATTTGAGGAACCCGATAATCCGTATAATGCCGAAGCACGAAGGTTCATCGAGAACAGCATCCTCTGGATGCTTTCTCCTAACAGACAAGGCAAATACTGGATAGAATCGGACTCGGTATTTGTTCAGACTTCAGAGACTTCAGATCAAAGACTTCCATCAGTCTTGTCAGTGACTAACTGGCCAGTTCCGTCTATGGAAATCGAAAACGCAAGAGGTTACATCAATTCCACAGGCCGACGTATTCTTGCAAATCTCTCTGTCCATAGAATTGAAGAAGTGTGGGTGCATCCCTTCCGAATCTTTAGATCCATGGAGTTCTCTATAGATGGAGAACACTTGTCAGAAGCGCTCAATAGGGTTCTCTACACACCCGAAAGAGTCGTATATAAGCTTTGCTGCGGAGAGATAACTGTCTTCTGTAGTCTAGAGAACCCCTATCTGTTCTTGCAGTTCGATTTCTACGACTACATAGAACACAGCATTGATATTCGTATCGAATCTGATCTCAGGATAATGTGGCCAATGGATGATGCTTTCAACGGAGAAAAACGGTTCACCAAACTTGATAACGGGTTCATTCTTAAGACCGAGGACGGCCAGATCAAGAGTCTGTTCATCTTCTCGAGTCCATCATCACTATCTCTGGATAGGATTGACAAAGAGATCTCAGTGACGATTGGTAGCAAAGTGACAGGAACGGCCGTGCTCTCGGTGATCTCATGTATCGAAGACGAAGAGCTCCCGAAGCAAATCGATATGCAAGATGAGATAATCAAGGCCAACGAATTCTACCTGAAGTACCTCGAGAAGGGGCGGATCATAACAGATGACTCAAGACTCAATGAGGCTCTTGACATGGCAAGAATTGGAGCAATCAAGTTCAGAGTGACCGTACCGAATCTTGGAACTGGCCTTGTAGCTGGATATGCTTCAAGTAGACCGGGCTGGTTCAGTGCGAGGCCCGGCTACGCCTGGTACTTCGGCCGAGACAGCCTCTGGTGCTCACTGGCATTTCTCGACAGTGGAGACTTCACCACCGTCAAAGAGAATCTAGAACTTCTAATGAAATTCCAGAGAATCGATGGAAAGATCTATCATGAACTCACTACCAGCAATGTTGTTCACTATGACGCTGCCGACTCCACTCCCCTCTATCTTTACGCGATGTATAGGTACTGCTTGCAGAGCGGCGACATAGAATTCGCAAGGAAAAACTGGGGCAGAATAGAGAAAGCTCTAGACTACTGCTCAGAAACCGATTCAGATGGTGACGGTCTTATTGAAAACACTATTGCTGGCCACGGCTGGGTCGAAGGGGGAAAACTGTACGGCGCAAAGGCCTCATTCTATTTGAACTGCATATGGATTGCAGCTCTCAGGGGCATAGAAATGCTTTCCAGTTATCTTGGAGAGGAAAGGGTTAAGTCTCATTTGTCAAATCTACAAGAACGATGCTTGATTGGCCTCGAAAAACTATACGATCCTGAGACGGGTTTTGTCCTGGGAATAGATGAAGCGGGAAAGCAAATGAAATTCAGAACGATTATGTCTTCAATGGGTTTGATCTTCAACTGTGTGCCTCACGAAAGAATCTCCGCCCAGATCGAAGATCTGGCTAGTGATGACTTTTCCACCGACTGGGGGGTAAGAATAATAGGGAAGAGCTCAGGGATATTCAATCCCAAAGGCTATCATGAGGGAAGCGTCTGGCCTCTATTTACCGGTTGGGCTGCTTTGGCTCAGTTCAGACTTGGGGCGGATCTTGACGCTCACAATCACATGCTTGCCAATCTATACACAAATAAGGACTTCTCATCAGGGTATATCCCGGAAGTTCTACACGGAAATACCTATGAACTCTCCGGGATATGTCCTCATCAGGCGTGGTCTGAAACGATGGGATTTCAACCCTTCTACGAAGGTGTGCTTGGCTTCGCTCCAAACATGATCGAGGGTATCATTGACTTTCAGCCCTCAATACCGTTGAACCTCAGGAGAGTGGAAGCTCCCTGTCTAGCGTTGGGGAGCAACTGTCTGGCATTGTCATATGAATGTACGACACTGATTAGTGACTGGATAGAAGTGACACAGCACTTTAGAATACATATGGAGAAGGAATTCTCTGTACGTTTCACACCGTGGATACCCAAACAATCAAGTGATGTTGGGATTTCTGTCAACAACGAACCGCTTCCCGTAAGAACCGTCGACGGAATCACATCAAAGAGAGTTGAACTTGACACAAGTATATCGGGAAAGAAGCTGGACATTTTTATTACTTATACAGCCCCGTTCTTGATCTTTCCAGTTGAACCACAGCTCACCAAAGGCAAAAAGAGTTCACAACCCAGGATAATATCAATTAGGAGAATATCGGAATCTGACTACTGGCAGCTGATTGTTAGATCGCCGGGAAAGATTACTTCCATTCCCATTATGGCATCCAGGAAAATTGAAGCCGAGAACGCCAATATTGTGGGCAACGAACTCATCGTGAAGGGTAATAAGAGCAATTCATACAAAACGGTGACTGTTCTTCTTAAGGCTCATTCACGAAATGCTTAGACAGTATCGCGAAAAGGCGACAACTGTAGATTCACCTCTGCTGAGGAAGAGAAGTCTGATAGTATGTAGTTGTGGCGTTGACGAGAAATCGACTATTTGTTGAAGTCTGCAGTGTTTTCGCTTCAATGAATTCCCCACTAGATTCTCTTTTGGCGCATAGCCAGATGCAATTTGTTTGATCATTAGTTCTGAGATCTACTCGACAAGACGTTCTCGAATAGATGAACTCACTTATTTGGCTTTGTTGTGCTCAGCATTTGGCCTGTGAAGTGAAGAGGGGCACTTCATGAGTTGGCACCTGCCTCCTTCTGCAATTTCGACCTATCTCAGCACCAGCGCTTCATGGAGGTGGAAACACAATGAAACTCAAACTGTTTTTCTTTGCTCTTTTCCTATCAATTGTACTGTTCTTGACGCCCTCATGCATATTCAGGAGTAATCAACCACCTGGTTTCATCGATAGCTGTCAGTCCTTTCGTCAGATCTTATCTCGACTCTGGCCCTAATAATGTGCCGCTTACAAGAGACAACCGTATAATTAGCTATGCATCTGAATTATAGCTTACCACAATGATGCCGATAACGACCGTTCCGAAAATCAGGGTCTTTCACGACAGATCAGGAAGTGCCAGTTCAGTTGACCTGAGTCTTGGAGAGAATATCTGCAACTCAATGCGTCTAAACGCGAAAATGAGCACAAGAAATAACTCTGGACTATTTGGAAAAAACTGCGAGTCCCAATTTCAGGACCTGTTCTAGGAAATCGCGCGATGTATGTTTGGAACCTGAGGATACTCCAATAGTCTTCGGCCTCAAAGTCATCTAGTCTGAGTTTCTATTGCTCTCGACCACTTTCAAGGCGCCGATCGGCGAATCTCTGCATTGCCCTGGAAAGAAACTCTGAAAGGCCGTCACCGAACTTATCTATGTTCACTTTGAACCGCTCATCTATCACGTACATCTGTACCAAGGCGGCAACCGACTCAATGGTGTAGTAATGTTCAAAGCTTTCGTTGAACGTATTATACATCTTCTCGATTGCTTCCTGGGCGCGCGGGCTAAATCGGGATCTTCGTCCCTAATCTCCGCTAGCCCTCTAAATAGCTCATCTAGTGTCTTCTCCATGTCATTCCTCTCCCGATCGCTCTTCGATGCGATAAAATCGTTGCTTCTTCCGACTGTCTCGTCACCCCAAAGTTGTCTAGCTTCTTCTTCATATGGGTTGTAAGAGAAATCAAATCCTTTGAACTTCTCTCTTTGACTCATCGAATCTTCCCCTCTCATAGTTTTGAGCGTCCTTTCAAGAGTGTTGAGCAAAGCTTCAATTCTCTCTTTCTCAAGAATCAAGTTCTTCTTCTGAAGTTCTAAGGCCTTCTCTCTATCGAACCTTGGATTGCTAGAAGCTTCTCGATCCTCTCCAGAGAAAAGCAACACTGTTTGAAAAAGAGAATCTGCTGAAGTTTATCTAGATCTCCTTCGGAATACTCCCTGTATCCATTTGCCAAATTGCGCTTGGGACTTAGAAGTCCTATCTTGTCATTGTGCTGAAGCGCCCGAACGGAGAGACCGGTGAGCTCTGCAACTCCCTTCACATTCATGTGATCCTTCCAACATTCATCAAATATTATTACGATGCGTTACAGTCAAGGGCGCATCTTCTGATCAGTGTAGAACGATGTAAGCTCAGCCAGAGCGAATGCTTCCCCTATCTCATTCGAGTCAAACCACACAGTTATGGACATCACTTGTATCACTTTCAGGGGGTAAAGCCAAAGCAATTAACAGTTGATTACTCCGATCTGTTACTTGCCCAAACAATTTCGTCCAATATACAGTCAGATAAGTGGGAGAATCTATGTCCCGTTTTCTGTATCTTATACAGGTATAATTTGATTGGCATAAAGTGATGTGAAAACAGACCATTCATAGAGCTCATAATCGTACTTGGTATGACCACTTCCATTTGCAACACCAAGTAGTTCACATGGGGGATTCGAAGATGGATCTTAAGAAGTTACTTACCCTGCTGTCTGTGGTTGTGTTCTTGTTCGCTTTCTTAGGCGCAGGATCGACTCCGGCAACGAACAACTGCGACGAAGCAAGGGAAATCGCACGACAGGCGTATATTTTCGCTTATCCAATGCTTGAGAATTTCCGAACAATGACTCTGCAGGCCGTGATACCAGATGCCTTCAACCGGTTCAAGCATAGCAAAGGTTTGCTTGGGCCTGAATTCAGAGAGATTGTCCGCCCGAACAACGATACAGTGTTCTCGGCTGCATGGCTTGATTTGAGAGCTGAACCAATCATAATTCAGATACCTGCTATTTGCGAAAGATACTACTCCTTACAGTTTGTCGACATGTATACTCACAACTTCGCATATGCAGGAACGAGAACCACCGGTTGCGGGGCAAGGACTTTCTTGATCACCGGTCCGAAGTCATTAGTAGAAGTTCCCGAGAGCATTGATGAAGTATTCACCAGCGAAGGAAACTTTGTCTTGTGTCTAGCAAGGATTTCAATAAACCCAGAGATATCCGGTGAGCTTGATGCGATACGCAAAATTCAAAAAAGCTTTCTAATCCAGCCCCTGAGTTCCTTTCTTGGTTATGAAGCCCCTAAATCTGTAAGAACAGACACTTTTCCGGTCTTCAGACAGGAACGAGCCGAGTCGGCCGGTTTTATCTACTATCTGAACTTCCTTCTAGGCCAGCTAGAAATTCATCCATCTGAGAAAGCCTTGATCGAAAGATTCAGCCTTATTGGAATCGGACCGAATCTTCCGTTTGACGAAGCAGATCTTAATTCCGAAATACGGGCTGCAATTGAGCAAGGGATTGAAGATGCCATGGAAGTTATTCTCAGACCGGGTGAACTGCTGGGAACTACTAAGAATGGCTGGAGTCTCACAAAGCGAGTCTTCGGTAATCGAAACCAGATGCAGGGTAAGTATGAGATTCGAGCTTCGGCCGCTTACATGGGTCTCTATGGGAGCGATCTTGAGGAAACCTACTATACAATAAGTTATGCAGATGCCGATGGAGAATCTTATGATGGCTCAGGGTACAATTACCTGATCCATTTTGAAAGCAACGAAATTCCACCCGTTGGACCGGGTGGATTCTGGTCCATCACAATCTACGATGAAGACCAGTTCATGGTGCCTAATCCAATTAACAGATACTCAATAGGCGATCGGTCGAGATTGTCATACAACGATGACGAGTCTCTTGACATCTATATACAACACGACTCGCCTGGCGTTGATCTCGAAAGCAACTGGCTCCCCGCGCCCAATGGACCTTTTTCTTTGTCCTTGAGAATGTACCTGCCTTCACCAAGAGCCCTTGATCCTCTATACTGTCCTCCTGGAGTAATAAAGTCAGAATATAGGGAATGAATGCCAGCCCGACTATCATAATTAGCTTTTGCTATTAAGTGAGCCAATCGCTGAGTTGAGACCGTACAAACGCAGTAATGATTTTTCGGAGCGTTAAACTAAATAGAATTTTACGTGCTATCATTAATCAGTATGCTTCTAACATCTTATGTAGCGTTTTCAAAGCCCCGGGGCGAGTCAATTGGATAGAGCTGGACTTTGCATAGGCTCAAGCACTATTTCCTGGTATGATGGTCAAACTCCCAGAAGGCTTTTGCATGAAGGAAATCCACTAAGAGTACTCAAAAGCTTTCTTCCGGAAATCCTTGAAAGAGGAGTAGTCGTAGTAACTGGAAAGAAAGGAAGAAGGCTGTTGAATCTTCCGCAAATCCCCGAAGTTGAAGCCACTGAATTTGCCTACAAAGAACTGAAAAGCAAGTACGGAGATCATGAGGCAATTGTGAGCGTGGGCGGAGAGAATTTCACGCTGTATAAGCTAAACGATAAGGGAAACATCACAGCCGTCTTCACAGGAAGCAAATGCGCTTCAGGAACTGGAGAGTTCTTTCTCCAGCAACTAAAGCGAATGGATGTCGAACTGGATACAGCAAACGCAGTGGAAACAAACGAGATTTACGAGCTTTCTTCCAGGTGTACCGTGTTTTGCAAGAGCGATTGTACTCATGCTCTTAACAAGGGAACACCTAAAGAATCGGTTCTCAATGGTCTTGGAAAGGTCATGTCCGACAAGATCGGTGAGCTCATGCACAGGGCTGGTGTAAAGAAGATACTTCTAGTTGGTGGAGTAACAAAAAACCGGCTTGTGCTGAATCACTTGAAAGAAATCGCGGAAATTACCATACCTGATGAGGCTCTCTTCTTTGAGGCCTTCGGCGCTTATCTACATGCCAGTGCTCTCGAAGAAATCGAGATAGATAAAGAGACTGTCTTCAAGGAAGGTATAATGACTTTCCCCAAGAATGAGCCCCTTTCAAAGTTTGTAGACATGGTCGATTTCAAGGAGATGCCTTTCGAGACAGCTGAAGACGGTGATTCTTGCATTCTCGGTATAGACGTTGGTTCAACTACAACCAAGGCGGTTGTTATGAGAACCAAGGACAATACCATTCTTGCTAGTTCATATCTCAGGACTATGGGAGATCCAATAAAAGCTACACGCCAGTGTCTTGAAGAGATTCGTGCTTCGCTCGATGTTCCTGTCGAAATAATTGGTCTCGGGGTTACAGGTTCTGGAAGAAAGATAGTTGGCCTTTTCTGCGAGACGAGTGCCGTTTACAATGAGATCATGGCTCACGCAAGGGCTGCCTCATTCTTTGATAGAGAAGTCGACACGATATTTGAGATTGGCGGCCAGGATGCCAAATACACTTTCTTATCCAATGGCGTTGCCCTGGATTATGCAATGAACGAAGCCTGTTCTGCTGGTACAGGCTCATTTCTCGAAGAATCCGCAAAGGAATCTCTGAACATAGATTACAGAGAGATTGGAGACTATGCGCTTAAAGGGCAATCTCCACCAAACTTCAGCGATCAGTGTGCGGCCTTTATCAGCAGCGATATAAAGACTGCGATCAACGAAGGCATCTCCAGAGAAGATATCTGCGCCGGCCTGGTTTACTCTATCTGTCTGAACTACACAAACAGAGTGAAAGCTATGAGACCGGTTGGGAAAAAGGTCTTTATGCAGGGAGGAGTATGTCTCAATCGTGCTGTCCCCGTGGCAATGGCGGCAGTTACTGGAAAGGAGATAATCGTCCCACCTCATCCCGGACTCATGGGCGCATTTGGTGTATCACTCATGGTTAAGGAAAAGCTTGAACAAGGCCAATTGGAAGAAGAACGCTTTGAGCTGGTTGACTTGATCTCAAGAGAAGTGCGCTATCTCAATACCTTCATTTGTGACGGTGGAGCAGAAAAATGCGACAGAAAGTGTCCGATCCGCATAATTGAAGTTGGAGGGAAGAAGTTTCCCTTCGGCGGTGCTTGCAACAAGTATGAAAATGTTCGTCTTAACCTTCCAATAAACAGAAACGAATACATATATACTACCGAAAGAGAGAAGATAGTCTTTGAACGGTCAGACGAAAAGGGCATCGAGACTATAGGAATCAGCAAGTCTCTCTCTATGAATACTCTCTTCCCTCTCTTCTCAAATTTCTTCAGAAGTCTAGGGTTTAAAATCGTCGTACCGGAAAAGTCCGACCCCAGAGGCTGGGATAGAAAGAAATCGGAATTCTGTTTTCCAGTCGAACTGTCACATGGTTATATGTATGATCTTTTGGAGATGAATCCCGACTATTTCTTCATTCCAGCAGTCAAGGGTTTAGAGGTTGCGAACTCCGTTGAAAACTCGGTGTTCTGCCCATTTGTGCAGAGCGAACCGGACTGGCTAATGGGGAGTTTTGAGGAGCTCGGGTCGAAAAGAATTTTGACAGATTTCTTCGATTTTTCGCAGGGCTTCGAAAAAGAGAAAGAGAAGTTCGTCTTACTTGCGAAGTCACTGGGAAGGAACCGCGAAGAAGCTTTGACCGCTTTTTCCAATGGAGTAAAATCCTACGAAGATAGCGTTATAAGGATAAAGGAGATCGGGAACAGGTTTCTTGAAAACGTCGCGAGATCGGATTTCGGTGTCGTGATCTTCGGCCGATCATACAATGCCTTTTCCAGTGACGCCAACATGGGAATCCCGGAAAAACTTGCTTCACGCGGAATTCCTGTAGTGACTTTTGACGCTCTCCCTTACGAAAACGAAAGGTCACATGAGAAGATGTACTGGGCATGGGGTGAGATGAACCTAAAGGCGGCCAGATATGTAAAAAATAATCCAAAGCTCTTCGCACTCTACATAACCAACTTCAGCTGCGGACCTGACTCATTTTTGATCTCCTTCTTTAGAGACATTATGGGGAAAAAGCCATCCTTGATTCTGGAACTGGATAGTCATACATCGGATGCCGGAGTGGAGACCAGGATCGAAGCCTTCGCCGATGTAGTTAGAAGCTCCATAGAAAGGAACGCGGAGCCAGTAGAAAGCAAACGGGCGAAGAGACCGAAACTGATAACGAATAACGGGACATTCAGCATAGAGCTGCAGGACGGAAGACACATTCCCATTACAGATCCTTCGGTCAAAGTAATCGTCCCTACCATGGGCGAGTTTGCAGCTCAGCTCATGGCTGCTGCCTTCGAAAAGGTCGGAATCAACACTCACGTTCTCCCGAGACCGACAGAATTAGAGTTTCAGCTGGGAAAATCCAACTCATTATCCAAGGAATGTTTGCCTTTTCACCTGACTCTAGGAAGCCTTATTCGCTACCTTGAGGAAAACAAGGACGACAAAAGCATAATAATGTACTTCATGCCTGATACTCGCGGCCCCTGCCGATTTGGTCAGTACAGTACTTACATAGATCTTTGGCTGGACAAGAACAATGCGAGCAATGTTCTACTGTTCTCCCTCAATTCTGAGAACGGTTATGCGGGCATGGGCCTTCAAACTAAACTGAGAATATGGACAAGCATGATCATGGCTGACGAGTTCTGTAATGTTGAAAATGCCCTTCTTACGCTAGCCTCAAATAGAGACGAGGCTATCGAAGCATCCAGAGAAGCTCGCGAGATTCTTCGTGAGAGCTTGAGACGCGATTCATATGGTGAAGTAATCAGAAAATTGGAGACAATCTGCGAGAAGATCTCAAGGATCCCTCTAAAGAGCGATTTCGAAACGACACCAAAAGTTCTGCTTTCAGGGGAGATATACGTTAGAAACGACGAGTTCTCCAGAAAATCACTCGAGTTGTTCTTTGCAGATAATGGAATAATTATGCATGCTTCACCAATTGAAGAGTGGATCTACTATCTGGACTACATATTGCTGAAGAAATATGTACCAACAGAGCTTGGACCGTTGAAGAGAGGGTTGAAACATGTTGAAATTGTTGTAAAGCGATCTATAGAAAAGCGAGTCAAAAAAGTCCTCGAAAAAAGTGGGCTTTACAGAGCGCACTTAGTTGATATTGAAGGTATGGTAGATGTCTCAAAGGACTTTCTGAACCCCAAGCTTACAGGAGAAGCAGTCCTCACTCTAGGAGCCGTCTTGTTCGAATCGATAGACAGATATGACGGAGTCATTTCTATAGGCCCATTTGGATGTATGCCGACCAGGATTGCAGAAGCCATTGCAGAAAGAGGACTAGATCACCAAAGGAGAAACTCGAACAAGCTCAAAAGAGAGGTCTTTGATCTTGCCGGCAATATCCCGACACTCTTCTTTGAGTCTGACGGAAACCCATTCACTCCGACCGTCGAAAGCAGACTTGAATCCTTCGTGGTTCAAGTGAAGAGGGTGAAATCGTTATTGCTTCGACTGAGGGAAGAAAAAGCCTTAGCCCCAGATTAGACAGAGGATTCTTGGAGCAAGCAACTGCGATAAACGAAGACCTGTGAAGTACACAGAATCCGGCTCCCAAAATCCTTTCAAAGATCAGGGTAGCTCTCAGTGAAGACTTGTTTTCAGAAACAGTCATGGTAAATAGGTGGCGTTTCTCAGCGTTTATCTGTGGATTTGATCCAAACTATGTCGATTTTCCGAGTTCCACCTCCTTTTGTATTCTATCTATAACGAACAGAACGTGAAGTAAGTACAGAAGCACAGCTCCATTAGCCGCCAAGACCACGCCAATAACCAATCCCGGCAAGAGATGAGAAATCAGCATTGATAATCCAAATGTGATTGCAAGAACATTAAGAGTGAGCTGGGCGACGGTCAGCTTAACAAGTATACCGGGTATCTTACTGCCTCCTCCACCCGTTCCGCTCGCCTGCCGACCAAGGAACTTGCCTATTGAAATCGC
This sequence comes from Mesotoga sp. Brook.08.YT.4.2.5.2., assembly GCF_003351125.1. NCBI lineage: Bacteria > Thermotogati > Thermotogota > Thermotogae > Kosmotogales > Kosmotogaceae > Mesotoga > Mesotoga sp. Brook.08.YT.4.2.5.2. Next base: position 21,795 of record NZ_JPGZ01000040.1, read on the forward strand.
CCCTCCCAAAATATTCAGGACACCGACAAGCAGGGTGAGCGGATAGACCAAGATCTCCGGGATAATGCACGATACAGTTCCAAGGGATGCAAATAAAAACCCGATCAAGATCACAGGCAGCGATCTTGGAAAGACTCCTATCGGGGTGCTTCCCGAGGCAATCATCTGGATAGCGAAAATCATCATCAGCAAACCAAGCTGGGCACTTCCCGAAAAAGGCAGAAGTCCGAGATTTACCGGAATCAACAGAACACCAAGAATTATCATGAAGACACTTGTGAATAGAATCATTGCCCTGTCAATTGGGAGTTCTACTTCTTTGTCTTTCCTTTTCTGTTCTTGTGGGTAAGTGCTGTATATCTTTCTCAGAACAAAAGAAAGATATACAATGGCGGCTCCATAGATCAGAACCAAGATCGCCGTCATCTGAACACTTAGAAGACTCTGGTTCCACAGGAGTATCGATATGAGAATCGATGAAACGTATGCCACCGTACATCCGGCTATCAAATGTCGGAAGATCCCCCCATATTCGGACCATGCTCTGAGCTTATCCTTTGACAGAACCATCTGAACAAGCAGAAAAGCTCCTCCGGGGCCAAAGAAAAGGAATAGCAGAAGCCTGGGAATATCGTTGAAGGCATCTGGAATGAAACAAGTTATCGTTCCAATTCCACCAATGATAATTCCTGCAGCCACGACGAGCTTTGATCGTTTCAAGTCACCAAAGGGCGTTTTCCCCATTGAAATTATCTGCAGCGAGAACATCACCAACAGAAGACCGTAAAGACCATTCTCATAGTAGGGTAGGCCGCCTGTAGCAACAGGGAAGAGCAGCATGCCAGTAATAAGAAGAATGAGCCCGGCTATCATCAATATTACAACTTCCAGAGAAAGCTCCGATTCGCTAAATACTTTTGTCAGTTTCATGGGCATTCATTCCAATCAATAGTAGGTTCCTTTGGTTCTGTAGTTCTCAAGGCGTTCTGCGGCCATATCAAACGCGAGCTTGTCGAACTTCTCTCGGTCTGTTCTGTAGGCCAGTTCGGCATCTCGGATGCTCTGCGGGAAGACAATCAGCAAATCTCCCTCTTCCATCTTCTCAAATATGTAGTTCACCGCGTCTTCAACGGACACTGAATCCGGCGGGGGAGTCAGCTCGCCAAATATAGCCGTACGCACATTTCCCGGGCATACAACACTGAATTTAAGACCCTCGTAAGAGAGCTCGTAATAAAGGCTTTCCGTCATGGTTTTCACTGCGCTCTTTGTACTTGCATACAGTGCTTGATATGGAAGCGGAACCAACCCTGCTATAGAAGCTGTGTTTACAATATGGCCGGATTTTTGCTCTCTCATGATCGGTATGGCATGGTAGGTCCCGTAGATCACTCCCCAGAGATTGATATCCACAACCTTTTTCCAGATTTCGAAAGTCACCATCTCGGTCGGGATTGTCATTCCGATCCCTGCGTTGTTGAAGACGAAGTCAAGATGTCCTGCATTCTTCTTGGCAGACATGATTAGCTTCTCAACCTGATCTTCCTTTGTGACGTCAGTAAGAAAAGGTACAGCTTCACCGGCGTATTTCGAATTCAATCTCTTAGCTTCTCTATCGAGATTGTCCTGATTAACGTCGGCCATAAAAACAGTCGTTGCCCCCCTGGAAAGCATCTCTTCGGTCATACCAAGCCCTATTCCTGAAGCCGCTCCGGTAACCACAGCCACTTTCTTCTCAAAGTATCCGTTCATTTCCTCCTCCTCCTCTCATATCCTATGGAAGTATCCTGGAATCGCCAACATTCAACTTAATTATTCCTTTTGCCATTGCCGCGGATGTAACCTTTTTGATCGGCAAAGCCTTCAGTGACCTTATGATTCTTGACTGCAATGGGTGCTGCTCATATGTTAGGCCGATCCATTCGACCGTGCCGGTACCATTCCACATCTGTTTGTAAACGGCCTCCTGAGGATAGAGAGTTGCATGACTCAAGGTAGCTCCGCCCTTTCCGAGATTAGGCAAATACCTCCACCCAAAGAGATTGATCTTAGGATTCTTGTTCAACTCCGCCAAATCTTCTTCACTTACCTCATCGCCTCTCTGGAGGTCTATTTTCAGGAATGTAAACTGCTCGTAGCTGGCCGCCACAAACCAATGATTTTCCAGATGGCGCTCAGACGAGATATCTGCGAACACCTTCGGTACTCCGTCCTCTTCACGGCCCCCGATTATCGGGCAGGTCTTGTTCTCCCATACGACAAGCGCATAGACTCCTTCGAGACCATCTGAGTTTCCCACATACTTTACAGGTGCCGTTACCTGAATTAGCCTGTATTCTCCCCCAATCATCCAGTCTACATCCCGGCAATTGGTGTACTGAACGGTAACGATAGGTTCTTTGAGCTCGAAATCTTCAGGGATGTGGTTCAGTAGAGCTTCTTCGTCCGTCTCATACTCCACCGTAATAACGGTATTGTCTCCGTAGACAACCCTTACCGGGTAGAAAGGATCGCCACCAAAGTGCACAGGCATCTTGTAGATAAAGTCATGGTTGAAAACGAATTTCCCTTTTTTCCCAGACACTTCATTTCCTCCTCTCTGCATCATGATGATTTAATTGGGGATTTTGATTAACGCCAAATCCTCCAGACTCGTAAAACTTTGTGTATGATTCTTGCAACTCTGCTTCCTTATTGATGTTTGAATGAATCTATAATCATCCAAAAAAGTCGGTAAGTCTCTTGAAGAAGTCAGGATGAATGAAGACTGTACGAGAAACCCGGCCTCTACTTCAAGATTATTAGAACACAAACCCTCATGAACTTCCAAGTAAAAATGAATCAGCAAGAACAGAAGGAATAAGCTTCATTTCTGCGCAGTATTTCCGTAAACTCTGTCGCCATACTCAACGCTGGGCTTGATTCTAGAGATGATCTCTTCCAAGTTCTATTCTTCTGAATTGACCTGGCCTGCAATTCTCTTATCGGTACGGCTTGGTTTATGTTATCCTGGAGCTCTTACTATTCAGAAACTGTCGAAAGACGCTCTTCAAAAGCATCCAATCCCTGTATAATTGGAATAAATTCTCGCTTCTGAGGAGATTCCGTAACCGACTTGCCAAAAGGCATGATGCTCTTGACGCGGAGTGGATAGAGAATGGCTAAACGCTTTCTAATTGTACTCTTGACAATCTCGATTGTTTTTCTTGCATCCGGATGCCTCTTTTTTGGACTACCCAACTTAAATGGCAGCTGGGATGTCATCATAATTTATTCCGGCGGGGCTTCTGAAACCGCAACTTTTCATATCGAGCAACACATAGTATACAACTACAGGGGAAGTTTCTGTCTTGATTCATCTTGCAGAGAACTTTTCGGAATGATCTCAAACGATCGCGAAGTACATATAAACACCTGGACTTCTGAAAGAAGAATAGATTTCGCTGGATCGGTAACCAAGGACACGATGTCGGGAACGTTCACGATTTTCGATCTGGACGAAGGAACCTGGGAGGCGACGAAACGTTAGTTCGTGACCTCTCCGATAATCCGAGAATCTTTCAGATTTATCAGTTGTAACTTGCTGAGAGTTAGGATCTAGATCCCTTGCATAGGCTGTAGAAGATTGTGTTCATTCAGGTAAGACAGAATAGATATTCTCTACAGGCGCAAAGGATCAGATTACAATAGATCATCGGATTCATCAAACACTATCTCTTGAAAGCACGTTTTTGGAGGGCGGAATGACAACAATATATCTAATGCGGCATGGACAGAGTAAGGCAAATGTAGAGGGGATATTTGCAAATGGCGATAATGGTTTTCCCCTAACCGATGAGGGAAGGATACAGGCGAAAATGGCCGCGCGCTATTTGAAGCTTAGGAACATTCGCAAGATCTACACCTCACCGATTCTGAGAGCAAGGGAGACCTCACGCATAGTCTCATCTGATCTTGAAATCGAACCTCAACTACTTGATGAGATCCGTGAATTTCACGTTGGCGAACTTGAGGGCCAGCTCATTCAGGGAGAAGCAGAAAGAGCGTTTCTTGAACTTGTAAGAAGTTGGATTGATGGCAAGATAGATAAGAGAATCCCCAACGGAGAGAGTCACAGAGAAGTTATCGATCGATTTTGGAAGGCTATGAATACAGTTGTTAGTGAATGTCCCGAAGGAGAAGTCCTTGCGGTAAGTCACGGAGGCTTTCTGTCAATGACCCTTCCCTTCGTTTGCAACGGAATCGACCCGAAGAGATTCTTCTCGAGATCAGGCATTTCGATAAACAACTGCGCTATAACCACCGTGAAAGCCCACAGAAGAAACGACTCTTTTTCGCTCGAGCTTGTGGACTGGGCGAATACTTCGCATATGGAACTGGATTTCGAAAAGGAACCAGTAGAGACTATCTGGAACTCAGAAGATTGATGGAAAGATGATTTAGGAAGGAGGCAACAGTCGTGAAGATTGGAATAATCGCCTATTCGAAGACCGGAAATACACTGTACGTTGCCGAAAAACTGAGAGATGAGTTGATCTCCGCGGGAAAAGAAGCATCTGTGGTAAGGCTGAGATCGGAGACTCCCGATCTCGAAAGATATGGGGGACTGGTCTTCTGCACTCCGGTGAATGGCGGAGCACCCGCCGATACTATGAAGAGCTACCTTGCCAAAATGAAGTCCCTTGAAGGCAAGAAGGTTGCCCTTATGGCTACGGGTCTCTTTCCAGCCGCTTTGGGAAGGAGACAGACGCTTGCCTACATGAAGAAGATCTGTAGAGAGAAAGGGGCAGAGATCTGCGGGGAGGCCAGCGTTGGATGGTGGAGTTTTGGACGAGAGAGAAAGATAGAGAGGTTGGTAGATGATCTCGCTTCTTGTTTCAAGTGACGGATGATTACAGTCCGTGTGTGCAAATCAGAATTACAACTACCGGCCAAATTCACCTTCATATCATTCACTAATGAGTTCAACGAGATTTCTACAGGCCGCTTTTTGAAGATATTCCTTGTTGCAGAGGCAGAAGGCATTGGCTTTGAGAAAATGATAATCTCCCGCTAAACTGGGACAAAGTCTGCCGAAAACGCATCAATTTCCACGTACGATACCCGACAGTGCTAAGAGCTCGGGCCTTTCGGAAAGCTCTTCGCGTCTTCTCGACTGATATACTTGTTGCGAAAGCGAAATCATCGCTGATCTCGACAGTGATTTGTTTTTAGAGACTATCATCAAAGGAGGACTTTTCAATGCGCAAATTGCTTTCACTGACTGCAATAGTTCTTCTAGTTTCTTCACTCTTTGCTTCAACATCGGAAGAGATTCTCGTCGAAAGTGGGACTTTTCTTATGGGAACCACCTGGAGAGAGGAAGGCGTGGATAATGAAGCGGTTCGACGGATCCATCTGAATTACGATTACTACATCGGAAAGTACGAAGTTACCTTCGACGAGTACGGTTTTTTCACTGCGGAGACTGGAAGGAGCCTTCCAGACGATGCGGGTTGGGGAAGAGGGTCTAGACCTGTAATCAACGTGAGCTGGTGGGACGCAATTGATTACTGCAACTGGCTTAGCCTTAAAGAAGGGTTGCCCCTTGCCTACGACATTGAAGGCAATCTGCTTGACGCATTGGGCAACAAAACCACAGACCCCTCAGAAGTTGAAGGTTACCGGCTTCCGACAGACGCAGAGTGGGAATTTGCAGCGAGGGGCGGTAACTTGAGCAAGGGCTATACAAGATCAGGTGGAAACTCGGTTGACTCAATAGCCTGGTATAAGTCGAACTCCGAAAACATGACCCATCCTGTGGGAACTAAAGCACCGAACGAACTGGGAATATACGATATGTCTGGAAACGTCTGGGAATGGGTAAGCGACTATCACATCAACTACTCTTCGTTAGAAGAAACGAATCCCTATGTTGATGTTTTGTCAGCTTACAGAGTTAAGAGAGGTGGCAGCTGGATAGACTGTCCCGTTGGTGTAAGTATCGATGTGAGATCGAAAGGTTTGCCAGGTCACACCATTACAAATCTCGGCTTCAGAATCTGTAGATCAGCAAAGTAAAGGCTTCTGCAATAATCTTAATTCCATCATAGAACCGTGTCTGGAATCATCTGGTGTCAAAGCTAACCCAGAACTTAATCATCTCCTGCAGTAGAAAGCAACGGAAATTAACAGTAGAACAACTTTATTGGCCCAATCGCCGAAACCGATTTTCACTCCTATTCCTAATTGCTCACCCAAAAATCAAACTGCCAAATCATTTGCTTCAGTTTTGTTTTTCGGAAAGAATGTACTATAATCTAGGCACATATGTTCTGAACAAATGATAGGAGAGATGTTATGACGGGAAAATCGATTAGAATGAACCGGATACTTAAAGAAGACGGAAAGACGGTAATCGTAGCGATGGACCACGGACAGTTTCAGGGTCCGATAGAAGGCATCAGGGATATCAGGGAGACTCTGAGTAACATAATTATCGGCCGGCCCGATGCAATAATCCTTAATCCGGGCGTTATCGAAAAGAACGGAGATCTGCTTGGAGGAAAAGTTTCGATTCTATGCAGAATAACGGGTGCATCTACTAACTACTCCACTATGTTTGACTACCACAGAATTACTACTTCCGTCGAACATGCGCTATCAATAGGAGCAGACGGAGTCGTTGTTATGGGATTCATAGGAGGCGATGGCGAAAATGCGTCACTGGAGATTATTGGCAGGGTGGCTGAGCAATGCAGCAGACTGGGAATGCCACTGATTGCTGAAATGCTTCCGCAAGCCATGGATCACTTCACTGACCCCGAATATATTGCTCTCGGAGCCAGGGTCGCATATGAACTTGGCGCCGATCTGATAAAGGTGTATTACACTGGCTTAGAATCTTTTTCAAAGGTTCTGGAATCGGTCCCTGTGCCGGTTGTGATTGCCGGCGGGCCGAAGGGAAAGGATGCCTTTGAAATGGCGAGAGAGGCTCTTGAACTTGGCGCGATGGGAGTTGCTTATGGAAGAAATGTATTCCAGGCCGACAACCAGACCGAATACGTAAGAAAGCTGCTGAAAACGGTCCACGGCTAGTCCGAAATGAGGTGGCGTCTATGAAAAAAACACTCTTGTTGGTTTTCGTATTGCTTGTTATTAGCTTGGTTATCGGAATTGAAGGGCGAGTCTTTGTCGACCTTAATTCAAACGGAATACTCGAGGCAGAGGATCAGGTTGTTCAGGGTTGTCTTATTTCGAACGGAATTGAGATAGTATCTTCAGACAATGGCGGGTTCTACAACATCTCTGATTCAAATGGCTTCGTATTCCTGATCAAACCAGATGGTTATGTATGCAGCGAGTGGTATGCTAGAGGAGTCGAGAATCACGACTTCTTGCTGACGCCGATTGTGGAGAACGGCGTCTTCGCGGTTGTCAACGACATTCACTATGCCGATGATCCTGATCTCTTCTATGAGTCCCTGGGCGACAGAGAGATGATCGACAACCCAGATGAATACATGACTAAACTAGTTTCGATTCTTGAGACAATTAGTCCCGATTTCATTGTCTGCAACGGCGACATGGGAGCAAGCATCAAGGACATCGACGACGAGACTGCAACCAGATGGGCTACTAAGGTGAGAGACTATCTCACAGTCGGAGACATCCCAGTTTACTACTCAGTCGGAAATCATGAGACAAACAAAAAGAAGGAAGATCCGTACGACATTTTCCACAACGTCTACGGACCCGAGTATTACTCTTTCAACAGCTGCGGAACGCACTACATTGTACTCAATACCCACAATGTTGTAGATGGCAGTTTCATCTACGAGATCGACTCCGTGCAGCTCGAATGGCTAAGAAGAGATATAGAATCTGTCGCTCTCAATACCAGAATAATTGTTTTCTCTCATGAACCGATATTCAATCTGGCAAAGACCGACAATTATTATGAGATGATGCAGATCTTTGCAGACGAGTGCTCATATCACATCAGCGGCCATAGACATACTATGATAGAGTACTTCGATGCCCCGTTTGTTGAGCTAACCTGCGGCGCCATATCGGGAGCGTGGTGGGAAGGCCCTTCCCCAACGGGTGACGAATATGGATTCACGCTTTTCGAAATGAAGAGAAATGATCTCAACTATTGTTTCGTTACTCTTACAGAAGATTATTCCGGGTGGTTCGACATGAGCAGAGAGACTCCCTATTCCGGTGTCGAGTATATCCGATTCTGCACATTTCCTTCAACAGAAGATATCGAAGTACTTCTCAATGATCGTGTCTTCGAATGCGATGTTTTGAAGAGAGAGATGAGATTCTGGAGCGAGTACTATTTCAACATCAATCTTTCTTCCTGTGACGACGGCCTGAATGAGATAGTTGTTCGCACTGAAGACAGAGAGTTCAGAAAGAAGCTCTTCGTCAGAAGCGCTCCGGTAGATATCAAATCTATGAAAGCAAACCCAGAATACTTCGAGGGAGCTCTTGTGCTCGTCTCAAATTGTTCCAATACCGGTCAGTGGGGTACAACCTACACATTTAACGATGGCAGCGATACTTTCATGGTTCAAATAACCAATCTGGACATTCCATTTGCCATTTCCAAAGATGAGAAGTACTCTCTCTACGGAATCTTTAGAAACAACGAGAGAGTAGTCGATCCACTGAAGCTGTTGGTGGCCGAGGGAATTGTTCAGGAAGAATAAGGAGGGGAAATACGTATGAAGAAAACCTTAGTGGTTGTTCTTGCGGCAATGCTTCTGTTTTCTGCTGCGGTAATCGCGAATCCCGTACTAAAGATCAGTGGTGTGATCGCGTTGAGAAACGAGGAAGGCGTCTGGCAACTCACACTTGACGAGTTCAAAGAACTGCCCCAAACAGAGTTCTTTGTCACCGATCCCTGGATGGGTGACAAAACATATGTAGGAGTGACTCTCGCCGATCTGCTGAAGTTCGTAGGGGTTCCTTCGGGCGCGAAAAAAGTCGTGATGGTCTGCTCCGATGAGAAAGAATTCGCAGTAACTTATGAAGATGCGTTGAAGTATCCGATAATGCTGACTCACTCAACCAGATCGGGCGAAAGCTTGAGGGCTCTTCCAGCAAGCCAGGGCGGTCCTATAAAGCTTGCATATCCGATCAACGACTTCCCTGAAATCACCGACAAGTATCCATCAGATAACTGGGCATGGTACGTTGTCGAAGTCAGGGTTGAGATGTGATTTTCGTAATGGGGGAGGCCAACTCCCCCTTTATCTGTGAGAAGAGGTGGCTGATTTGAAAGCAGCAATTTACAAGGGCATTGGGAAGATCGAAATCGAAGATATTGATACTCCCACAATTCAGGTAAACGAGGGCCTTGTCAAGATAGGGATGGTCGGTGTTTGCGGCACAGATATCAAGACATTCAACAAAGGTCACCACATGTTCAAACCGCCTTGCATTCTAGGGCATGAATTCACGGGAAGGATTGTTGAAAAAGGCGCATCGGTAGATCGCGATTTCGGTGATTCTAGATATGTTATTGCCCCCTACATAGAGTGCGGTAAATGTGAGATGTGTCAAAAGGGAGTTCCCGAGCTCTGCTCAAAGAAATTCTGGGTCGAAGGGGCCTTTACCGAGTATGTGAAAGTGCCGTCGGAGATCCTGGAAAGGGCGACTCTGAAAATACCCGATGATGTTCCTGAAAGTACCGCGACCCTTACAGAACCGCTTGCCTGTGCGATTCATGGCATTGATAAGGCAAGAATAAAACCTGAAGACAGGGTCCTGGTTGTTGGAAGCGGGCCAATGGGGCTGCTTCTTGGAAACGCTCTGAAGAACATGAGATGCGAGACATACATTTCCGATGTTGATAAGAACAGGCTGTCCATGGCAGCAAACTGCGGTCTCAAAACTATAGACTTCAGTGATTCGAGTTTCGAAAGCTTCAAGAAGAGTCAATCTCGTTTCGATTCAATTATCCTTGCAAATGATAAAAAGGAACTTGTCAATCAGCTTCTACCTTTTGTTTGTCCGGGCGGAACATTTGAACTGTTTGGTGGAATGTCGAGAGACACGATCCTGGAGATAAATCCTTACTTTATTCACTATAAAGAGGTAGATCTCGTCGGCACTTTTGGTTTCTCCGAGAAGGATTTCAAGAAGGCTTTCGGCTTCATCACTAGCGATCCAGATTCTTTCTCGAGATTGATTTCCAGAGTTTGGGATCTGGAGAATATTGACGAAGCCTTTAAGGATGCTATTGACAAGACCAAAATCAAGATTGTCGTCAAGGTCTCCCACTAGGAGGGATTTAAGTGAAGAAGGTATTTCTCTTTTCGTTACTTCTCATAGTCAGCACGGTTGTATACGCTGTTACTCTCGATTTCTACTGTCTTGCCTGGCAACCTGCAGCGGTCGACAAAATATACGATCTGGTCGATATCTGGAACATGGAGAATCCGGACATTCAGGTCAATATCATCTGGGGTACATGGGAGTCTTCAGATCAGTACCTGTTGACGAGTTTTCAGGGCGGAAATGCACCGGACGTCTTTCATACTGATGCAGAGAAGTTCCGAGAGTATGGGATGATGGGATACGCTGCACCGCTGAACAGCTACGTCACAGACGACATGATTGCTGACATTCCCGCCCACATATTCGAAGATTGCTACGATTTCACTGGCAATCTATATGGTATTCCGTGGTGTCAGGAAACGCAGGTGATCTTCTACAACAAAGACATATTCGAAGAAAGCGGAATCAGATTACCTCTCGACAGAATGATTTCGTGGGAACAGCTCCTCGATATTGCTCAAAGCGTTACAAAGAAAGATGAAAACGGGAATGTAATAACCTGGGGAATCCTCGCTCCGCTAATGGAGAGGTTTCACTGGACGTTGATCGCTCAGAAAGACGGAACGACACTTACGAAGGACAGCAATCATAAATGGAAGGTCGAGATCAATGAGGGGGCAAGAGAGGCTATTGAATTCTACCTTTCGCTAATAACGGAGCACAGGGTGATGCCGAGAGATGTTATAAGCATAGACTACACCTCTCTAATGCAGGGATTCATAAACGGAAAGTACGCAATGGTTACCTTCGGCTGCTGGAACAGACGGTTCTTGCTTCAGAACAAGAACTTCAACTGGGGTATGCTTCTTGTCAAGAACGGTGACAACAAGATCAATGCGTCCGACCCCCAGGCTTTCGGTATCTCAAAGCTGTCCAAGCACAAGGATGAGGCCTTTGCCTTTATAGAATTCATGACAAATACTGAAAACTCAGCCGAGATAAGCTACAGCGACTATCTCTTCCCTGTCAGAGAGTCATCTCTCGAGGATCCGAGATTCAGCTCTCCGGAAAACGAATGGGACATCGCAAAAGCCTGGCTCCAATACTCGGACAACGTGAAGCCGGGGATGCCCGGATTCTACTCCTTCGAATGGAAGCTGTTTGTTCCGAATCTCGAAAAAGTCATCCTCGGAAGCGTGAGCCTCGATGCCGCCCTTAAGGATACTGTCACTGAAGGAAACAAGATGCTGAAGAAACTCGGGCTTCAATAATCAGTTATAGCTTGAGGAGAGTGAAAGGACTCTGCAGAGGTTGTGTGTACTGTTTGATCTAAGCTCTTTTGAGAGACTCCTTTCATTATTTCCTTATTAAGAGCTTGTATTCGCCAGTACTAAGGTGATACTGGCAGTCTGTGAAAAACATGCTACCGATTAACTCGGTAACTGTCGGGAGTGATGATAAATCAGAAAAAGCGAAACGGCCAAGGCGCTGCCGTATATTCTACCGGTATTGATCGTAGTAGCGCTCATAAGTGTATACCCATTTGTTAACGGGATATACAACAGTTTCTTTTCCGATGCTGTCTTCGGAGGTGGAAAGTACTTTTCAGGCCTTGAGAATTTTAGAGACCTGATGTCTGACAGCCTCTTCTGGACCGGACTGAAGAACAACTTTATATGGTCGGCCGCATGTGTGGGATTTGAGCTTGCAATAGGTATGCTGATAGCGCTGTTGCTCAATCTTCCGTACATAAAGCTCAGAGGGCTATACAGAGCACTCATCCTTCTTCCCTGGGCAACAACTCCCGTTGTCGCGGCGTTGATCTGGAGATACATCTTTGGGGTAATGGGACCGCTGAATTCCTTTCTGAATGCTGTGGGATTTGCAAATCCTCCCAACTGGTTGGTAACCCCCGGCTATTCTCTCTTCGCCTGTATAGTCGCAAACATCTGGATAGGCCTCCCATTCGTTATTGTGACTCTTCTGGCGGGACTGCAGTCCCTTCCGTCTGATGTATACGAGGCCGCTGAAATAGATGGTGCCGGTGTATTGAAGAGGTTCTTTCATCTCACTCTGCCTCTAATGAAGAGCTTGATTCTGATCCTTGTTACCTTGAACACTATCTGGACTTTCAACATGTTCGATATCGTCTACTCAATGACAAACGGTGGACCTGGAAACTCTTCTATGTTGCTGTCGCTGTACTCCTATCAGAACGCTTTCGCCTACTTTCAGCAGGGTTATGCTTCTGCAATCGGCGTAATCTGTCTGCTTATTCTCCTTCTACCAGTAACCTTTTACATTAGGGAGGTAAGAAATGAGGCCTAAGAGAAGCGTAGTAATTACAATGAACATCGTTGCCTTTGTAGTAGTTCTCCTAATCCTCTCTCCTCTCTTGATGCTAGTACTAAACTCTTTCAGAGAGACTATGGATATTTATCAGAATCCCCTAAAGCTTCCCGAGAAGTTATATACTGGAAATTACTCAAAGATCTTCCAGGACACCAGTTTTCGCAGGAACTTTGCGAACAGCATGACAGTTACCCTCGTCACCGTTCTGCTTTGCATAGTCATAACAACGCTGGCAGGTTACGCCATGTCTAGATTCAAGTTCAAGGGCAAGAATCCCTTGATACTTTGGTTGCTAGCTTCCCAGGCTTTTCCGGGAATTCTTATGATTATTGGCCTCTTTTCTCTTTTGAACCGATATTCTCTTCAGAACAATCCTCTGGGCCTGATTATTCTATACACTACCTTTACTATCCCTTTCTGCAGCTGGCTTCTTAAGGGGTACTTCGATGAGATTCCTCAGGCACTTGAAGAAGCTGCAATGATAGACGGCTGCACTCGCTTTCAGGCAATGAGGAAGATAATCGTACCGATGGCCGTTCCGGGGATTGTTGCTGTCGGAACGTTTGCCTTTCTTCTCTCGTGGAATGAGTTCTTTTTCGCACTTGTAATCATGAGAGAGAATGCGAATTACACCCTTCCAGTATTTCTCTCAAGGTTTGTTGGAACTGGAGGCGCCGTTGAGTGGGGTGCGCTTTCGGCCGGAGCTCTCATCACTGCTCTTCCTCCTATCCTTCTATTTCTTCTCTCGCAGAAGTATTTGATCGGAGGCTTAACGAGAGGTGCTGTCAAATGAGAGCTGCGGTTATTGGTGCGGCCTCAATCGACAGATACTTGATTCTCGATTCATATCCTGAAAGAGATTCCATGGTATTTGCAAAAGGCACACACAATTTCATCGGGGGATCGGGAGCAAATATCGCGCTGAATCTCTCGAAATATGTTGAGACGGACTTCTACTTCGGTACGGGAAATGATTTAACTTCGGAGTGGATTCTCAAGAGGCTTTCTTCTTCGAAACTGAACCTAAGCTACAAAATCGAGGATGGACCTGGTGCTGAGACGATAGTGATGTTGGATTCTCACGGAGAGAGAAGAATCATATCGCTTGGAGGCCACGCTCTCTTTAGCGGCGTAATCGATGAAAAGAGATACGATGCGATTTGCGTAGCCGACAGTTTCAAGGAAGTAGCTGTCGATGCTTTCCGAAAGTCCTCTGAATCTCTGAAGGTCTATGTGCCTGGTGGTTGTGGTCTGTATTTCGGCGTAGATGACGTTATTGAGGTATCCTGTCTGTCGGATTTCACTATACTCTCGGAGGGTGAAGCGCAGACCATTCAAGACAGGATAAGTGAGATAACCTCAAACGTAATCATAACCAGAGGATCATCCGAGACGATCTGGATAGACGGAAACAAGAGCCGTCGTTCATTTGAAGTCGAGAACACTGGAGGAAAGCTCGCGGACACTACAGGTGCCGGCGACGCTTTTGCCGCAGGATTCATTGAGAAGTTCATGAAGTGCGGGGATCCGGTCCAAAGCATCCACCATGCTCACAGGAAGGCTGCGGAAGTGATCTCGGTAATTGGGCCAAACCTCGTGGAAGGGAGGAAAGACCTACGATGAAAGGACTGATGGCCGATAGAGACACAATGATAAAGGTGTGCAAACTCTATTATCTTGAAGACCTGACACAGAGTGAAATAGCAAAACTGGTCGGAATATCCAGGCCTCAAGTGAGCAGGTTACTCACAAAAGCCAAGAACGAGGGGATCGTGAGGATCGAAATCGATTCGGGAAGCCTGGGAAATTCTGAAGAGATCTCAATGGAGATGAAAGAGAGATTCGGCCTGAAGAACGTTATCGTTGCGGATGAAGGAACGGAGGTAGGAACAATAACCTCGATCGCTATATCTGCAGCTAAATTTCTTCCCGATTACGTGAAGAATGGACAGCTTGTGGGGATCTCCTGGGGTCGAACTCTGTACGAGACAGTTGAAAGAGTCGTGTTCAACGGGGAGCTTCCAAACACAACATTCATACCCTTAATCGGCGGCGTTGGCCAGTTGCGCCATGAGTATCAAATGAATTCAATAGTTGAGAAGATCGCAAATTCCTTTCACAGTAATCGTTACTACCTTTTCGCTCCGGCCTTCATAGAGAACTCGAAGACTCTGAATATGATGCTCGAAGACGGCTCAATAAGATTCATGTCGGAGATGTGGAAGAGGCTGGATCTGGCAATTGTAGGGATAGGTGAACCCATATCTTTATCCAACGCCTTCAAGAACATCTACGACAAGGAGTTCCTTGCTAATCTTATGAAACACGCAGCGGTTGGCGACATAGCAGCGAGGTTCTTTGATGCCAGCGGAATACCTTGTGTTTCCGGAAACGAAAACATTCTGGGGATTTCTCTTGAGCAGCTGAAGGAAGTTCCCGAGGTAATTGGAATTGCCGGTGGAAAGGAAAAGGCTCTGGCGATTCACGCGGCAATTAAGGCCGGATACATCAATTCAATCGTCACGGATCGGAGTACCGCTCTCCAGATACTCCGGATGGAGAGGTAATATGAGAATCGGATTAGTTTACAATCCAAACTCCGGTAAGCGAGAGAATGATCGAGGTCTCATGAAGGCTCTCGCCTCAAAGCTTCAGGGCACGCATCTCTGCTGCACCGGATCAACTCATTTCCACCTGAAAGAGTATTTCGATCTGGAAGTAATAGGATCGGAGCCAATACTCAGCGACTACAGGGACACCGTAAACGCCGGCAAAGTCCTTTCAGAGACAGATCTAGTGATCTCAATCGGGGGAGACGGAACTGCATCCGATATCGTTGCGGGTATGCGCAAGATCGGAAGGCTTGTGCCTGTTGTAGGCGTAGCTCTAGGAACGTCAAATTGCGGACCCTTCATAGTTCTGAGATCGGTCAGCGATATACATGAATTCGACTTCCTGAATATTGAGCCCATATGGGTAACGGGACTGGATGTCTTTGAAGAAAGGTACGTGGGTTCGGCATTCAACGATGTCGTCATTTCCCAGACACTAATTTCGACAGTTGAGGGAGAGACCTGCACTATCGATGCCTCAGACTTCTTCTATAAAAACAAGAGAACACCTCGAGAACCTAAATCAATTGCTTCAGCCGCAAGCAGATTGGAGATCAATGGCGAAGAGATCACGCCGCAGTTTCAACCCTCTCAGATAATCATCTCTCCATTCTCTGAAGACATGAAGTCTCTATATGTATACAGGGCAGTTAATGGGCTCCTTTGCTGGCTGCCGTATTCACTATGCAACTCGGCAATGATTGTCTCTTCGAGGCCGATAATAACTATGGTGGAACCGGGCGAGACCGTTTCCGCGGACCTCAAGCAGTTTATCCTTACCAGCACTGATACAGTGCGGCTATCAGGCTTCAATGCCTTCTGCGTAATAGATGGCAATCCAAGAGTGGATCTTTCAGTGAGTGTCGGGATTGAAGTGGTAACAAATGCCAGAGCAGGACTCTGTGTACAAAGAAGTGATGGAAAGTGAGCAGGATTCTCCGGGCACTTGAAGCATTCGCAGTTGGCGATGCGATGGGAATGGTAACGGAATTCATGACCCGCCGGCAAATCTCTACCAGGTTCGACTTCGTAAGTGATTTGCTAGAACCAGAACACTCGCCTATCCACAAAAATCTAACAAAAGGTCAGATAACTGATGACACAGAGCAGGTGCTTTACTTGATAAAGCTCTACAATGAGAAAAGAAACTTCTCACAGGAGACGGTCAAAGAAGCTCTTTGCAGGTGGGAGGACGCGTGCGACCCTGTCGCGAAAGGCTACATAGGACCGAGCACTAAGAGAGCTATCGAAGCCTTCAAGAATAGGCAGGACTTCGAAAGCCTTGGTACAACCAGCGGGGCACCAATGAGAGTGCTAGCTCCAGTGTTATGTAATCTAGACAAAAGCGAGAAACATCTTGTCGAAGCAATAAGAAACTGTACTGTCCCTACTCACAACACAAATCTTGCTCTTGAAGCTTCTCTGGCAGTCGGATTTGCCTATTACTACGCTGCGAGGGGGTTGAATGCCGACGGGATTGCCGAGGCCGCAATAAGAGGCTCAAAAGTATGCGAAAAACTCACCTGTGCAGAATTTGTAGGACCTTCGGCCGGCGAAAGACTTGCTGCTATCAAAGGTCTCATCGGTGGGCAACATCCTGACGATTTCTTGGACAGGCTTTACTATGTATTCGGAACAACTATGGAGGCCGTGGATGTCGCCGTGGCAGCGATTGCCATAGGCCTTTTCTGCAGAGATGATGTCTGGCTGGCAATAAGAATGGGCGCTTCGATAGGTGGTGATACCGATACTATAGCCGCAATAGCTGGAGCACTGTCTTCTCTTCAGGGCGATGCAAACAACATCCCTCACTTCATAACCCAGAGAGTCCTGAAGGCAAATGAAGATCTTGATCTTGAGAAGCATGCGAGATACATCGAAAAGATGAGTGATATAGATGATTAAACTCCTCTCCGGAAGCGCCTCCGTTGGAATTATCTACGGAATCTTCAATTTCGTTCTCATACCCTATCTCAACGGCAAGTTTCACTCAACTGCTCTGGCTGGGAACCTGGTTTCAGCAGGCATGATTATAACGATCTTCACAGGGATGCTTATCGGCTATCTTGGTGACCGAAGCAAAAAGTATCTTGCCTTCATTAAAGGACTCTTCATCATTACGATTATCAGTATGTTCATACTCAGCACTAACAACAAGATCCTGTTGGGTATTGCGGCTGTAGTTTTCACCATGTCGATTTTCAGTTTGCTTACACCTTACTCTGCCCTTGTCAGCAACGTAAGTAAACCGGGCAGAAAGGACAGAAACTATGGATTCATGATGGGTATTATGAACATCGCCACCTTTCTCTCCTCTCTCTTTATAGGAGTAACACTTTCAAGAAGCGGGGAGACAGCCTTTGTGGTCTTCTCAATAGCCGCTGCAGTTCTCGTTGTTCCGCTTTTCTTCTATAGAGCCGAGTCCCACATAGTTGATTCTGCTGTGGGCATCAAAGAAGAAGATTTGAGGTTCAGAGTTGACAGGAAGATAGTGTGTGTGATGATCTCACAGTTTGGCCTGTGGTTTTCAATGGGCGGGATACTTCCCTACCTGACATCTTTCATAAGCAGTGATATTGGTGTGTCTCTTGGCACTGCATCATCGATAATGGGAATATCAACTCTTGTGAGTGGCGTGACTTCTCTCATGACTGGTACTCTGAGCAAAACGCTCGGGCAGAAAAGGCTGCACATTACAGCGCTTTCTATCCTGGCCGGCGTTTTCTTGTCAGTTAGTATCTTCTACTCTGGATTCCTGGGTCTTGACCCATTTCTGATGCTTATCGTGTTGATTCTCTTTAGCTTTGCTTTAGGAATAGTTCTCGCTCTAAACGTAACAATTGTCTCAGATACAGTCTCCCTTGCAAATCAGGGGAAAATCTTCGGTCTCAATAACATAGTTATGGTCCTATCTCAATCGCTCGCTCTGAGTCTTATCGGCTCTCTGATATCGTTGAGTGGTTACAACCTTGCCTTCGTTTTCGTCGCAGCAGGGTTCGCGGTAGCAATCGTGTTTTTCGTCATGAGTAGCTATGTTGTCGAAAAACCGACTCATAACATGAGACGAGCAAAACATAGGGAGTGATTATCAACTGAAAAACAAATCGAATGAAAAGGAAGACATTCAATCAAGGCATCTTCGTTTAGATTTGAGCTCTTCGTGAAGACGTTCGCATCTTTCGTACCAGAGTACTCTGTAATCTTCGTGGTTGATTATTCTGCCAACAAGGTCATACGGAGTGAAAACTCCTTCCTCTACACACCACTTCACACATTCCTCATACGCCTCTAGGTCTAGCTTCTCGTCTGTTATCTCGATGAAGATCGAATCATGACCTTCTAGAATCGCTGCTACGGCTCGTGTATGCCCATCGGCCATAACGAGCTTACCGTCAAAATCGATTACCGGAACCGGAACGCTCTTGAGAGTCTCCTTATTCCGAATCGCTCTGAGTTTGTCCTTTGATATATATAGCTGGCTTGGCTGGAGATACTCAATTCGGACTTCGAATCTTTCTGACATCTACTTCGCTCCTCCAAGAACCTTGACTACAGATTCTCAAATGCACATCGAATCAATAAACGTCTGAGTGAACGATCCACTTCTCGTAGACTAACCTACCATACATTATGAAGAACGCAAGTGCTATTATTTCACTGTTGAAGGGCTTTCCCTACTTAGTCTTGCCAAACATTATGAACAGGCGGGCCTTGATTTAGTCCCAGAGACAGCAAAGGGTTAAGGCCAGAAAAGTGCCGATGATTATCTTCAAAGAATGGAACGAAGTTCTCATAAACCTAGTATAAAGGAGGAAAAAATGATGAAGAGAAGTCTGATTTGGACTACAAGTCTTCTTTTAGTCGTGTTTGCCATCACCAGCTGTATACCCTTTCCGAAAGCGAAAACCTACCGCGCATGGGTAGTGGGGCAGACAGACACAAACGGAATCGCAATGCTTTACTTCTCGGACGATTCCGGTGAAACCTGGACGCGCCAGGCCATGGACATCCTGCCTGAAGGTAAGAGTTTGGAGGATGTTCTTTCCGTAGATCAGAATAGAGTCTGGGCTTGCGGTTCAGACGGGCTCTTAATGAAAACGGTCAATGGTGGCTCCGACTGGGAGATAATTGAAGTATCGGAAACTGCCACTGATTCCTTTTTTGCTTTCCTTTCGATTTTTGAAGACAGAATTTGGGTCAGCGGCGACAGCGGACTTGTCATCTTCTCTGAGGACAATGGCGATAGCTGGACGGTTTGCGACCTTCCCGAAAACGGAGCAGATTACTTGATTCAGGGAATCCACGCAATAAACCAGAATGTGATCTATGCGGTTGGAAACAAATCAACACCCAGAGCCGGAATAGTACTGAAAAGTGAAAATGGTGGCCAAAACTGGGACGAGATTGATCTCCCCAACAACTACAACGATAATGGGTGGATTGGCGTTAAGGCTACGGATGAAAATCATATAGTCATCTACGGTGGCCAAGGCCACTATGCCGTGACTGCCAATGGTGGGAAACAATGGGTTACAGGAGGCCCGCTCTTTCCAAAAGACCTGAACTCTCTGGTAATGATGGACGGTTCAACTTACTGGGCAGCCTGCGATTTTGATACGATAATCCTTACTGAGAACAGTGGAATAAGCTGGGAGGAGCAACCGTCAGCAGGAACAAGCAACTCCTTTTTGTTAGGGATAGATGCGCTCGACAGAAATAACGCATTAGTTATCGGTTCTTCGGCGGGATACCCGCCATTCGGTAAAATCTTGCGCACAACAGACGGAGGGAATAACTGGGAAGTAGTCCTTAGTGCAGAGGAATGTCCGGTTACCCTCAGTCATGTTTCGATAGCTGAGAAGAGTATGTGAAACCGGGGTCGGGGATTGTGTAGATTGGGGTTTGGAAAGAGCAGAATAAGACGCAAGGCGCCGGAATGCATCGGCGGAAGTGATGCCACCTTCGGTGGGACGCATTGCACTGAAAAGCATCAGTGGACGCAAGGCTGGCGAAGACCACGCCAGGTCGCAATGCCCGGAGAAGCATACGGGGACGCAAGGCCCGCTTCGCGGGGATGAAAACTCTTGGAGAGCAAAAGAGACTATTTCGCCGTTGAATGGTTCTCCGTTCTCCGAAAAAACCTGTTCTTCGTTCCAGAGCGAGGATCTGTTCTTCGTTCTTGGAATTCGCTGATCGCTTGTAAAAGCTCAGCTGCAAGTGACAAGTTGCGATTTGTATGTTGTTAGAGCATAAGCTAGGAAGGCAGTTCTCGAGTTTAATTCCAACGAAGGACGCCTCTTTAAAGCGGAAGTGGTTCTTCACAGCGCTCAGCATGTTTTCGGAAACGTTTTTCAAAGAACTAGATCCCGATCAGTTTCATATCGGGATGACAGTCTTTTCTTGATTCGTGTCATCTGGCGTGCTTCTGGCCAGAGCAGCTTTCATATCCTATCGGTGAACGGGTCTCTGTCGGTCCCGGAGGACGGCGGAGCGGTGCCGGTCAACGTTCTACTCAGCAGCGTTCAGAGATTAGTGGCTCTTAGCGCGCGAAGCGGAACTGGCCTCGCCGAAGGCGAGACTGGCCAGGCGAAGCCTGACTGGCCTGCGTAAGCAGACTGGCTTCTCTTATTTTCTCGAAGAACAAGCCCGCATTCATGAAGTCTTAACCGACACCATAGTATATCGTTATACTAATACTGGGTATCATACAGTACAATAATATCAACATAGTACCGAGGTGATGTTATGGATATAGGGAAACTGGCAACGGAAATGAACAGAGGCTTCATTCAACTATTGATAATGGTGATGCTGGATGAACCTATGTACGGGTACGATATCGTTAAGACGCTGGGAGAGAAGAGTTTCTCAATTGATGAAAACACTTTGTACCCTCTTTTGAGAAGACTTGAAGAAAGAGAGATTCTTTCGAGCGAGTGGAGGGTCGAACAGAACAAACCCAGGAAGTACTATTTCGTATCGGAGACTGGGAGACAGGTGAGAAAGGAATTACTGAGAATCTGGAAGGAACAGGAACTACTTCTAAAGAGCTTTGTTGGGGAGGTATGAAAATGGTAAGACTGAAGAAGTATCTCGATGATGTAAGAACCTTTCTGCCTGGAACTGATCCGGATAAGGTAGATGAGATTCTAAAAGAAATCGAAAGCCACCTTCTTGAAAGAGCAGAGCGAGAACACGGCGAAATCAACGACACCACGGTCGCTATGTCCATAAAGGAATACGGTTCACCCGAAGAGGTTGCAGCAAGGTATTACGAGGGCGGTCCGATAATTGCCCCTCATCTTAAGAACTATCTCTTCATGTACACGGGAATCCTATTCGCGATTCACCTCGGACTGCATCTAATTGCCTTTGTCTTTGGTGAAAATGGAGCGATCTTTAGCTTCAGAGGTACAGATCTGATAAGTCTTGTCTCACAGCTGCCGGTAACTTTTATCTTTGATTTCGGCCTTGTGAGCTTGATTCTTTACTTCGTGACGCAGGCAAAGGGTACTGCAAAGCTCCCCCATTTCACATATTTCATCAGAGAAGAAAAGACGCCTTCCATTGGCAAGAGGATTGGATCTCTTATAGGAACCTCTGCTGGCGCCGTGATTACCTTCCTTGCCTTCACATACGGACCGTTCTATCTTGGAAACGGTGAGTTGACAGAGATCGCGATTGTTGCACTTGACTCCTTCAAATTCGGTCTCTTCCTGGCTTTTGGATTGCTGATAATAGATTCAGTATCAAATCTGATCAACATTTTCAATTACTCGAGGTTCAGCAAAATCGTTTCAAATACTCTTGGCCTTGTCTTTCTCTTTCTTGCAGTCTCGCCCGATTACAAACCAGATATCGCATCTTATCTGAGTCTTAACCCTTCAAGTATCGATCATCCCATGCTTGTCGCAATACTATTCTTAATGGCTATAGTATTGATCGTTGATCTGGTGTTCGAAACGATAAAGTTCTGGGCTAGCAGGATTGTAAGAACCAACTGAGACTATCCGATGGGAATCCGGAGGGGCGTTGCCCCTCTTTTCTTTTTTGCAGAGAAGACCTTCAACAAAACAGTAAAGTTGAGAACTTCAGATTAATTGGGTTTTCTTTTAATAACTGTTTGTTGCAGTAACTAGCTTGCTCCGTTGATTAGTCAAGGGGGTAGAGTAAATCGACAATCTCTATCGCATTTTCACTGGCCAATCTCTCACCCGGAATCTACTTGGTGATACAATTCATTAGGCAGTCTTCATAAGGTCTTGAAGAACTCCCTTTTTTGGAGTCTGACTTTGGAATTCTGCTTCCGGGTGAGTCATTTTCCTTAGCTGCAGGAGGTACAATTTGGCCGCTTACATTATTAGAAGACTTCTTTTCTTGCCACTTGTTGCCTTCGTTGTCACGTTGGTTGTGTTCGCAGTCATCTGGTCAATGGGGCCGGACGTACTGCTTAGAGTATACATGACGGGAAACGCTTCGAAGTCCCCGAATGCTGAACAGAGGATAATCGAAAAATACGGGCTCGATAAACCTGCGGTTGTCATGTACTTCAAGTGGCTTGGTAATACTATTAAAGGCGACTTGGGATACTCATTGACTGCAAACTCATCGGTTTCCGAAGCGATTATCTCAAGACTTCCGGCAAGCCTAGAACTGCTGATACTAGCGATTATACCTATAATCATTATTGGTTCAAGGCTTGGTATTAGAGCGGCGATGCATCCGGATGGGCTTGCAGATTCTGTCTTTGGATTTTTATCGATAGTAGGCTGGGCAACCCCAGATTATGTAATGGCTCTGCTCATTCTCGTGGGCAGCTTCACCATATTCGGCTGGCTTCCTATCGGCAGCCTGACCACCGGGTTAATTACGAATTGGACCTCCTACACTAACTCCCTAATAATCGATTCAGTTCTCAATCTGCGCTTCGATATCCTTTTGTCTCAACTAATCAATCTTGTGCAACCTGTATTGACCCTCTTCATCGTGCATTCGGCTTACGTTTTCCAGATAAGCAGGGCAACTGCTCTCGATGTCAAGAAAAGAGATTATGTTAGGGCAGCAAGATCAAGAGGTGTGAGCGAAAGAACGATAATGCTAAAACATGTTAGAAAGAATGCTCTGATCCCTGTCGCAACTGTTGGAGGCGAGCTCTTTGCATCGCTTTTCGCAGGACTTGCCTTTGTTGAAACCATCTTTGCGAGACCGGGTATAGGAAGGCTGCTAACTGACGCAGCAATAAGCGTTGAAGTGCTGACACTCTCAGGCTGTGTGCTTCTGATAGCCGCCATGATGATTATCGTGAATATCGTTGTAGATATTATCTATTCCTTAATCGACTCACGAATCCTTCTCTGGGATAATGGGAAGGGATCTAGAGCAGATTAACGTTTTCTGGCCGCTCACATAATTCAATTGACGATTGAGCAGACAGTCTGGAAAGAAGATCGCTTTTGGATGTTGCGGACGTACAATGAACGTTAGGGGGTGAAACCCATGAAGAAGTCCGTTCTAGTACTTTTCATTCTGCTTGTTGCTTCGCTCTCATTCAGCAGCCTTTCTCTGGGACTGATCAATGTAGCTGCAAAAACCGAGTCTCTTTCGAACACTCCACTTTCCGGCTTCGTTGGAATAGACGTGCTGGGCATAGATCTGCGGTACGATCTTGGACCTTTATCGTTGGGAGTAGCAACTCCATTTCTAATGTTTACTCTCTCAGAAGACACCGGCGTTAAGACCTCTTTTGTGATTCCTGGAGTTGCGTGGTTAGTATATGCGGGGCTGAAGCTTGATATGGGCGTCTTCTATTTCAGGGGAGACATCGGTCACACATTCGCTTTCGGAGAGCAGTTGCAGCTTGGTTTTTCACCTCTAAGACTGGGAGTTGGAATGAATATCATTCCCAATTACTACATAGAGTTCAACACAGCTGTAATTCTCCAGAAATTCAGCGAGACTATCGGCAAGATCTACGACTTCAAGATCGGCTATAGATTCTGATAGAAAAAAGAGGTGGTAAAGATGAAGAAATTGCTTGCAACGGCCATTGTGGCAACAGTGCTGGCAATGTCTTGTCTTTCGAGGAATCCCACGATTGAGGTTTACAGAGATCGTTTCCAATCGGTCACCTACTACGATATCGAGAAATTCAGCGAGAATTTGAAAACAGAGAGTATCAATATTTCGCGTAATGAGAAGCGTATGCTGGAAGACGGAGACATTCTTGTTTATCTCACTGATCAGGAAAGGCTTGGAAAGATGTTGATACTCGAGCTCGACAAGGGTGAAAGCGGATTCGTGTTTTTTGACTTTGTTACGTATGACGAGAACGGCCTAGTATTCATCGAGAAGAAGTATGTGAAGCTTCAGGCTTCGTATATTTTCGACTTCGATAAAGGAATCATCCCTGAAAAGACCGAAGGTGTCGAACTGTGGTGGCACAATCTGGATGATGTCGAGATGTATCTCGTTCCATGGAATCCAGCGAAGCTCGGAAAATACCCGACCGCAGGGCTGAATTGACAAGCAGCGAACTCGTTCCAAGAAGCAGAGTTTTCACTGAAGGGATCTCAGAACAACCTTGAATCAAAGATTGCTCTCTGTTAACTAACCGGAACTTGAAATGCGACTCTAGAAGCGAAATCCATTCTCTAGAACTCAAGCTGAACGAGAAATGTGGGAACTATCTTCAGGCTAGTATCGACAAAAAACTCCCCAGGCAGATTAACGGGAAATCCCAGTTCTGCACCGATAAAAAGCTCTCCAAAATCAGTGGCGAACCCGTAGCTCGCACCTGCTCGTGCAAGAAGGAGGCCTTCCATTTCACCGAGGTGAAAAAGGATCTCAGTTCCACCGTGAACTCTCCAGGAGGCGATATCTTTGTAAAGATACAGACCCGGAACCAATACGATTGAATCTGTATCAAAGATTACTCCCGCCTTGGCCTGAAATCCAAGAAGCCACGTATCAAAATTGATTGCGGCAAAGGGCTCGAAATGACCGTGTATCTTGACGCCAACACCGAAACCAATTCCAATGGCAGATGCAGAAATAACAAGTACCAAAGCAATACAGACAAACCTCATGAAAGCATACACCTCCTCGAATAGTCCAATTCTATCTCAAGTCGAGTCAATAATCCCTAGAAAGTGCTCAATAGTCTAGTACAAAACTCGCTTAGCGAACAGACACATTCAAGAGTGATAGAATTAACTCGAAATTACCACTTCTCTCATCTGTTCTCTGTTACATTCGGCAGGAGTACTTTCCAATCGTCCAATGAAGAGTTTAAGGAGGCTAAGATGGCAAAGATTGTTATCATCGGAGGTGGAATCGGCGGACTGGCCACGGGGTGTTTTGCCAGAATGAACGGATTCGACCCGATAATACTTGAGAAGTCAAGCAAATTGGGCGGTCTATGCACCTCATAGGATAGAGGCGGATATGTTTTCGATGGCTGTATTCGCCATCTTGCTGGGCTACCTCCGGAACCCCTCTCTACAACATGCGGAAGGATTTGGGCGCCATGCCTTCAGAAGTTCACTTCCCCGAAGAGTTGGTGAAAGCAGAAGATCAATCGGGCAATAAGTTCACGGTTTACTACTATCTCGAAAGACTTGAAACCGAAATGAAGAGAATCGCTCCTGAAGACTCTCATACAATAGAGGACTATATCAACGGAATCCGCAGACTTTCCGATATGGATCTTATGGAAGTGGGATTCTGGGAATTCAGAGACTGGATCAAGAACATCTTTGTTCTCATAAAGAACAGAAAGGTCACGAAGTACACGATGATTGCTTTTTCTCAGAGATTCAAGAATCCTGCCTTAAGGATGTTCTTTCCAGTCATTCAATGCGGTTGGGCAAATATCCCCATGACTCTCAATCTTTGAGTAATGGCAGGCTCCAACGCAAAGAGATACGGAAGGTATTCCGGAGGTTCCGGCAAGTTCATCGAGTCAATCGTGAAGAGATACGCTTTCCTCGGGGGCGAGATACTGTACGATTCGTCAGCAGTTAAGGTCATTGAAAGGGAGGGAAGGGCAGTCGGGGTAAGGCTCGAAAGTGGTCAGGAGCTTAACGCCGACTATGTGGTTTCAGATGTTTACGGCTATGATACTTTTAAGAAACTGATAGATGAGAGACACCTCACCGATCGGCTGCGCTCGATGTATTCAAAGCCCATCGACAGAATGATGATGACTCTGCACGTGTCTTTTGGCATTAACATGGACCTGTCACAATTGCCGAATGCAATGTCCCTCTTTCTGGATAAACCGATTGAGATTGCAGGTGACGGTGTGCCAAGTGAATCTTCTGAATTACAGTTATGATGGAACAATGGCGCCAAAGGAAAAGATTGCCAGTAACACTATCAATGCAATCGAGAGAGTTAATCCCGGCATCACAGATGAAGTTGAAGTAACTGATGTTGCAACGCCAATGACTACAGAGAAGTTCACGTCAAATGGACGTGGCTACGGGAGCAAAGAGGACTTTCGAATGAAAGACACTCTCAGGAGATTCCTCAACAAGCCGTTGGTATTGAAGACTCTGAAAAACCTCTACGTGATCGAGCACTCCATAGGAGGAACCAACCTCTACGGCTGTGCCGCGATGGGCAGGAACACCGTCAAAAAGATCTGCAAGAAAGAGAAGAAGAGTTTTGTGGGTTCCTGAGATATAGATTCAATACGATTACTCTCTGAAGTAGCATGGAGAGGAATACTTCAAGATCCCTCTCCCAAATAAGCATTGCCTCTACTCTGTCAACTTCAAAGAGCCCGCTCCTATCTTATTCTTTGTAGCTTTGTCGAAAAGCAAGTAGTTGACTGAAGGAAAGGAGATCTCCATCTTCGAATCAACTACGAAATCGACTCTTCCAAAGACGACTATTGAGAACATCGTGTTCTTGATCTTTGCCCTCACCACTGTCTCCATTCCAGAAGGAAGCGTTGAGTAGATAACACAACTATTTGCTCCGCTGTACGGGTTTAGCGTGATGTCCTCCGGTCTTAAACCAATTATTACTTCGTCACCGTTCTTAACTTCTGCCTCTTTGCTCTTGAAAATCATCTCCATGGTGAGTTCGGCGGTTTCAAGAGAGACTCTATCTTTCTCAGCGCCCTTAACTGTGGCATCTAGGAAATTCATTGAAGGATTCCCGATGAAATCTCCGACGAAGATATTGGACGGCTGATCGTATATTACGAGCGGCGGCGCATATTGCTGGAGAACGCCCTCTTCAAGAAGACAGACCTTGGTTGCCAGAGTCATCGCTTCCAGCTGGTCGTGGGTAACGTATACGACAGTCGATTCGATTTCTCTGTGGAGCCGTTTCAACTCGGCTCTCATTTCCATTCTCAGTTTGGCATCCAGGTTAGAAAGCGGCTCATCCATCAAGAGCACCATAGGATTTGGAGCGAGGGTTCTTGCAATTGCTACTCTCTGTTGCTGACCGCCCGAAAGTTCTGAAGGATACCTGTCAAGAAGATCGCTTATCTTGACGAGATCGCCCATTTCCTTTACGCGTTTTCTGATCTCTTCTTTGCTCCACTTCATGTTTTCAAGACCGAAAGCAATGTTCTGATAGACGGTCATATGTGGCCAAAACGCATAATTCTGAAACAAAAGGCCGACATCTCGCTTATCCGGAGATAGGTTAATCTGCTTCTCACCTAAAATACCTCCAAAATTAGCAAGAATATGGATCAGGAGTTCTCTTTATGTATTCTTTGCTCTCTGTGATCAAGCGAAAGCCTTACACTATCTATCTTGAGCGCTTCGTACAGACGTTCGGCGATATACACAGACCTATGCTTGCCCCCGGTACAGCCAACAGCTATCTTGATGAAGTTTCTTCCGCTTCCCGCGAATCCCTCTATCGTTATCCTGCATAGTCTCAGAACAGTGTCGAAATAGCTTTCGATCTCCGGATAGGTTTCCAAATAATCCTTAACTTGCTTGTCCATTCCTGTAAGCTCTATGAGATCCTCGTAATAATAAGGGTTGGGCAGGAATCTCACATCGAAAATCAGGTTGGCATCATGAGGCACTCCTTCATTATAAGAGAAGCTCTCTATTTCTATTCTCATAGGTGGAATCGAATATCCCTTGCCGCTAATTATCGAAACAATTGCCTCTTTCATCTCTTTCATATCCATTCTTGAAGTATCGATAACATGACCACAGTGCAGTTTCAGCGGCTCCATGATACTTCTTTCCTTCTGAATCGCTTCTTCAAGTCCTATCTCTTCCTGGAGAGGATGTGCTCTTCGCGTCTTCTGATATCTGTAGTATAGAACCTCGTCCTCAGCATCGAGAAAAACCGACAAGATACTTAATCCTCTTTTCTTAAGCGATTCAAGACTTCCAATTAATTTCTCTATTCCACCAAACTTTTTTGCAGTTCGGATATCAATAACAACGGCGCTCTTATCGATTTCCTGCTCGCCGATTATTCTTACAAGCTCTTCGATAATCGAAGGAGGAACGTTGTCCATGCAGAAGAAGCCAAAATCCTCAAGAACATCGATTGCCGAAGACTTTCCGGCGCCGGACATTCCGGTTACAACGATAATAGATGAAGACATTCGTAGCATCACCGCCCAAATGGAAAACATAATTAGAAAACAAGAAATAGAAGATTCTATATTTAATTATACAACAGTTTGTAATAACTCCAATTAGTAGCACGACGCCAGACCGGATTCATGTCTTTCGACATTGTTTTCTCAACTACTGATTCATCCTAACCCCGTGAGACTTCCCAAGATCAATAGATGCGAGTTTTCAGCCTACATTCGTTGTTATAGATAACCTCAATTGCCGTAGAAGAGTTCTAAATCCTTCTTCAGCTCTTCCAGAGCCTCGGGATTAACATAGATCATATGGCCGCCCTCGTAGACTCTGTGAATGATGTTGGCACGAAGAGAATCCGAGATCTTGATATGATCAATGCTATAGGCAACCGATTCAAAGGGGTACTCAAGATCAACCTTCCTCCAGCGACAAAGACTCATAGATAGGGCGCTCTGGTCAAAGCATGTGAAAGAGCATCACTTGCATCGGGAAATCCCAGGTCAAGTGAGTCAAGCATTTCCGGCTCAACTTTGCCGCTCTCCCAATTCCTGTTCAGATACACTTCTGCGTTCCCGCTCTTGTAAGGCAGATTTGTTTCATATCCTATCTCTCTCTTGATGTAATCATTTGCGCATGTTTTCAGCTGCCCCGAAAGATTGAACATTGTGCCATTATTTTAGGCCCCAATACATGGTCCGATTGCCGTTGTTCTTGAGTCATACACGCTCAGGGAGCGGTCGCTCTCTTCTAGCAGTAGCGTACAGAAGTCCACCTGGTTCATCCTTAGATTTCGTTGATAGAATGAGGCCGAGCTGATCCCTGTGAGCATTTCCAGAATCTCTGCTATACTCCGTTTTCTATCGTCGGCAAGCTTGTTTCCCTCCCAGAGCGCGCTTACATACTCCTCCTTTACCCATCTACTTGCCTCTTCAACAAGAGTCTCCAGCTCACCTTAGACCTTGCCGTGAAACCAGGCAGAAGCGACATAGGCAGGAATTGAGAGAGCAAATGCCTTGTCCTCCGTTGAACTCCACTGGATAGTTCCGAGATCGAAGACCGGGGAGATGAAAATCAGTCCTGAAGGACAAACTCGAGCGAGGATCTGTTCTTCGTTCCCAGATCCGCTGTACGCCGAAAGATCAGTTGCAAGTTCTCAGTTCCGAGTTGCAAGCATAAGAACCGTAGTGCGCTTAAAAGCGGAGAACCCGCTGATCGCTGTGAGATTAAGTTCCCCCATCAACTTTTAGTGGCAAACGGATTTTGGTCTTCCGAGCGTTCAGCGCTCAGCGAAAAGCGGCTCTTTCCCTGCGAAGCAGGCATTGCTATCACTGATGCTCTTCAGTGCCTTGCGTCTAATGTTTTGTTCTTCTTAACGCCTATAGCTTGCAACTTGGAACTGACAACTTGCAACTGTTCTTTCGAAAGACGGGTCCATGATCCGGGACGAAGGACCAAGGACGTCTCCTCACAGCGCACAGATCTTCTGCTGCCATGCATCTCGGAGTCTTTTTACTCAGTCAAGATTGAAATCGTGTCCACAATTCTTGCAGAAACGATTCTCTTTTTTGTTCAACATATAGCAAAGGCTACATTTCTTGTAACCAGTGAGAGAGGTTCCGCAACTGGAACACTTGCTTGCCTTGTCGTCATTCTCTGTGCCGCACTCCGGACACCTAGAATAACTCTTACTCTTCTTCTTCTCGATTCTTGCCTCTCTATCGGAAACAAAGGTGTAGTCGTAGGTCATTTCCTCCTGAACTTCGCTCCTGCTAACGGGTTCCTGTTCACTAACAGGACCGGAGAAGCTCTTCGTCTTCGCCATGCCTAGAAGCATTCTCCCGAGGGTTGTTGCGATGAAGCCCAACACTATAAAAACGAATACACTTCCAAAAACAAGGCTTAGATACGGAGCCAGAAAGAAACTAGCAAAGCTAAGTATTATCAAGCCTATGCCGACACCGTAGACTATTCCACCGATAACTTTGATTACTGTTCTCACTGGATCACCAGAGCGGATGTACATTTTACCACCGTCCTTTCAATTCAATTGTACAATGTCTTTCAATATGATCAACTTAGATTACTCACAGTTCCTTTTGAGATGGGAAAGAAAAATGTAGAATTGATTGACAGGAGTTTGAAGGGAGAGAAGATTGATGGAGATTTCTACGGTTCTGCTGCTACTGGCCCTTTTCTTCGGAATAGTTTCCGTTCTAGTGATAATTTTCAAAATCTAATTGCCAAGCGTAGCCCGGAACTCTCAGTGTTTCTCTTTGGAGAACGAAGCGACATTACCTTTCGTAGCGACAACCAGATCCGTCGGCCTTAACCATATCTGAAGGCCCCGCTTGCCAGCGCTCATAGAAATCCTCTCTTCACTCAAGACTTCTCCATCTATATAGACTTTGAAGCTCTTGTTCATCCCCAGAGGGGAGACCCCTCCCCTGACGTAACCTGTAATAGCTAGAAGCCGGTCTGAGGAGACCGTTTCGATATTTCTATCACCAGTTATCTCCGGAAGCTTCTTCATGTCGATTTCCCGATGCCCACCGAGACAGCACACGAAGACACCGCTTCGATCACCTTTGAGTACGATTGTCTTCATCGTTTTAGAAGCTGAAAATCCAAGTTCGGAAGCGACCTTAACAGCGCCCAGATCACTTTCGTCAACTTCGTACTCAAGAACCTCATACTCTATGCCGAGACCGTCCAGAATCCTTGTTGCGTTTGTTCTTAGAGGCTTCTCATTCTTCATGCTCTGTCTCCGTAGAAGAGGCTCTAGACTAACCGATAAGTTTCCTGTGGAGCAGTTCCAAACGCTTGTTTATATCTGCAGCGGAAAGCTCTGTTACCAGTTCGTCGAGGTCGCCGTCCATTATATAAAGAAGTCTGTAGCTGGTGAAGTTAATCCTGTGGTCAGTGACCCTGTTTTGAGGGAAGTTGTATGTTCTTATCTTCTCACTTCGCTCTCCAGTTCCTATTTGCGTTCTTCTGGTCTCGACAATTTCATTTTCCGCCTTAGAGCTATACATCTCGTAGAGTTTAGCACGAAGTATCTCGAGGGCCCTGGCCTTGTTCTGGTGCTGAGATCTCTCCTTCTGTACCGCAACAACGATTCCCGTTGGTTCATGAACTATCCTGACCGCTGAATCTGTCTTGTTAACATGCTGACCGCCTGCTCCTGAAGCTCTGTACGTATCGATTCTTAGGTCGGCAGGATCGATTTTGACTTCCGTCTCGCTGACTTCAGGAAGAACCGCCACTGTGGCGGTCGAAGTATGGATCCTTCCGCCGGATTCTGTAGAGGGAACTCTCTGGACCCTGTGGACTCCGCTTTCATACTTCAGTTTGCTGAATACGCTCCGACCTCTTATCTGAAATACGATTTCTTTTAATCCGCCGATGTCTGTTTCATTGGAATCAATGATCTCTGATTTCCAGTTGTTTCGCTCGGCATATCTGCTGTACATGCGGAATAGATCCGCAGCGAAGAGAGCCGCTTCTTCGCCGCCAGTTCCCGCTCTTATCTCGATAATTATGTTTCTATTGTCTGATAGATCGGGAACCAGTAGTCCCTTTAGATTCAGTTCCTGTTTCCCAATGCTATTCTCAAGGTCTGATATTGTCTGGGCTATCTCTTCCTGTTCGCTCTCACCGACAGAATTCTTCATCTCATACCATTCGTCAAGCTCGCTTTTCATCGATTCTATGTCATTGTAGAGATTTATGATCTCGGAAAGCTCGGAATGTTTCTTGCCGTACTCCATAAGTTTCTCGGGATCGGAGGCAACTTCTGGTCTGGAGAGCTCCCTTTCAACTTCCTTGAATCTCTCCCTGAATACTTCCATTATCTTTTCTAGATCCATTAGAAGGCCCTCCTGGCCATGGCGTTCGCATCTCTCGCATAGTTCTGAAGCTGATCCTTGTCGATAATGCCCTTCTTGAAAGCATCCATCAACGCATC
The DNA here is from genome assembly GCF_003351125.1 of Mesotoga sp. Brook.08.YT.4.2.5.2. Taxonomy (NCBI): domain Bacteria; kingdom Thermotogati; phylum Thermotogota; class Thermotogae; order Kosmotogales; family Kosmotogaceae; genus Mesotoga; species Mesotoga sp. Brook.08.YT.4.2.5.2. The sequence continues at coordinate 54,578 of NZ_JPGZ01000040.1, forward strand.
ATCAAAGGTAACCATTCCAAACTTAATGCCGGCTTGCATCATAGATTCTATCTGATGAAACTTCTGTTCCCTGATAAGGTTCCTTATCGCCTGGTTCACAACTAGAATCTCAAGAATTGCAATCCTCCCTTTGCCGTCTCTTCTTCTCAGCAGCCTTTGGTAAATGACAGCCAGCAAGGTATTTGCAAGCTGCATTGCTATTTGGTTCTGCTGATGAGGTGGGAAGACTCCGACTATCCTTTCGGGAGTGGTGGCGGCAGAATTCGTATGAATCGTTGAGAAAACAAGGTGACCGGTCTCCGCAGCGGTCATCGCAAGTTCCATAGTCTCGCTATCTCTCATCTCGCCAACGAGAATTACGTCCGGGTCCTGCCTCAAGGCATACTTAAGGCCGTTGTAGAAGGACTTGGTATCGGGTCCAAGCTCCCTCTGGTGAATCAAAGCGGTCTTTTGCTCAAAAACATACTCTACAGGATCCTCTATAGTTATGAGGTGTGCATTCCTTGTTCTGTTTATGTTTTCCAGCATTGCTGCAAGAGTGGTTGATTTACCGCTGCCTGTAGGCCCCGCAACTAACACGAGTCCCTTGTCCGGCTTGCAGAAGTCTTTGAAAATGGCGGGGTACCCCAGGTCATCTATAGTCTTAACTGTTTTCGGAATGAGCCTCAGAGCTATCACAGGAAGCTTATTTGAGTAGAAGAAATTTCCTCTTACTCTCGATGAGCTGAAGCCAAAAGAGAAATCGATTTCCTTACTGCCCGAGTCCTCAAAATCCATCCCCGTAACTTCCTTAAGCTCAGCAATGATCTTTTTCATCATTATCGCATCGGTAAGAAGCTTGTCCTGAATCAACTCGCCATCGACCCTGTACATCACATAACCCCCGGAAGTCACATGAACGTCGCTCGCATTCATCTGTTCACCCTTGCTCAGAGTCTCCATTATTAGCATCTTCCACACCTCCCAGAACAGACAAGATTTTAACACAATGCGCTATTGGATAACTATGATAAGATGTAAGATTCTAGGGACAGTGATAGTTCTCATGAATCGGTCCGATTTTGGACTGCCACAGTCGGGAGGGATGTGCGTGTTCTACGAGCTGTATATAAGATCATTTTGCGATGGTAACGGAGACGGAATAGGAGATCTAGTAGGAGCCGAACAGAAACTTGATTATCTTGCAGGTCTCGGTATCGAAGGAATATGGCTCCTACCGATACTTCAGTCGCCGGCATACCACGGTTACAGTGTCACTGACTTTTTCAGCATTAATCCCATATATGGAAATCTCAAAGAGCTGAGAAGCTTTCTTGCTTCAGCACATAGGAGAGATCTGAAAGTGATCCTCGACCTTCCGATCAACCACACTTCTCCTGGTCATGAATGGTTTCTCAGGGCTCTCGACGGCGAAAGACCGTACAGGGACTGGTACCTCTTTCTGCAGAACGAAGACTGGCTAAAGGCAAGGAGACACTGGGACGGGGAGAAGGTATGGACTAATTACTCCGGCCAGTGGGCATACACACTTTTCGGCCCGGGAAGCCCCGATCTCAATTACGAATCAACTTCTCTATGGCAACAGATGAAAGAGGTTCTCACATTTTGGCTTTCGGTGGGATTTGACGGCTTCAGATTCGACGCCGCAAAACACATCTTCGATTTCTCTATAGAGAAGGGAATATGCGAGTATCAGCACAGCAGAAATATCGCGTTCTGGAAAGAGATGACCTCGCACTGCCGATCAATTTCTCCCGATTCAATCTTTGTGAGCGAAGTTTGGGACGATGCAAGAATTGTGGATCTTTATTCTGCGATCTTCGGAATCGGATTCAACTTCCCGCTGGCCGAAGACTTGAAGTCAGCAATTGCCAAGAAGGATCCTGAGCTTCTGGTAATATCATTGAAGACAGATTTGAACAGGTGCTTCAGGGCCAAACGCAGCTATGAATCTGGACTCTTCCTTACGAATCATGATATGAGTCGTTTGGTATCGTCAATGAACGGCGACCGCGAACTCTCGCTCCTTTCAATGTCTGTATTGCTCTCTCTTCCAGGAGTACCCTTTTTCTACTATGGCGAGGAACTGGGCATGGAAGGTGTCTACAATATGTACTTCAACGAAGAACAGCTGGAACCCTTTCTCTGGTATGAGAACGGCTACGGTCCGGGACAGACGGAATGGAAGGCTCTCGGCAAAAACCATCCTCACAGCGGTGTGTCCTATGAAGCGCAAGAAGCTGTCGATGACAGCTACTATATGAGATTCAGGGCTATACTTGAATTCAGAAAGAGTAATCCCTGGCTAAGGTTTGCCACAATCAAGAGCGTGAAGCGCAAGGAGACTTTGATAATGTTAAAGGTGACTGGAGAGAGCAAGAGCGCAAACATACTCCACAATCTTGGAACGAAGAAGATTGCTGTCGATTTGAACGCTGATGTTCAAGTGATCAACGGCACCGTATCGAAGTACAGGAACAAGAGATATCTTGGCGCCCTATCCAGTGCGATGGAGGTTACTGAATGAACGAAGATAGAGCTTCAGTCGCCAGAATGGGTTCGATAATAGGCGTAGCTGGAAATGCTTTGCTTGCGGTGATCAAAGTATTTACCGGCTTCTTCACTGGAAGCATGGCTATTCTTGCCGACGGAGTGGATTCAACTACCGACATATTGACATCTATCATAACGTGGATCTCAACATCTGTTTCAAGCAAACCGCCGGATGCTCAACACCCTTATGGTCATGAAAGAGCCGACGCCGTTGCATCCAAAATTGTGTCCATGATTATCTTTTTTGCCGGCGCCCAGCTTGCTATGAGTTCTGTTCAGAAGCTGTTTACCGGAGAGTCTTCCGTCGAGAATCTTGAGCTGGTAATTGTGGTTGCGGCAATCTCATCCGTCACGAAATACTTCCTCTATCGCTACAAGATGAGCATTGGAAAGAAGATTGACTCTTCTGTTTTTGTCGCAGACGCGATGAATATGAAGCTTGACATAGTAATCTCGCTATCCGTTTTGGGAGGTTCGATTTTCGTTGGAGTTACCGGACTGCAGATAATCGACTCGATTGTCGGACTGGTTGTATCAGCGCTGGTAATCAAGACCTCTATCGAGATTTTTTGGGAAACCAACTACGAGCTGATGGATGGACTGAAGCCGGGCGACAATGTTTACAACATAATCTTCGAAGCGGTTGAAAGAGTTCCGGGAGTTCACAACCCTCACAAAGTGAGAGTAAGAAAGATGGGTTACAAGTATCTTGTTGATCTAGACATCGAAGTCGACCCCAGGCTGTCTGTTAGGAACGCCCACTTCCTTGCCAAGCAGGTTGAGGCCGCGATAAAGAAGGATCAGGAAAACGTCTATGATGTACATGTTCACATTGAACCTTCGGGAAATGTTGAAGATGAGAACTTCGGAATAGACTCTTCGAGGGAATTTGGAGAAGGCACAGATAAAGACCAGTAGAAACTGAGGTGCCTTTCTTGAGACCAAGTTTCCGTGTCGGTTTTCTTTAGAGAGATTCGTAATTGTAATCGACTTTGTACTATAATTATGTGGATATGTTCTTTCTCAACTGTAATAAGTTCACACAAAAATATTCGAAAACAATATCTCGTATCGGGGGTGAAATCGTGAATCTAAAAGGCACAAAGACTCTTGAGAACCTAATGAAGGCATTTGCAGGCGAATCACAGGCAAGAAACAGATACACTTTCTACGCTTCCGTAGCCAAGAAGGAAGGATTCGAGCAGATTTCCGCTCTTTTCAGGGAAACTGCCGATAACGAGAAGGAACACGCAGAAGTTTTCTTCAAGCACATCATAGAAGGTATGACAGGCGAACTACCGGTTATGGTCCACGTAGATGCTGACTATCCTGTAGATCTTAGAGGAACGAGAGAGAATCTCAAAGCTGCCGCTGCCGGAGAAAACGAAGAGTGGACGGAACTGTATCCAACATTTGCCGATGTCGCGGAAAAGGAAGGCTTCAGAACTGTTGCAGAGAGCTTCAGACAGATAGCCAAGGTGGAAGAACGCCATGAGACGCGCTATTTGAAACTGCTCGAAAACGTCGAAACCGAAAAGGTATTTAAGAGAGAAGAGAAGGTCCTTTGGAAGTGCGGAAATTGCGGGTATATACTTGAGGCAAAAGAAGCGCCCGAGCAGTGCCCTGCATGCAAACATTCGAAGGCTTACTTCGAACTCTTCGTTGAGAACTATTAGATCATCTTGAAGACATCTGGGTCCGGTATTGCCGGGCCCTTTTTGTCTCTACTATTCCAGGCGGGTCAGAGAACTGAATCCATCTTCGAATACCCTGAATTCCTGATCTTCGAGATCTTTCATCTTCGAATTGTCTATTAGAAACTCAAGAAAACTCACAACTCTTTCACAGGCGATATCGTTATACTTTATGTTCTCAAAACTTGAGCGCGCAGCAGAAACGATCCGTCCGATCAGAGTCTGTAAAGTGAATAGCTCCAGCTTCCCAAATTCTAGATGTCCTGCAAGCTTCTCTAGGAGAACTACCCATGTTTCCAAAGGACCGGAGGTTCCGAAGTGATCTTGCAATACTGGCATGAGTTGCCCGTAATAAAAGTGGTGAGTAGACTCGCTCTGCCAGGGTTCAATTCCAAAGATAGCTTTTGCCTCTTTCTTTTTCTTTTCTGGCATTGAGAAGAGCGCTTTTGCAATCGTGTCCTGCTTTGCAAAAACATAGTACTCCTCTCCGGCAAGATAACGCAGTTCGCTGAGACAGTCAAGATATCCCTCTTTCATGAAGTTTCGAGAGACTTCGGGATCGAAGTCAAGAACATCTCCATAGAATTCTCTCGGTTTGATTACAAGATGTTTCACTTCATCAAGTCTCTTTAGTGAAACAAGAGTCAGAAGATCTCTAATTCTCTTCGGACCGAGATCGACAATAATAATCTCCTTGAACCCTCTGCTCAAAGCCATATTAACGGGAATATTTCTGTAAATGCCACCATCTATGAATTTTTCCAAGCCAATTTGCTCTCTTCTGAAGACTGGATGATTAGCGCTTGCCAGAATGTAGTCTTTTAGCTCTCCTTCAGGAATATCTTCGATAAAGAGCTCCCTCGGCTCCATATTGCTGAGAGAATAAGTGACGATACCAACATCGATCGGGGCTTTTCGAACTTCCTCTTCCTTAAGGAGACGGCCAAAGTTTTTTCTAAGTGGAGCAGGATCGAACCCGCCGGTCTTGAGTGCACCAATCGCTTTTTCGATCAAGTTGCCGTCAGTTCCATCTACTACCACTTTATTGAAATCGATTTTCAGCCATAATTCGCGTGCGTCTTCGAACTTGTCCATAGCAACTGCCATTGAGTTTAAGGCGCCTACCGACGTCCCATAGACTCCCCCGATCTCAATTCCACAATCCTTCAGAGCCTTCCAGACTCCTATCTGATAAGCGCCTCGGGCTCCGCCTCCCGAGAGCACGAGTCCAATTTTACCGTCGAAATTGACCCTTTCCTTAGCCGGAATAAGAAGTTCGGACAGATTCAACTTACCCACTTTGGTCACCTCTATCCAATTGTATATTAGGCTCCCTCCGAAATCCACAGAAAATTTCCCTCATGGTGCATGTTCAGCTACAATGCTTAAAGGAGGTGCTATATGAACTTGGAAAGTTTTAGAAAGCGCTTCGCGAAATAACGTCTGAATTGGAGAAGCTAGTTGCTGAAGGTGAGATTCCTGGAATCTACTGCGGGGTACGTTTTAACGACACAGTTGAAACTGCCTCTCTTGGGGTCATGAATATCGACCATCCCTTGAAGGTAAATGATGAGACTTTTTTCAGATCGGCTCGATAACCAAGACTTTCGTAGCTCTTGCTGTTATGAGATTGGTCGATGCCGGCAGGATCGATCTGGAAAGACCAATTAAGGAACTCCTCGAAGATTTCGTTCTTTCAGATAAAGGAGCTGAAGAAAAGATCACGATGAAACATCTTCTGACCCATACTTCTGGCACGAAGGGGGATTACTTCAAGGATTTTGGTTATGGTAAGGATGCCCTGGAGAAACTGGTTAGGAACATGTCTTCTCTTCCTCAGATCAACCCTCCAGGAAGAATCCTTTCTTACTGCAATTCAGGTTTCTATGTGGCGGGAAGAGTCATTGAGGCGGTTACCGGGAAGACCTTCGAAGAAGCAATCATCGAACTGGTTTCTGAGCCTCTCGGTCTGGAGAACATTCATTTCTTCCCCGAAGATATAATAACAGAACGTTTTACGGTCGGGCAGCTGATCGCAGAAGATCGTATATCTATTGCACGTCCTTGGGCCGTTGGAAGAACAATACATCCAGCTGGAGGCATCGTCACTAATATTAAGGAACTACTTAACTATTCAGCCTTTTATTTTAGTGGCAGAGCTTCGGATAGAAATGGAATCATAAGTGTTGATTCCTTCACAAAACTCATAACTGGAAAGATTGGCGCTTCCCCTGCATCTAAGGTCGCACTTGGCTGGTTCGTTGAAGAGATCGATGGAGTGGCGACAATACAGCACAGTGGTGGCACCAACGGTCAAATATCATTACTGATGGTCTTCCCGGAGATGGACTTTTCAGCAGCCATTCTAACCAACAGCAATGAAGGTAGTAAAGCGACCTCTCTCTTTTCAAGAATGGTCGTTGAAGATCTTCTGGGACTGAATCCGGTAATTATTGAACCCGCAACAAATTATCTGGAAAGGGGAGAAGATTGCCGGGCTCTAAAAAGGAGAGATGTCAGATCTGGAGATCTTCATTGAGCAAGGGAAGAGCTTCATTAAGGAAATCCCGCGAGTAGGTTTTCCTGATGAAGACTCGGAACCAGCTTCTCCATCCACTCCACAGGAGATCTCAATATCGGGCGGAGGTTTCATAATTAATCTTAGCGAACCTTATTTGGCAAGTGCGGGGGAGTTCATCGTTAATGAATCCGGCAGAATAGAAGGTCTAAGGATCGGACTTCGTATCTATAATGAGATCCTGAGCTAATAGAATTATTATGGTATGATTCGATCTTTCCTCTGCCCTTACCTCTGATAAAATAAGAGTGCGGTCGTATCTTCTTAACTCGATGAAAAGATTGGAGGGTTATTATGAGCCAGCTCGTTGTTATGGGAAATACACGTCTCAAAGGCGAGATAAGGGCAAGTGGCTCCAAAAATTCAGTGCTACCGATTCTTGCGGCTACAGTAATGATTGAAGAGCCAGTCGTCATAAAGAATGTGCCAGAATTGCGAGATGTCCAGACGATGATATCAATACTTCAGCAAATTGGAAAGACAGTTGCTTTCGAAAATGAAACCGTCACAATAATGCCTGGAGAGATTCTAGTAGGAAACGTTCCATATGAACTCGTAAGAAAAATGAGAGCCTCATTCAACATTATTGGTCCTCTCGCCATGATTTGTGGGTGGGCCAAGGTTGGAAAACCTGGTGGCTGCAATATCGGCCAGCGTCCTGTTGATTTTCATCTCAAGGGTTTGGAGGCTTTTGGATTCAAGATAACCGAAGAGCACGGCGACGTTATGGCCGTAATCCCGCAGAATTTCGAGAAAGAGATAATCTATGCTCTTCCGTTTCCCAGTGTGGGAGCTACCGAGCAGCTAATGACTACGGCAACGCTTATGGAGGGGAGCGTGGTAACGATTGAAAACGCCGCGCGTGAACCCGAAATTTCTGATCTTCAGAACTTTCTTAACAAGTGTGGTGCACAAGTCAGTGGTGCCTCAACTCCAACCATCAAAGTGACAGGAGTTGGAAAGCTTACTGGAGCAGAGTATTCAGTTATTCCAGATAGAGTAGAAATCGGAACGTATTTACTCGGAGCGATCGCCACCAAAGGTGACATTAAAATCCATGGGGCAATTGCAGACCATTTGATCGCCCTTTTGAGAATTCTCGAAGAGATGGGTGCAGGCATTGAAAAGGGCCATGAATACTTGCGAGCTTTCTGGAAAGGCCCCTTGAACCCTGTTAGAGTATCATCTGAACCATACCCTGGATTTCCAACAGATCTTCAACCAATAATAACGGCCGTCTTAGCGACGGTTGAGGGCACTTCGGTGCTTGAGGAAAACGTCTTCGAAAATCGTTTTGGATACGTAGATGAGCTAAACCGTATGGGGGCTCAGATAAAAGTCTCGAGCAGCCATGCGAATATTCGTGGTGTGAAAAAGCTAAGTGGTGCAGAAGTCGTTGCGCCAGACATCAGGGCCGGTGCTGCTCTGGTAATGGCCGGGCTAGCTGCGGACGGAGAGACAATCATCAACAATGCCACACACCTCTTCAGAGGGTATGAAAGATTCCAGGAGAAACTGAGGACACTGGGAGCAAAGATAACTTTCTATCCCGATGAAGAATGAGGGAGAAACGAGGTTAGGGGTTGGTTGGAGGTCGGATCAAGAAAACTATGGGCCGTTGAGCGGTTTTCCGCTGGCGAAGAAAAAGGAACTGGATGCTGAAACAAGTTCAGCTTGACGGGATGTAAGACTCTCAGTACGATGTTAGATTGGTTGTACGTAAGGGATTGTTGGTTAGGCGAACTTGCCCGAAGTGTTCCTTTTCCCTCGCATAGCCCAAACGCAATCTTAGTCTCCCTAGACTCGAATTTGTGTGATAGTATCAGCTCACGGTCTTCCGACAACCTTTAGAGTGAAGAGAAGGAATGGATTGAATGGATTCAAATTTAGAAAAACTCGACAGAGTACATAAAGCAATAGAAAAAACGAGAGAAAGACTGCACTCTTGTGACCTGTGCCCTAAGAAATGTCATGTGAACAGGTATGAGACTTCTGGTTTCTGCATGCAGAGGATTGAACCGAGAGTCTCAGCAACAGTACTACACTTTGGGGAAGAACCACCTTTGGTGAAGGAAGGCGGTGCAGGTGCTGTCTTTTTTAGTGGCTGCACAATGAGCTGCCTCTACTGTCAAAACTTCGCTTTCAGTCAAAAGAACGCAGGCAAGGTCTTTTCTTTTGAAGAGCTATCGCAACACTTCATGAAGATTCAGGAGGAAGGGGCCGCTTGCATCGATCTCGTCACTCCGACTCCCAATCTGTATGGCTTCCTCAAAGCCTACGAACTTGCACTTGAGGAGGGCTTTTCCCTTCCAGTAGTGTTCAACACTAGCGGTTATGAAGAAGTAAGTACTTTGCAGCTTCTCGATGGAATCGTCGACATCTATCTCACAGATATAAGATACACCGACGATGCGCTTGGAGAGAAATACTCCCTTGTCCCCGATTACTGGACTGTCACAAAGAAGGCAGTGAAGGAGATGTTTAGACAAACTGGCTCTTTCAGAGAAGAAAGAATGCGAGGAGTTATTGTCAGGCACCTTGTTCTACCTGAAGGAATAGCGGGTACAGAAGAGATGGCGGAGTTTGTGGCCTTTGAACTGTCTTCGTCCGTTCCCATATCGCTTATGTCACAGTATCGACCAGTTTACAGGGCGAGAGAGCACTACGAACTATCAAGAAAAATCTCGGAAGAGGAATACGATTATGCACTTGATGTGATAGATAGATTTGGTCTCACTGGATGGATGCAGCATTTCGAATCTAAGGAGAATTTCAGGGCCAAACCTTTGAGGTGGGACTAGATGATTTTCACTATTTCTTTCTTCTTGTGGATCACTTTCTTTGGCAGATTCACGCCGGCCTCTGTAGTTTCGGGGCTGCTAGTTTCGGTACTTGCTCAGTATATATCGTCTAGACTTATTCGTCCCGGTCCTGTTCTTGGTACCGTATTTCGAATTATGCTCGCTTTACCTGTTGCGGTCTTCCAATCATTCAGAATTATCTTCTCGAAACCCGTATTCACGGTAAGAAGCGAAAAGGCACCGGAAAACAGAATCGTTGAATTTGGGAAGATCATCTCTATTACAATGACCCCTGAGGAAGTTGTCATTTCGAAGGACAGGGAAGGGCTGTTGATCCACGAGGTGAAAAAGTGACCTTCTATATCACAATGGCGGCAATGATTTCTTCTATTGCGATGCTGGTCTGGTTTGCTGCAAGTAGCGATCCCTGGAAACTACTAATAGCCTACTCTTCCATTTCGACAAGGCTTCTCATAGGCGTCATATTTATTGAAATGGTTACTGGAGTTGATTTCATATCCAGTGTTGCCTTGCTGTTTCTCATTCTCAACACGAGCGGCACAATTATCGCTGCATATTATCTGGGGGTACGACGATGATGAGAATAATCGGATACTTATTCCTCATACCCGGCCTCTTTTTCGTTGTCGCAGGCACGTTTAGGGCAATCCTCGCTCACACAATCATCGGGACTCTCCATTTTCTAACGGTTGCCGACACAGTCGGACTTATATTCATCGTCATCTCTGCTTCTTTCTTTGGCCTGCTGACGATAATTGAGATGTTTGCGTTTATTGTCGCTTTGATGGTCACTGGACCGCTTGTAACTCACGTAATTGCCAGGGCCTTCATAAACTCGGGGGGAAAAGAGAGATGAGTTTCGTCTTAATCGGAATCAGTTCTCTTTATCTTGTTAGCGCGATAATCGTCCTTTCATCAAGGACTAACTTCCAGAGTGTTATCTGGTTTGGAATTATGGGTTCGGTCTCGGCCGTAATTATGATGATAATAGGCGCGCCGGATGTTGCGATGACCCAGTTTTCTGTCGGGGTTGCACTAGTTCTAATAGTCTACATAATGGCACTTAAGAAACAGCGCCGTGTCCGTCTCGGATTTCTCGATGTGCCTTCGATGATAGAGGAGTTGCCTTCCGGTCTGAGAGGGCTGGAGTGGGAGATCATTCGGCTTGTTGACGAAAAGGAAGGTTATCACGTTGAACCAGTTAAGTTCTCTTCAAAGGAAGAAGCATTGAAAGCCGTTGAGAATCATGATGTCGATTTGGTTTGTGGAGCATTTACAGAGGACGACGTTTCAGGTAGAACAAAAGGCATCCCTTATCTGGAGACTTCAATATTTGTCTGTAACGGAGAGGAAATTGATTTTGTGAGACTGAAACACTTGAGCAGAAACGCTATTTCTCCTACGCCAGAATTCCTGAAAAAGAGCAGCTATGTCTTTGTCATTTCCATGAATTCGCCGGATCTGGAAAGAGATATTCTTGAAGGATTGAACGAGATTAGATCTTCAGGGAATATCGAAGAGATAGTGGGGCGGTACCTGTGAAGATAGCAGGAATCATAGCAGTTACAACAATCTTTGTCATTGTTATGCTTTCATTTGATCCCTCTGAAAGTATCCCCAGGCCGATAGAGCAAATAGTGGAACGAGTTAACGTGCCCAACGCAGTTACAAGCGTTTATCTTGAGACGAGACTCTATGACACGATATTCGAGATAATCGTCTTCACTATAACGGCTCTGGGAGTCGCCGCCCTTCTTGCATCGCTTCCAGTGAACATCGATGAAGGCCAGCAGGTATTTGGTACAGTAACTGTCTATAGCGGGGGCTTGGCCGCCTTGTCGATAACCCTTTTCCTATATGTGGTAATAAACGGCCACATCACCCCGGGTGGAGGTTTTGTTGGCGGAGTTGTACTTGCAACAGGCGTAATCACTTACGGTCTCACTTCCAGTTTCAAGAAGGCAAGTCTTCATTATGATATGCTAAAGATCGGTATGTTTGAGAAAATCAGTCTCGTGCTAATTTTCGCATTCTCAACTTTGATCATCCTTTTACCAGAAACCCACTCACAATTACTTTCTGAGGCTGGCTTTGGTTCTACTTTCAGCGGTGGGCTGATCCCGATTCTGAACATTCTTATCGGAATCAAAGTATACGCCGGCGCATGGAAGATGTCCAGCGAGTTTATTAGCAGACGAGGAACACTATGACAGGAACTCTCGTAATCTATTTCTCAATTTTGGGAATGCTGGTGGGAACGATCGGTATGATTCTCTCGAAGGACCTTATAAAGAAGATTCTCTCTTTAGGTATCGTGGAGACTTCTATAAACCTCATGTACACAGGAATCTCAGCAAGAAGCGGGATAATACCTCCCATAGTCAGCGGCGATTTCTCAAGAACCACCTACGCCGACCCCATACCTCAAGCAGTCATAATCACAGGTATTGTGATATCATTTGCCCTGCTTTGTCTTTCACTCGTATTCACGATCATAATATACAACAAATACCACACAATGAACGTCGAGGCGATCGAAATAATCTTCGAGAGGGAAGAACGGTGATCGCGCTCGTCTTTCTGCCCGTCCTGGGAGGAATTGTCTGTCTGGTGCTGAAAGACAGGAAGTCGGTCAGTCCGACTGTAGCGATTGTGACTACTTTTGCAAGTGGAAGCGTTCTTCCTTTCGTTATCTTTGAAGATGCTTCGATTATTCTTGGGAAGTGGGGTTCGCTTGGAATCGGTATGGCTGTCGATGAATTCGCAATTCCCTTTCTTTTGTCTACATTCATCGTGATGCTTGCGGTGATCCTGAATTCTATCAAGAGAGGTTATGACGGCTTCTTCTACGCCTTGATCCTCATACTTTATGGAACTCTGAATTCGATATTCCTTTCGAGGGACCTTTTCAGCATCTTCGTAACCATAGAACTCGCGTCGATTATTTCCTTCATTCTGATTTCCTACGAGAAAAAGCCCCGTCAGGCCTGGGCCAGCCTTAAGTATCTGCTCCTCTCTTCCCTAGGGCTGAACTTCTATCTACTGGGAATCGGGATTGTCTATATGGAGACGGGTTCATTTGCGATGGATAGTCTGGAACAGGTTTCAACTATCGCAACCGTTCTGATCTTCGGAGGACTGGCCGTGAAGTCCGGCCTTTTCTTTTTCTCCATGTGGCTTCCAGACGCTCATTCCAATGCGCCCATAGAAGTCTCTCCAATACTATCCGGCCTCATTGTCAAGCTTGACGTGTACCTGTCTATAAGGTTCATCACGTATTCCTCTTTCGGCTGGATGAGAGATACCTATATGATAATCGGCATCGTTAGCGCAATTGTCGGCGTTATCTTCGCCGTCAATTCAAAGAACGCCAAAAGGGTCCTCGCATACCATACTATATCTCAAGTTGGCTTCATGCTCGTAAACTGTGACAAGTCCTCTGCCTGGCACGGCTTTAGCCATGCAATATTCAAAACGCTACTCTTTCTGGTCGTCGGGAATATATCGGCTAGACTTGGTACAAAGGAGTATTCAAAGTGGTCGGGGAAGATCACAAAAGTCGAGTATGCCTTTCTTTTGATCGGTTCGCTTGCTATAGCGGGATTTCCTATGACATCCGGGTGTGTAACTAAAGAGATCATCATACACGGCGCTTGTTGTCCCTCATTGAAGATCCTGCTTCTTATTGCTTCCGCTGGAACGGCAATGAGCTTCTCGAAGTTTATCTTTCTCAAACCCGGTAAATCTTCCTCCTGGCCGGCCGCGAATACCGTTGCTGCTTACTCCATCTTGTCCGGAGTCATAATAATACACGGGATCATCGGTTTCGAAATATACATGTTCGAATCATTACTTACCGTTATCGCGGGAATGGCGGGGTATCTTCTGCTGCGCAAGTTCCTTAGACCTCTGCCGGTTTACTTCGAGAGAATCGATTCGGCACTTTCTTCTTATCTCATACTCTTTCTTATTTCGATCGTGCTGGCAATAATCCTCTCCTCTTGAAAAGGAGTATCGATTCCGCTATAATCGTCTTTGTAGGCGAGTAGCTCAATTGGCAGAGCGACGGTCTCCAAAATCGTAGGTCGGGGGTTCGAGGCCCTCCTCGCCTGCCAGAAAAGAGAGGAATCATCCTCTCTTTTTCTTTTTATTTATCTCCGATCGCCTTGGCCATATTCATACTGGTTACTTCATATCCCATCTTCTTGTAAAGAGCAACCGCCACGGTGTTATGTGCGAAGACGTGAAGCGAAAGCTGTTCTACTCCGAGCTCCCTGGCATATTCTTCAAGCGCTTCGAGGCTCAGCTTTCCGTAACCTTTTCCTCTGAATTCTTTGTAGATCACGAAATCATAGATGAATCCCTTATTTTCCGTAGCGGAGAAAACATGCAGCCAGAGATAACCTATCTTCTTGCCTGTCTCCCTTTCTATAAGGCTCAGGAGTTCATGATTCTCTGTGTTAAGCCCGTTGGTAAGCAATGAATCGATTTCTCTTCTCGATTTCTCGAGCGCGTCCTTCTCTTCCCATCTTCCCGATTTGACATTCTCTATCGCATAGTTTCTTACCAATCCTTCGGTAAAGATCTCGAACTCATCGGGCTTCATCTTTTCCAGCCTTATCATTCAGTTACCTCCTTCCTAGACAAGATCCAGCAAGTGTTTCTTCAAGAGTTCTTTTACTGAAAAGACGATGATTATCCCAAGAATGGTTATAGTTGCAGTTCTAACACTGAAACCGTCAAGAGTCAACCCCAATGCAAGTCCGGCAGCCGGTGGATGCTCTGAATCGGTTATCACCATGGCAAACATAGTTAGACCTATCGCCAAAGATCCCATGAAGGCGAATGAGATGTTATCAGACCACTGAATATTAGTATGTTTAGTCAGCAGATCCAAAACATGAACTCCAAAAGCTACCAGCAGACCGATTGCGTTGCCTCCCAGAACGTACCTTGCGCTGGATGCCCTAAGATTTGGCATCGCAAAGACAATGAATGTCGATGCCCCAAACGAAGCAACAACAACTGCTTCAGAGAGCGCATCAATAAAGAGCAGAATCACGAAGACCGAAATGATCGTGAGCAAAGTCTGGAAAACGTACTTGAGCGGATATTGTCGGAACTTGGAATCTAGTGTTATCATCTTACCTCCTGATTCGCCAAGAAATAACTGCATCTCTCAAGAGAAAGATTTAGGTACCATCAACTGATAGAATCTTCCTATGAAGAGATAGGAATATTCTAAACCATAGGGAGGTCAAGTCGTAGTGTGAGAACGGTTGAAGTTACTCTCGAAGGGAGAGTTCAGAGAGTTGGAATGAGAAACTTCGTGAGGCGGCTTGCAGAAAAACACAGAATCACCGGGTATGTAGAAAACCTGGAAGATGGGTCCGTAAGAATTGTCGCTAGAGGCAATGAGACTGAACTTGCATTGTTCTTGAGAAAAGTGAAAAAGGGATCTCTTCCCGTAAGGCTTTCTGGAGGAAAGATCACCAGAATAATCGAACAGCCCTCTCAAGAGCTGGAATTCAGGGGCTTCGAAAAGAGGTAATTCCATATGGAGGGAAAAAATGATAATTGCCGTAATAATTTTAGTTGCTGTTGCATTTCTGGCCATTGTGGGATTTGTTCTCTCAAATAGGGTCATAAAACCCAGACAGATCCCTTACGAAGAGACCTACCGCATCGAAGTCGAGAATGGCAGAATGGATCCAGATTGGTTCGAAGAGGTCGAAAAGGAAGAGATTTGGGTTGATTCTCCTTATGGATACAAACTCCACGGGTTTCTGATTCCTAACGACAATTCCGAAAGAACCGTAATTATCTGTCACGGCATCACTTATTCACTTTTCGGTTCCATAAAGTATGCAAAGGTTTTTCACAAGCTGGGCTACAACATCATCGTATATGACCACAGGAATCACGGAAAAAGCGGAGGTACGAATACGACTCTAGGCTTCTACGAGAAGCATGATCTTGCCGCTGTAAAGAAATGGGTTCTGGAAAGACTTGGGGCGAATACTCGAATCGGCCTACACGGAGAATCGATGGGTGCTGCAATAGCTCTTCAATACCTTTCTCTTGATAACGAGATCGATTTCTGCGTCGCCGACTGCGGTTTTTCTGACCTCGAAGAATTGCTGTCGGTAAGGTTGCGTGAGGACTTTCACCTTCCCTCGATTCCATTCATTTGGCTGGCTCGATTCTTTGCAAAACTCCTGACTGGCGCGAATCTAAAAGAAGTAAGCCCAATAAAATCCGTAAGAGAGTCGTCAGTTCCAGTGATGTTCGCGCACGGAGCTGAAGACCATTACGTTCCAACCTATATGAGCGAAAAGATGTACAGAGAAAACAATTCGAAAAACCATCTTCTAGTAGTTCCCGGAGCTGCTCATGCAGCGTCTCTCCCAACCGATCCGATCACATATGAAAAAGAAGTTGAAAGCTTCCTTCGCAAGCATAAGCTCCTATGAAAGATTACACTCTCCTTATCATTTATCATATTAAATAAAATATCCAACAAATCGCACTTCAGACTTGAGAATCTAATCTCCTTACCGTACTTTTTCGTATTTATGTGCCTATGTTTGTCATATTAGCAGTCAAAGGGCCTTATAACTTTGAAATTAGCTGCACTTTATGGATAATCACTTCTCATACTTCTTAATCATTGAATACCTTAACTTGGCACTCTTAGAATTATTATGTTGGACTTTGTAATACTTTGATATATGTTCTAATTATTGCAAAATACTGTTGTGTATTACTATGTGTTTTTATAATAATTGCCATTGAGATGATAATAGTGCACCAAAAAAAATTATTCTACACTATACGTACTAATTAGACGTTCTGTGCAATGTCACAGAACTAAATTAAAAAGGGGGCGAAAGAAATTGCGTAAGAGACTTACCTTGTTTCTTCTCGTAACTGCACTAGTTTTTGGTGGCAGTATTTTCCTACTGAGAAGGGACCAATATCTGATATCATCTACTTCAACGTTAAGATGTCTCAAGAACTAGGTCTGAGGGCAGTCGCCGAAGGACTAACGGATATTTTCATGGAAGGAGTTCCCGGCCCAACCCTGATGGGAATGGATCAGGCAACTCGAGAAAAATGGATATCTACTCCGTTCCGTCGCTGACTTATACTCTTTTCGTCAATCCATACCCGAACGAAGCTCCTTATGTGGGAGAGGTTAATGGAAAAGACTTCTTCAACGTAATGGCTATCAACGAGTTCAGGTATGCTCTCAATGATCTGATCAACAGGTAGTATATCGTTGACGAGATCCTCGGAGGAGCCGGCGGACCGATGCTCTCTATCGCAACTCCAGGTCAGCCCGGTACCTACAGATACGGTCTGGTAGCGAACAAACTCGGCCTTAGCTTTGAAGGTAACGAGACGAGAGCTATCGAGGCCATGAAAAAAGCTCTTGAAGAAGCCTCCAAGATTCCTGAGAATCAGGGGAGGCTCGTTGAAAGAGCCGGCAAATGGTGCTTCGACAACGAACCCGTCACCGTAAGGTTCGTTACGCTATGAACCCTGCACTCTCGCAGTGAAGCTCTCGACAATGCTCTTTCTCGATTGATCCTTTCGGTGGACGGGTTCATGATCTGGGACGATGGACCAAGGATGTCTCCTCAAAGCTGATCGCTGCTAAAAACAACGTTGAACCCAGCAAAAGCTTCCCAGACGAAGTGGGCATTGCGTCCCTGAACAATCTTCGCCGGCATTCCGATTCGGAGGACGATGGACCGTTGACGGTCAACGTTGTGCTCAGCAGCGTTCAGCGAAAAGCGTCTCTTTCCCCGCGAAGCGGGCACTGCGACCTAGCGTGATCTTCGCTAGCCTTGCGTCTGATGTTTTATTCCAGCATCACTTTCTGGGGCAGCCAACCTTGCGCCCCGCCGAAGGCGGCAATACATCTTGTGTCAGCGATAACCGGCTCTTGCCATTCGTCTTATCGACTTCCAGGAAGATTTCTCAACTATGAAGTGAAGGTATAAAATCTTTCTCTTCAGTGATGACTCTGTTTATTTCGCCAACTTCAGCCATCTTGAAGGGAGCAATAACATCGAATTTGCTCCTGTCTATTAGAAGTATTCTCTCACTCGAGTTGAGAAGCATTTTTCTCTTTATACTAGCAGAAAACGGACTGAGTTCGAAGGTACCTATCTTGCTTCTGAACGAGGCTGCCGAAAAGAAGAACTTGTTTGCATATATGGAGCTCACGAGACTTTCGGCTCTAGGTCCGATGAGCGAATCAAATCCATACTGTAGGCTTCCGCCGCTCGATTCAACTGAAAACCCCTGTATTTTCGATAGGGCAAGCAGGATGTTGATTCCATTCGTGATTATGTGCAGTTTATTGAAAGCCCTGGATAGCTTCAAAGCAAAAACGTAGCATGTGGTGCTTTCATCTATGAAGAGGACATCGTTTTCTTCAACATACTCTATAGCTTTTGAGGCTATTATCTCCTTTGACTCTCTCTCTACTCTGAGTCTTCTCAAGAAGAAGCTGTTGGGATCTGTTTCTTGATTCACCGCTCTTACGACTCCGTATCCGTTGATAAGGAGGCCGGATTTCTGCAGATCTCTCAAGTCTCTTCTCAGCGTGACGAGAGAAACATCCATTAGGGATGCAAGTTCTTGAGTATTGATCGATTCTCTTTCGGAAAGAACGCTGAGAATGTTTTGTCTTCTGTCTTCTTTCTTCAAAGCCATTTGCTCAACTCCAGCATATCTGTTTTATCTGACTCTCCTCCTGGCTAATCTTAGAGCCTCTACACCAAGGAGGAGTGCACCCCAAAGCGCCAGCGTGAGAAACTGACTTATCCCAAGAAGGTTCAGGCCGCTTGAGATCACTTGCAACAAGACCAACCCAAGGAAAACACCGGACACCTTTCCAAATCCACCATTTGGATTGATTCCACCCAGAACTGAAACTAACACGGTAACTAGAAGATATGAAGAACCATAACCGGCTTTTGCGGAATTGAATCTGGCTATCATTATCAGTGATGCGATACCTGCAAGAAGACCAGATATCATGTATACGAGAATAATCACTTTGTTCGTATTTATCCCAGAGAAACCGGTCGCCTTGATGTTCGAACCAATCATGTAAGTGGATAGACCCAGACGAGTCTTGTTAAGCAAAATCGCCACTGCTATCGCGACCGCTATCAGAATGAACATAGGAACGGGGACTCCCAGAAATGTACCGTTGCCGATTACCAGAAGACTCCTGGGGAGGCCCGAAATCACGTACCCCCTTGTTATTACGAGGCTTATTCCTTCTAGAAGCGTCATCGTACCAAGTGTCGCAAGAATCGGAGAGATCCCTATATATGCTATTATCACTCCGTTCGCAAGACCCACTATCAGCGAAATGGACATTCCTGCGAGAATCGCCAGAAACACTATCCAGCCCAATTCACTCCCTCCCATGTTGGGAGTCACATTTCTTGTCAGAATCATTGCCATGATTATTCCCGAGAGATTCGCCGAGCTTATTATGGAGAGGTTTATCCCACCCGTAAGCATAGTTATCATCATCGCGAAGGCAAGCACTCCCAGTTCGGGAAGCTGGAAGGCCATAGACTGAAGATTGCTTGGTCTGAGGAACTTGCCGGGGAGAGCGAGTGAAAACAGCAAGACGAGAATCGCAAGTATTACTCCCAGGGAGAAAATCTCTGAGTTCTTCGACAGTATTCCTCTCTTAGTGTCACTCTTCGACATTGATTATCGCCCCTTTTCTCTCGCGCAGTTTCCTCTGGTATGCTGTTATTCCTACGCTAATGACAATTATGGCCCCAACGAAGACCTTGTGCCAATAAGAAGAGATTCCCAACAGCGTCAACCCGTTCTGAACAATTACTATTAGACCAAATCCCAGAATCGTTCCGAGGATGCTCCCAGTACCTCCGGCCAAACTCGCACCTCCGAGCACCACCGCAGCCAGGACTTCGAGCTCTCTTCCCATAAGAGCATTGGGAGCTACAGTGAGCATCATATTCGCCTGGACCGTAGAAGCTATGCCTGCTAGAAAGCCCATGTAACAATAGACGAAAAGCTGCGTCTTGAGAACGCTTATGCCCACACGTCTTGCGGCTTCTTGATTTCCGCCCACGGCGTATATGTTTCTTCCCAGAGCCGTGTGCTTAAGTATCAGCCACGTAAGAATGAAGGAAATAACAAGAACTAGAATCGGTATAGTAATTCCCGGGTTGTCTCCGAATCTGACGAGATTCCTCTCCATGAACCACATTGGGAAGCCGTAAATCCAGGTACCGCCGCTTATAAATATCAGAAGGCCGTAGAACAGGTTCATGGTTGCGATCGTCACTATTATTGGCGGAGTTTTGAGGAAATAAATCAGTAAAGCGTTGATAAAACCCAGAGCAATTCCTACAACCCCTCCTATAGCAAAGGCCAGGAACATATTTCCGCCCCAATGTATAACGATAGTAGCCATTACATACTGCGCAACAGTAGCGATGGCAGTGAAAGAAATGTCAATCCCTCCAGAGATTAGGACAACGAGCACACCCGCAGCCATAATTGCAAGGAAAGAATTGCTTTCCACCATGCCGTAAATATTGGTGAAGGTCAGGAAGCTTGGCTTCATAATAGTGAAAAACAGAGACACTACGACTATCACAAGCAAGAGGTAGAATTCGCTCTTGCCGAATGCCTTTCTCAATACTGAATTACTGTCCGTTGATCTTCTCATACAGCTCTTTCTCCGTAAGCTCGCTGGAATTATACTTACCGACTATTCTGCCCGCACTCATTATGTACGTCGTATTTGAATGGTATATGGCTTCTTCAGCTTCATCGGTGATCATGATAATAGAAATGCCTTCTGCCGCCAGTTCTCTTACTATCTTATATATGCTGTCTTTTGCGGCAACATCGATTCCCACCGTCGGCGAATCAAGGATCAACACCTTCGGGTTTATTGCAAGCCACTTGGCGATTACAACTCTCTGCTGGTTGCCGCCGGAAAGAGTATTCACGGGAGAATCAACAGACGGAATCTTTATCGAAAGTTCATCGACCCAACGCCTCACTTCTGTTCTCTCCTTGACCTTGCTCAAGAGCCTGATTTTCGACAGTATTCTCTTCAGAAACGTAAGCACAATGTTCTTGCTTACTGACTGTTCCATAACGAGACCATGTTGCAATCGATCCTCGGGCACATATGCAATCCCAGCTCTCATAGCGGCCAGGGCACTTCGAGGGTTGATTCTCTTCCCTTCTAACAAGATCTCTCCGTCGTCGGGAGGATTCATTCCGAATAGAGAGAGAACGAACTCGGTTCTGCCTGAACCCATCAACCCTGTAATACAGACTATCTCTCCCTTGTGAACCTTTAGATCAATGTCTTTGTAGTTGTCGGTTCTGGAAAGCTTTCTCACTTCAAGAACGACTTCATCGCCAGAATATGGAGGAAGCTTCGAGTATTCGAACTCTTTTCCCGTCATGAGATATGAGAGTTTCTGTCTTGTAAGCTCCGAAGCGTCAAACACTCCGACTTTCTTTCCGTCGCGAAGAACCGTAACTCGTTGGGCCACAGCCATTATTTCATCAAGTTTGTGGCTGACGAAAAGCGTGGCTATCTCTCTGTTCTGAAGCTCGTTGATCACTTTAATGAGAGACTGAACTTCATTCTTGCTGAGAGAAGCTGTCGGCTCATCCATAATCACCAGCCGTGCATTCGCGTTTATTGCCCTGCAGATAGCAACTATTTGTCTTTCTGCAATGGATAGCTGGCTGACTTCCCTTCGAGTATCAAGAGAAACTCCGATCTTCTTCATGGTTCTGACGGCCTCTTTTTCGGTCTCTTTCCAGTTCATTAGACGGCTTCCGGTCTCCACTCTGGAAGAGATGGCGATGTTCTCGGCCACAGTCAAATTCGGGAAGAGCGACAAATCCTGATATATTACCTGAATACCTTCCCTTACGCTATTTGAAGACTTCTGGTGACTTATTCTCCTGCCGTCAACATATATCTCGCCGCCGGGATCGGGCGAGTGAATACCCGAGATGATCTTTATCAGGGTACTTTTGCCCGAACCGTTCTCACCAACCAGGCAGTGGACCTCTCCCTTCTCCATTTCGAAATCGACTGAATCGAGGGCAAGTACACCTCCGAATCTCTTCGAGATATTCTTCATCTCCAACAACTTCTCAGCCATAATTACATCACCGGAAAGAGAGGGGGGCGGACCCCCTCTCGAAATCAGAACCCGTAAGAAAGGGCGTTTTCAGCAGTTATATCGATTTGCGCGTCAAATTTGACTATGTTTCCTTCGAGAGTTGCCTTTCCAAGACCGGGTATCTCAAAGCCATCGACGACCACCGGCACAATACCTTCCGGAACTCCGGCCTCTGCAAGAGCATTCTTTGCGTCCAGCAGTGTTTTCGCAAGATAAACCTGTGCAAATCCGGCATCCTTCGGATCCCACAGGTAACCCCACTGCATCAAACCCTGCTTCAGGTAAGGGTCAGCGTGACTCGGAATTACCGTACCTACAATCTGAACCTTTCCCTTCATGTTCCTTGCGTTGAGAGCCTGAGAGGCACCGATCGGGCCTAGAGAGCCGAACCCGACTATGCCCTTCAAGTTCGGGTAAGCATTGAGAAGCTCGAGTGTCTTCTGATAGGAAAGCTCCACACTTTCGCCACACGGAATCCTCTCGGTCACCAACTTCATGTTCGGATACTTCTCTGCAACATATGCAAGGCCTACATCTGCCCAGAAGTTGTGAAGCGGAACTGTAAGCCCGCCGACAAATACCGCAAACTCTCCTTCTCCGCCCATCAGCTGCGCGAGCTTTTCGAAGTTCGCCTCTCCGAACTTGACGTTGTCTATCGTTTCAACGTCCCAGTCGCCACCCTTCTGCTCTGGCGACTCGTGAGTGATGATAATGATGCCGTTCGCTCTTGCCTTCTCGAAGACAGGCTCAAGAGCCTTAGCATCATTAGGTACTACACAGATTGCATCGACGCCCTTGGCAATAAGGTCTTCAACAATCTTCACCTGCTGAGCAGGATCTGCATCTGAAGGCCCTATCTGGTAAGCGTTCACCCCGAGTTCTGAAGCGGCATCTTTGACACCGACTTCCATTCTGTTGAACCAGGGAATTCCACCGATCTTAACAACAACGGCGATTTCATAGTTGGCTGCTAAGACAGCAACTGTAAACAAGACACAGAGCAGGAGCATCAGAAATTTCTTGTTCATTCGCATCCCTCCTTCTATGTGACCGGTAGGCCGGCCCATCAAAAAACCATAGAAAACTACTTAAAACACTAACCTGATAACTTGTGATCAAACTCATTTTATCAATTCATTCTTTCAAATCCATACCCGAAGGAATCTGATTATTGAGACTTACGGCTGATGAATGACATTTAAGCTTTGATAGTCTCGATTCTTGTATGATATCGGCCGTGGTTCCTCTTTGAGAAGAATAATGAGTTTTATGATGATTAGAGAGTCCGAACTCCTGTAACTCAAGTCCCTTCTAAAGCCCTTTGTGGAATAGCGATTGACGCACGTTTTTGACCCAGAGCAGTTGTAATCGCAAGAGTCTCCCGTTACTTGTCTCTAATCCGATTTCACATTGCTTGAATCTTTTTGGTAAGCTTAATAAGTGTAGGCGATATGAAGTAATCACTTTGTTGATACACTTTACTCACACTGTTAATCAGCAAAAGTGTTGTCCACAAGTGCAGATGGAATATCAGGAGGCAGTAATGAAGGAAGGGATTCTGTCCATCGATCTGGGAACAATGGGAGTCAAAGTCACTCTTGTCTCCATGAGTGGTGAGATTCAGCGATCTGCTTATGCCGAGTATCCTATAATTTCTGAACTACCGGGACAGGCCGAGCAGGACCCTGCGCTCTGGTGGAAGGGGATTATCGATTGTATAAAGGAGCTCAAGTCTCATGACGCCTGCCTTCCCAAACTTGTAAATGCGATTTCGATCTGCGGTCAGATGCACACTCACGTCTATCTCGACTCTGAAGATAATCCTATAGGCCCTTCGATTACCTGGCTCGATCAGAGAAGCAGCGAAATAATAGAGCAATGGAACAAAGATGGAAGGGCAGATAGGCTCTTCGAACTCACATGGAACTTTCCAACGACTACATATGCAGCACCGCAGATTTGCTGGGTGAAAAAACACAGACCACAAGTCTTCGCGAAAACGAAGTCGATAATGATCGCCAAGGATTACATAAAGTACCTGCTGACCGGCAACAAAATCACTGATCCATCCGACGCGTCCGGGACAGCAGTTTTCGACATAAGAACCAACAAATGGAGCCCCGAAGCCCTTGACCTGATAGGCTTGGACGGCCATCTTCTTTCCGATGTAATGCCTTCGGCAAGAATAATGGGCCACATAACCGAAAGGGCAGGGAAGGAAACTGGTCTGCTGGAAGGAACTCCAGTTGTCAACGGAGGCTCAGACCACTCTGTGGCCGAATTAGGCTCCGGCCTTCTCGGCGAAGGCGAGGTATCCTGCATAGTTGGCACTGCCGGAGTTGTGGCGGCATGTACATCTACACCCGTTATCGACCCAAAAAAGAGAGTTATGTGCTGGAGCTATCCCCTGGAAGGCTACTGGGACATTCTTGGAATAACTCAAACCGCCGCTTCCAGCTTAACGTGGTTCAGAAACACATTCGACAAAGAAAGAAGCAACGAAGTCTTCGACGAATACTCTTCGATGGCCGAAAAGGTTTCTCTCGGATCCGAGGGGCTGGTCTTCCTCCCCTATCTTATGGGAGAGAGAACGCCTCTCTGGGACTCAAAGGCTCGCGGTGTTTTCTTCGGACTTACAATCAAGCATTCCAAAGCCCACATGGTTCGGGCAATCATGGAAGGGGTCTCCTTTTCAATAAAGGATTGCATGAAGGTCGTTGAAGAGCTGGGTGTGAGTTTCGACAGCGTGAATGTCATGGGCGGAGGAAGCAAGAGCCCTGTTTGGAGAAGGATCCAATCCGATGTCTATGGAAAGAAAGTCATGACGCTCGAGACCCAGGACACAGGCTCTATAGGAAACCTAATACTCGCCCTTCTTGCAACAAAGGAGATACGCGACCCCCTGGAGGCGGCCCATCTCATAAGGCGTGTCGAGAGGGTCGATCCCGATCCCGCTAGAGCAGAAAAATACGACAACTTATTTGGTATATACAAGAGAATCTACGATAGAACACGTTCAATGATGGCAGAATTGGAGGCGTATGCGGATGAATAAAGATGAATTTGCAGGACTGGTGCTGGATGCCTGTAAGAAAATGGAAGATCGGGGTATGACTGTTGGAACATGGGGAAACATAAGCGTTAAAGTGAATGATGAAACCTTCCTAATAACTCCGAGCGGGATGAGCTATGGCTGCTTGAAGATCGATGATATTGTGATGGCAGATATGGAAGGCAATACTATTGACAGCAAGCGAAAGCCAAGTATAGAGCATGCGCTGCACAGGATGATCTACAAACACCGGTCAGATGTTGGGGCGGTGATTCACACTCATCCTCAGTACTCAACGGCATTCGCCATAGCAAGAAAAGATGTGCCCGCAGTTTCGGAGGAACTCGTACAGATAATCGGAGAAGGCGTCAAGTGTGCAAAGTATGCGCTTCCCGGGACTGAGGAATTGGCCATTAACGTTGTGGAGGCTCTCGGAAACAGTAATGCAGTGCTTCTCGCGAACCACGGAGCAGTCTGCGTTGGTAGCAACCTGAGCGATGCTTTCAAGGTGGCCGAGGTACTTGAGAAGTCGGCAAAAACGATTATCATGGCAACAATCATAGGAACTCCTCAGGTAATTTCTCACGAGGAGTGTCTTAAGATGCAGGACTTCGTAAAGAATCACTACGGACAGAAATGAATCCTAAAAACCCTTACCACCGATCGACCAACCGCTAAGAGCCGACCGATGTCGGCTCTTTTCTTTTCCGTTGTCAATTCCAACCGATACTTGTCAAAGACTCTCCACGAGTGGGAAAATGATATGACAATATGGCATGATTGTGATTGATAAGTATACATTACCTGGAGGGGGTTATAGTATGGTTTCGCTGGGAATAGATGTCTTGCGGAAAAGAGGTTTCAAAGATCTAAGAAACAAGGCGATCGGTCTCGTCACGAACTACTCATTCGTTGACTCAGATCTGAAGTGGGGAATTGACCTCATGTTCGAAAGCAAACTCAATGTGAAAAAGATCTTCACCCCTGAACACGGACTTGGAGGAGTAGCCGACGGGGCGCATGTAAACGACGATCTCCATCCAAAATACGGCATTCCTGTGGTAAGTCTATACGGGGATAAGCGCAAACCTTTGCAGGAAGATCTCGAAGGGCTTGATGTAGTCGTATACGACATTCAGGATGTTGGCCTGAGATTCTACACATTCATCTATACTCTCGCCTATACAATGGAATCAGCGGCGGAAGCCGGAATTCAGTACGTAATTTTTGACAGGCCGAACCCGCTGGGCAGAGGGGTCTTCGGAAGCAGAATAGATGACGAGTTGCAGACCTTTGTTGGTGGCTATAGACTGCCCCTCCAGTACGGACTTACGGCAGGAGAGCTTGCCCAATATTTCAAGAAGCTCATGAAACTCGATCTCGACCTGCAAGTCGTGAAGCTTGAAGGTTGGAACGGCGAAACTTACGATGCCACGTCTCTTTTGTGGAATGTGCCTTCACCAAATGTGCCGACCTACGAATCTCTTCTAGGTTACGCGGGAACCTGCTTCTTTGAAACCACAAACGTCTCTGAAGGCCGCGGCACATTCAAGCCCTTTATCTTGATAGGCGCTCCGTGGATCAATGGATCGGATTTCGCAGCATTTCTGAAGAGAGAGTTTCCCGATCTCAGATTACGAAGCCGTGAATTCATGCCCTTCTACCGGAAGTACGCAAATGCCAGCTGCAGCGGGGTAGAGTTCTTTCCGAGAAATGACGACAACTTCTTTGTGATAACTTTGAAGATGATGGATTATTTGCTAAAATATGAACAATTTGAGATAATGGACCGCTCAGATGATCTTATCGGCATTGCGAATAGCGCACAGAAGATTAGAACCGGAAAGCTTGACTACAGCCAATGGAAACAGTCAGGGATGGAGTTCATAGAGTTCGCTGAGGATTGTCTCCTCTATCCCGGTGAACTGAATTATCGTGATTGAAGGGGGCCATCATGGGTGAAACGCCGATTCCACTATACTACAAGTTGTACGTTGACTTGAAGGAATCCCTCAATTCCGGAAAGTATCAGAAGGGCGATAAGCTTCCCACGGAAAAGGAGCTTTGCCAACAGTACAGCATAAGCAGACTTACTGTCAGGAGAGCAATGGATGAGCTAAGAAGAGAGGGGTTCATCGAAAGGCTTAAGGGGAAGGGGACCTTCGTCACAGGATCTAAGCGCGAAGAGCAGCTTGCCATACTCACAGGATTCACGGATGAGGCTAGAAAGCGCGGCAGTGAGACCCGGTCTGTAGTTTTGGAGAACAGACTAGTCAGAGTCCCAGCAGATGCAGTAGAGCTCTTCGATATCCCAGCAGACGCAATGGTCGTGCTCCTGAAAAGAGTTAGATTTCTCGAAGGAGAACCCTACGCAATTGAAGAAGCATATCTAAATGTGGGAGCGGATATCCGTTTGCTCAATATTACACAGAGAGACATGGAAAAGGAGTCTCTGTACGGAATCCTAAGAAAGGAGTACGGAATCAATATCTCTTATGCAGAAGAAGAAATGGAACTCACAAGGCTAAAGAAAGAAGAAGCCCGTTTTCTTCGTCAGGAACTGGATGACTGCGCAATAATGAGAAAGAGATTCACGTACACAAAGAGTGATATCTGCATCGAGTATGTTATCTCATTGTACAGAGCAGACAAAAGCAAGTTTAAAATAGTAAGAAGGATATAGATGACCGAGGTTACGGGTAACACCGGTTGGGGGTTGGAGTGGAATAAGACGCAAGGCTCCGAAAAGCACGATATCCTGGCCTGAAGCAGGATGTCGCGAAGGGATGTAGTGAGCAGCCCTGCCCCGAAGATCCGCTGCGCGCTTAAGAACTTGAACCCGCTGATCGCTGTGAAATACGGTTCACCGTTGACCGTTCAAGATCATGGACCCGTTCACCGAAAAGGCCGCTGCACGCTTAAAAGCGGAGAACCCGCTGATCGCTGTGAGATTAAGTTCCCCCATCAACTTTTTGTGGCAAACGGATTTTGGTCTTCCGAGCGTTCAGCGCTCAGCGAAAAGCGGTTCTTTCCCCACGAAGCGGGGCTTGGGTCCCCGGATGCTTCTCCGGGCATTGCGACCTGGGCCGTTCTTGCCCAGCCCTGCGTCTGATGTTTTACTCCAGCATCACTTCCTCGCGCCAGCGAGCCTCACTTCCTGCCGAAGGCGGCAATGCGTCTCGTCTATGCGATTGTTTTGCCACGACAACGCTCTTTCTTGTTCTTCTGAACTAACCGCGCTAGGTTAGCCGTCAAATATCATGACATAGATGGAAGCGTATGGTGCAGCATTATTGAGTAAATCACAAAAGCCTTGATTTGATGTTTTGCAGACGTTACCCGAAGTATGATATAACTAATTATTAGAAAGCCGAGTCTATCAATCCATTTTGATGAAGTAGTGATTTAAGGTATTATTGTATAGATGTTTTCTATACTTTTTGGTAGTGGATAGTACTTTCATATTTGGGGAGGAAAGGATGAGGATCAAGGACCTGCGTTTCACCGAAAAGAAATGGGACTTCGTAAAACCTTTTCACATTGCAAACAATGTCTCCAGCTCCAAAGTAAATATTGAAGTTGAATTAGTTCTGTCGGACGGAACGATCGGTCTGGGCGAATCTTCTTCGTCTTTCAGAGTTAATGGAGAGAGCGGAGCCGCCATTTTTCAGCTCCAGAAAGAAATTCTCGAGATGATAAAGGATCTCGATGTTCGAGACTACAGAAGGATTTTCGCAAAGCTCGATTCATATTCTAGAACGGCGCCAAGTTTGAAAGCTGCCATTCAGTTTGCCACTCTTCACGCCTTTTCCAGATTGATCTCTACACCTGTCTATCAGATTCTTGGCGGAATGAAGGATTACGTCGAGACCGACAAGACGGTCAGCATAGGCAGTCTGGAAGAGACGGTCCATGACGCTAAGGAGATCTTCGAAGCGGGGCATAAAGTTATCAAGATGAAGGTCGGCGAAGATGTTAAGAGCGACATTGCCAGGGTACTGGCAGTCAACGATGTGATCAAGGGTGTCAGGTATGTGATAGATGCAAACACAGGCTATACACCCAAAGAAGCTTTGAGATTCATAGATGCAATGTACAGAAACGATGTGCCCGTGGGGATATTCGAACAACCGGTGCCTGCCGAAGATTTCGAAGGGCTGAAAATAATCAGGCAGGGCTCCATGTATCCTGTTGGCGCAGATGAAAGCGCAAAGACGAAGTATGACGTTATGAGACTCATAAAGGAAGGCGCAGTTGATTACGTGAATATCAAACTCATGAAGTCGGGACTCTCAGACGCTCTTGCGATTGTAGAGATGTGTAACAGCGCGGGTATAGGTCTTATGATCGGCTGCATGAGCGAGTCTGGTGTAGGAGTCTCTCAAAGCGTCCATTTCGCTGCTGGAACCGGCGCATTCACGTATCACGATTTGGATTCTCATTTATTGCTTAAGAATGTCGATCCTGTCGGATTCAGACAGGAGAAAGATAGACAGTATCCTATTTTGTTCTAATTTTGTCATCACCCTGTACGTGGGAAAAGGAGGTGCAAGAATGAAGCGAAGCTTCATATTGATTTCACTAATGGTACTTCTTGTTGCAGCCATGGGATTTGCTGCAACTCCAAAAGACACTCTTGTAATAGGCGCAAACACCGGTATTTTTATTACCATGGATCCTGCCGTTGCCTATGAGGTCTTTCCGAACAAAATCGTCGCTGCCATCTATGCTCAATTAGTCAAGCTAGAGGCAATTGACGGCGTCATCGTTCCAGTCCCAGACATTGCCGAGAGCTGGGAGATTTCCGATGACGGACTTACCTACACCTTTAATATCAGGAAGGGAGTCAAATTCTCCAACGGTGATGCCCTAACAGCCGAGGATGTTCTCTTCTCTCTGAAGAGACCAGTTGTTCTCGAGTCTGTTTCTGCGTGGTTCTTGGTCGATATCTTCGGCATAAACAAGGACAACGTGGACGAGAAGATAAAGCAGATCGACGATTACACTGTGTCCATAACCTTGAACGCTCCTTATGCAGAAAACATCACACTTGGGATTCTATCCAACATGTTCACAGGTATCGTCAACAAAGACGTAGTCCTTGAACACGAAGTAGATGGAGACCTTGGTGGCGCATGGCTTACAGATCACTCCGCTGGTGCAGGCCCATACGTTCTCGTTCAGTGGGAGAGAAACAACGTTATCCTTCTTGAAGCCAATCCGAATTACTACGGCGAACAGCCCCCTCTGAAGAGAATCATGATTAGAGACATCCCCGAAGCATCTAACCAGAGACTTCTTCTTGAAAGAGGAGACATCGATGTTGCCTGGGATCTTACGCCACAGCTGCTTGAAGAGGCCAAGAGAAATCCCGACATAGTTGAAGTCAAGGTTCCGGGACATTCAAACGAGTATCTCGCGATGAATGCTACCTGGGGACCCCTTGCGAACCCTAAGGTAAGAGAAGCCGTAAGGTTCTCGATCAATTACGAAGAGATCGTCGAAGACATTATGCTCAATAACGCTCTCCTAGTACAGGGGTTCATAAACAAGGGCTACTTCGGCTATGTGGAAGAAAACCCATTCTACCAGGATATCGAAAAAGCTAAGGCTCTTCTCGCCGAAGCAGGATACCCTGATGGATTCGAAGTTGAGCTTCTGACCAGCAATACTGACACGAGAAAGGCAGAGGCCGAGAAGATCCAGGCAGACCTGGCGCTTTCAGGAATAAAGGCCAATATAGTAATAATGCAGTCTTCTCAGATGTACGCCAAGTATCGTGCACAGGGTCATCAGATGATCATTGCCGGCTGGGGCAATGACTATCCCGATCCGGACAACCTTGCAATGGCTCATGCAAACTACAGGGCAAAACAGCTAGCGTGGAGAAATGCATGGTTCGACGATTATGCAGCGACACTTTGTGAATGGGGTCAGATAGAACCCAATCCAGACAAGCGTGAACAAATTTACAAGGATCTTACAGAATACTGGTTCCATAATGGGCCTTTTGCGATGCTATACCAGACTGTAGAGTTCTGGGGAATTCGCAAAGAAGTCAAGAACTTTGAAGAAGCGGCTTTCGGCTACGGAATGCTGTTCGACTTCACAAAGGTTTCTAAGTAATGTGTCCCCCGCCCCGTTCTCTTGAACGGGGCGTATTCTTTCTGAAAAATCAGATATTGATGCGGGGGTAATTCTATGAACTTCGGACAATTCTTACTCAGAAGACTATTCTTGATGGTCATAGTGCTTTTCGGTGTCGCCTGTATTGTCTTCTTTATAGCAAATGTAATACCCGCCGACCCGGTTGGGGCTATTCTCGGGGGAAACGCACCGCCTGAGGCCGTTGATAGATTGAAGGCGAAGCTTGGATATGACCAACCACTTGCAATTAGATTTGTCAACTTCATTACCGGCGCGGTTAGAGGTGATTTCGGCGTTTCTTTGAAGACCTCGAATCCCGTCATGAAAGATATAATGAACTACTTCCCTGCCACGATGGAGCTTGCCTTAGTTGCGATAATCATCTCTATCTTTTTAGGTATTACTCTTGGAATATTGTCGGCCGTTCACCGTAACAAAGCTATAGACCAGTTTTCGAGAGTCTTTTCGATACTGGGTGTCTCTATGCCGGTATTCTGGATAGGACTTCTTCTTCTGCTTGTCTTCTACTTCAAGCTGGGATGGCTTCCCGGAAGCGGAAGGCTGGGCTTTTTTACCAACCCACCTCCGAGAGTTACGGGAATGTACCTGATAGACTCGATTATCGCCGGTCAGTGGGACACTTTCAAGGAAGCCTTGATGCACATTCTTCTTCCTGCTTTTGTTCTAGGCTATAACGCTACGGCATCCATCGCAAGGATTACGAGAGCCAGTATGCTCGACGTACTGCGACAGGACTACATAAGAACTGCAAAATCAAAGGGTTTGAGAAAGAACGTCGTAATTTATCGCCACGCGCTGAGGAATTCTCTGATACCAACCGTTACGATAATCGGGCTCGTCTTTGGAGGCTTGTTGGAGGGAGCCGTTCTTACAGAAACGGTCTTTTCTTGGCCAGGTCTCGGAAGATACATTACCACCGGAATGCTCTTCCTTGACTATCCTGCAATAATGGGTGGTACTTTGTATATAGCACTTATTTACTCGATTGCGAATCTCATTGTAGATATTCTCTACGCTCTTCTCGATCCAAGGATGAGGATGTGATCTAGATGGAAAAGACAGTAAAAGTATCTAAACCATTCATGGATGATTTAAAGCATACAGTCTTTCTCTGGAGAAAGAGCCGCCTCACGATGATCGGATCGGCGATAATCCTGATATTCCTGCTCATGGCCGCCTTCGCGCCTCTGATCGCGCCATTCGATCCGGTCCAGCAAAATCTACAGAACAAGCTCCAGGCTCCCAGCTGGCAGCATCTCTTCGGAACAGATCAGTTCGGTAGGGACATCTTCAGCAGGGTAATTATCGGATCGAGAATCGCTCTGTGGATCATATTCCTGGTTTCGGTGATCAGCGGATCGATCGGTATCATAGTGGGTGTCACGGCAGGCTACTTTGGAGGGATTGTTGACGAAGTTCTCATGAGGATAACCGACATGTTCCTAGCCTTTCCAAGTCTGGTGCTCGCCATGGCCTTTGCGGCTATGTTGGGGCCAAATCTGACAAACACGATAATTGCCATATCTGTTGTCACTTGGACAACTTATGCGAGGCTATCAAGGGCAGAAGCAACAAAAGTCAAATCACAGCCATACATTGAAGCTATACGTGCGGCAGGTGGTGGCAATCTCAGGATAATGTTCCTTCACGTTCTACCGATGTGCATCTCTCCCGTTCTAGTTCAGCTGACCCTAAGGATGGGAACGATAATCCTCACCGCAGCAAGTCTCGGCTTTCTCGGATTAGGAGTTCAGCCCCCGACGCCTGAATGGGGAGCCATGGTTTCCGACGGCAGGAATTACCTGATAGACCAGTGGTGGATATCCACCTTCCCTGGAATATTCATCGCGTTTGTCGTCCTGGGATTCAACCTCCTCGGTGACGGAATAAGAGACATGCTCGATCCAAGGTTGAGGAGGTAATCTTATGGAGCTGAAAGGAAAACTACTGGACGTATCCAACCTGAAGGTATCTTTCTACACATACAGGGGAGTCGTCCAGGCACTCAATGGTGTCGACCTCTGGATGGATTCCGGTGAGAGACTGGGAGTCGTCGGGGAGACCGGTTGCGGGAAGTCAGTTACATCTCTGGCAGTAATGCGATTGATAGAACAGCCCGGTGAGATTCAGGAAGGAAAAGTGATTTTCAATGGCACGAATCTCGTCGAACTCACCGAAGAGAAGATGAATCGGGTAAGAGGCGCCGAAATGTCTATGATATTCCAGGAACCACGTTCATCGCTGAACCCGGTAATGAAGGTAGGCTATCAGATCGGTGAGTCAATAGCGAAATCCAAGAAACTCAAGATCAAGCACACCTACCCCGAGGTCAAAGAGATACTACGCCTTGTCGGGCTTGATCCCGAAAGAGTTATGAACAGCTATCCACACGAACTCAGCGGTGGAATGTCTCAGAGAGTAATGATTGGCATGGGACTTGCAAGTCATCCAAAACTGTTAATAGCCGATGAACCAACATCTGCTCTGGATGTTACCATTCAAGCTCAGATTCTTGAGTTGCTCGACGAACTGGCTAGAAAGATGGGGAACGCCGTCATGTTGATTACACACGATATGGGAGTCGTTGCGGAATTCTGTGACAAAGTACTTGTAATGTACGCCGGAAACTCGGTCGAATATGCATCTACTGCCAGACTGTTCGAAAAGCCGTTACATCCTTACACGGGTGGTCTGCTTCAGGCGGTACCGAGAGTAGGAAGAACAGATGAACTCAAGGCAATAAAGGGAACTGTTCCCGATCTGGTGAACCCTCCTTCCGGTTGCCGATTCCACCCGAGATGTCCGCACTCGATGGATATCTGCAAAGTGGAAAGACCACCATTTGTGGAGATCGAGCCCGATCATTACGTTGCCTGCTATCTCTTCGAAGGAAAGAGCGAGGTGAGAGAAGATGCCTGAGACCTTAATCAAAATAAGAGGACTTAAGACTTACTTTCCGGTGAAGAAGTCGATCTTCTCGAAGAAGCTCTTTGTTAGAGCAGTAGACGACGTGAATATGGACATTCCAACGGGCTCAACCTTTGCCGTGGTCGGAGAGTCTGGCTCGGGAAAGACGACTCTTGCAAGAACCATTCTCAGACTAATAGAACCGACTTCAGGTGAAATAGAATTCGAAGGAAAGGACATACTTGGACTCAAAGGCAGGGACCTGCTCGAAGTTAGAAGAAATATGCAGATCGTTTTCCAGGACCCATACAATTCTCTTCATCCCAGAAAGCTTATAAAGAACATAATTGGGGAAGGGATGAAGATTCATTTCAAGATCACCGACGTCGAAATACGAGACAGGATTGCGGCCGTTCTTAAAGAAGTAGGGTTGATAGACGATCACATGTACAGATACGCACATGAATTCTCTGGTGGGCAAAGACAGAGGATTGCATTTGCGAGAGCCATGGTTCTCAAACCGAAGTTCATCGTTCTTGACGAACCTACATCGGCACTGGATGTCTCAGTTCAGGCAATGGTTCTGAAGATGATGAAGGAAATAAAGGTTCAAGAAAACCTGACGTATATGTTCATAACACACAATCTATCCCTTGTGGATTACATCGCCGATAGAGTGGCCGTTATGTATGTCGGAGAAGTAGTTGAGATGGGAGACAAGAATACGATCTTCAAACATCCCTCTCACCCATACACTGATCTGTTAATGGCTTCCAACCCTGTCCCGGATCCGAAGTTCGTAAGGGAAAAGCGTTTGTTGAAAGGGGAGATACCCAGTTCGATCAATCCCCCTTCCGGCTGTAGGTTCCACAACAGATGCCCCTTCGCAGACGAACGCTGCGCTAAAGAGGCCCCCGCTCTCAAGGAGATAGGACCCGATCATCATGTGAGGTGTCACTATCCTCTCTAGTTCTTGAGACTGATTTAAGGCATGTCTCTCAAGACATGCCTTTTTTGTGCAGGGAACCGTGCTACCCGACAACTTTTATCTTTGACTTCTGAACTATGAGTACCCCGAGAAGAATCGCACCCATTGCCAGGATCATGAGGAAGTTGATCTTTTCATCAAGGAAGATGGCTCCTAGTGAGACGGCAACCAGTGGATTTATATAAGCATAAGTACCCGCCTTCGTGGCCGGCCACTTCTGAAGAAGATATATATAACTGCTGTAGGCAATCAGGGACCCGAAAACAACGAGATAAGCAATTGCCAGAAGCGAGTTCATCGAGAACCTAACTCTTGAAAATTCACCAGTTATGCCCGAGACAAACATAAGCCCCACACCACCTGCAAACATCTGAATCCCGATATTTGATACTATCGAACTGTTCCCCTTGAAGGTTTTTGACAGTACCGTTCCAGTAGACCAGAGGAAGCTGGCAGAGAGAAGCATAAGTATTCCTGGGATGTCGATAGAAATACCGTGTTCGGCCGGAACCAGAAGAAAGTAGACACCGAAAAAACCCAGCAGAAGTCCCGAAAGCGCCTTCAAAGTCAACCGTGTCGTTCTTATGAAAAAGTGCTCCAATACCCCGGCAAAGATCGGGATGGTAGCCATTATGAGAGAAGCAACGCCTGAATCAACCCACTGTTCGGCATAGACGACGAGTCCATTTCCACCAAGAAGCATGAAAAGACCAACCAGCCAAAGTCTAGAAAGCTCCGACTTGCTCGAAGGAAAGGAGTATCCTCGGACGACAGAGAAGACCAGCATAATAGAGCCCGCAATGAGAAATCTCACTCCGGCAAAGAACATAGGCGGCATGCCTTCAACGCCGATCTTTATCGCCAGATAAGTAGATCCCCAGAAGAAACTCACTAGAACGTACGCAAGTATGGCCATTCCATCTCCACTTCTCTTCAAAGCTCAACCTCATGCGTCCGAACAAAGCACGGAGTAATGATCGAATTATCCGACAACAAAAGATGAAAAACAATACGGCTTAGAAACTTTTGTGAAAAGAAGGGGCTATTCACGCAGCTCTGTTCACGGAAATACCTGGATCCAGCTGGACGATCCGAGGTCCTAGATATCAAGATAAGGCTGCAGGTGCTTCTCATAGACAGAATACTGAGAGTTCTCACTGAAAAGAGACAATTAAGTGGCACATATTATCCGTTAATCTTTGGCCTCAGGGGCTGAAGGACAAGGCAACACACATAAACCTTCAACAGGAGAAGCTCTCTGATAAGCCTGGCAGTTGTAACCGTCTTCTGAGAAGTTGAACTGCATTCATCCATGCAGCCTTCTGATGGAAGAGAGCAAGCCGGCCACTGTTTAATCGAACTATGGGAATCAGCGAACGGTCGTACTACTTCAGAAAAGCAATCAACTGACCGGCGATCTTTTCCGGAAACTGATAGATAGCTCCGTGCCCTCCGTTACTAAGTCTCACGAGACATGAGTTTTCTATCGCTTCTGCGAGGATCAGAGAGTTCTTTGCGGGAACAATAATATCGTCCGTTCCCGTTATTATGATCGTTTCTGACTCGATCGACTTCAGTCTCTCGAAGGTTCCGCTCCAGCTGCCAGCGGCAGTGTACTGATCAGAAATTCATCTTTGCTCTCCACTCTCTTCCTGACTGGAGGAGCCCGTAAATCTCGCAGCGACCTCCAGATGAGCCAGGGTCCAGTCGGTGAGGAAGAGAACCTTCAAAAGCACCTCAGGATCGCCCATGTTCTGGAGCATAGAGATCTCCTCATCCGAAGGAGGTATCGACTCGGATCCTCCGCAGCTTGTCGAGAGAAGGATGAGTTT
Source organism: Mesotoga sp. Brook.08.YT.4.2.5.2. (assembly GCF_003351125.1). Lineage (NCBI taxonomy): Bacteria > Thermotogati > Thermotogota > Thermotogae > Kosmotogales > Kosmotogaceae > Mesotoga > Mesotoga sp. Brook.08.YT.4.2.5.2. The sequence continues at coordinate 91,399 of NZ_JPGZ01000040.1, forward strand.
ACCTGTCAACTCGGGATATTTTAGAGCGAACTCCTGCGCGATATACCCTCCCATAGACCAACCCATCACACTGACCTTTTCAGAACCGATGGTTCTGACAAGATCGGCTGCATCTTTTGCAAACGGCTCTATTGAAGGAGTTGCATTAGAAGTTGTCGATCTTCCGATCCCTCTGTTATCGAATACTATAACGGTGAACTCTTTTGAGAGTGCAGAAACAACATACGAATCCCAGCTCTCGAGGGGCGAACCATATCCTGCGATCATCAACAGAGGAGAACCTTTTCCAAAGACCTTGTATGCCATTCTTTTATCGCCGACCTGCACTTTCTTAACCGGAGCGGAATACAATTCAGGAACGTCTTGAGCGAAAAGCGATGCCGATAGAAGAGCAATTACGGCAAGAACTGAGTTTTTCATCTCAATCCCCCCGTACAAATAAACAACAGATTATACTCCAGGAACTATAACTGCAATCTCTTTCCTTCGACAGAATCGTGCGCTTCCCACGCTTCACACAAAGAATGAATCCCGGAACTCGATTGTTTGCAGTGTATCTGTCTATAGCTATCGGGAAAGCAACCTTTCAATACCTTACCCAGTCTCGTCGCCTACACTTTCAAGTGTCATCGATGGGTCAACTATCTGGGTCATCGAGATCGCATCCGGGTCGCTTACAGCGGCCTATATCTAATCTAGCTCATAGATGTACTGAACTTGGCCGTATTGGGATCGATTTTCAAATCCAGATCAGTCTATTCTCTGGTTGTTTCTTGTCTTTATCCAGATTTGACGTCAAACGATAACCATTACTGAGCAACCGGGAGAAGCTTGGCTAAACAAATACCGCTCATTATTCTCTCCGGTATCTTTCAATGAGCTGTACCGTTCGTTTAATTGCCTCCACTGCAAAGTGATGATCTTGAGAGAAATTGATCCGAAAACTATTGGTAAACTGAGGGCCAAATTCCGTTCCGATTGTCACCGTAACATCGGCTTGAAATCTTAGGATTTTCACAAACTCTCTCATGGTGACTCTCAACTCGGGAATTCTCACAAAAAGATAACTACCGGCTTCTGTTTTTCTGACTTTGACACCTTCCACGCCGTGAAGCAGTGCCACCAGATCATCTCGAATCCTTTGATGTGCACTTATTCGATCTTCCATCCATCCCTCTGGTTCGTTGAACCACGATGTAAGTACCGCTTGAGAATATCCTCCGGCCCGCAGAGAGACTATTGCCTGTAGTTTTTCCATTCGTGCAATGATGTTTTTGGAGCCAAAAGCAACTCCCAAACGATAGCCGCTTAAAGACTCTGTTTTGGATGGACCGATGATTGTGATTAGACTGACGGGTTTCGTGTCTTGGGCACACAGATGTGTATACACTCTGCCATCGAATATCTGTCTTGCATACAGTTGATCTGCGATAACTGATACATCATATTTCTTTGCAAGGAAAGCGATAGATCGAATCTCATCATACGAATAAATGACACCGGTCGGGTTATTAGGATTGGAGAACAAGAAGACCCTAACACCAGTTTTGAAAGCATCTTCAAGCTCGGCTAAATTCAAACCGGCTCGTCTACCAGATTCCAGAAAATCCAATGCAACTGGAATGACTTCTCCATCGAAGAATTGCACCAGTTTTCTGTTGGCGAAATAGTCGGGCTCAACTATTGCAACCTTATCTCCACGGCCAATTGACGATCCCATTGCCAGAAAAAGCGCCCCCTGGGTTCCCGGTGTAATAATGAGTTGCGTATCTGGAGAAATTGTAGTGTTGGTGAAAGCAGAAAGCTTTTCAGACAACCATTCTCGTATGTTGCCTCTTCCTTTGTACTCAGTATACGCTTGCTCACCGCCCAAGTGAACGCCTTCTACAAATGCATCTAATGACCCCGGGATCGGTTCAAACGCATTGACATCCCCATGAGAAAAATCAACCGGTCTTCCGGTAATCTTCTCTCCTATCAGTCGAAGCCCCTCGCCATCTTGAAGAGTCTCCTGTCCAGGAGCGTTATCTACACCAAGCATTGAAAACTTTCCTATTAACTGATCCATCATCACATCGTCCTTCCATATGATATCGTTCCACACTCGGTTCACTCACAGACGCCCGATGCTTCAACGATCTGCCCATTTATAGAAATCACTCAAGATCCTCTTCAATAAAGAACCAACAGTACAAGCAAGTTCGGATTTCTTTTGCTATGACACTTCTCTTCTGGCGGAAATCTGCGGCTACATTTATCGAAGCTCTCCTCAATAAGAATGCATACTAATCCTGAAGAAAACCAAGAATGCCCTCATTTTATCATTTAGTAAATGAAATCGAAACTGCGGAAAGCCGTTGTCGTGGATAGCGGGTTTGGGTTGGAAAGAGTGGAATAAGACGCAAGGCTGGGAAGAACAACCCAGGTCGCAATGCTGCCTCCGGCAGGAAGTGAAGCTCGCAGCGCGAGGAAGTGATGCTGCTCAGGAAGTGATGCCCGGAAAAACGTCCGGGGAAGTTATGCGCCGAAAAGCATCAGCGGAAGTGATGCCACCTTCGGTGGGACGTAATGCACTGAAGAGCATCAGTGGACCCAAGCCCCGCTTCGCGGGGAAAGAGCCGCTTTTCGCTGAACGCTGCTGAGCACAATGTTGACCGTCATCGGTCCACCGTCCTCCGAAATCAACAAGAGTAGAAGTGATGCTGGAATAAAACATCAGACGCAGGGCTGGGCAAGAACGGTTCAGGTCGCAATGCGTGCTTCGTGGGGAAGCTTTTATTGGTTCAACGATTCTTCAGCAGCGATCAGCGGGTTCTTGTTTTTAAGCGTACAGCGGAACTTCAGGAGCCAGTCTGCTAACACAGGTCAGTTCCGACTTCTCGGGCGAAGGAGGCGTTGAACGCTTGAGAGAACATGCTGGGCGCTGTGAAGAGCAGTTGCAGGGAAAACGAGAGACGAGGTTGGGAATCGGAAGAGCAAGGCGAGATCGGTTGGCCGTTGAATGGTTCTCTGGTCGCTGAGGGAAAAAACCTGTTTTTCCAGAGCGAGGGTCTGTTCTTCTTAATTCAACCATTTATCCAAAGAATAGAGAGAAGGGGAAAGCAAAGAGGCCAAGTAACGATCTGAGATCTCCAAAAGCCTTGAAGGGTTCTTTAATCCCCTCTCGAGCTCATTATTTCCATAAGTCAGAGAGTTGGTGAGAAATCATATGATGCTCTTCCTCCCTTAACAAGATATGCTGTGTCAGGCTCTTGATTATCTTGATCTTATGTCCTCTCTCGCGATGGATCGAGATCTTGGCCAGAATCATGCCAGATGACGTGAAGTAGGAAAAGACTGGGGATTCCAGATCTGCTCTTCCGACCTCTTGCCTCTGACCTCAGGCTCTTCCCAACGCCAAGGACGGGTCCATGATCTGGGACGAAGGACTAAGGACGGCTCTTCACAGCGTTCAGCGGGTCTTTGTTCTTAAGCTTACAGCGGATCTTCGCCCAATGTACAAAGGGGATTTCATACGACCTCATCTTGTCTGTTTGCTCCTTCCTTGTCTCTGTTCACAGTTCCTCCCTTTCGGTTGTCTGCACAGAGTTGGTTGACTAACCTACAAAACTGGATAACACAGTCCCTTCGCTCCACTCCCATTACAGGAGCTTCATCACTACTACGGACTGTTCCGCCCCTGAATCTGGCATCGGTACTTTCACCCTCGTGGGTCTTCCACTTGCGGCTTTTCCCTTAACATCCAGATCCAGGTTCCCAAGTTCCTAATCGAAGCCTGTACCAGGGTCACGCCACCTATATGCCGGTCACCATCTGGACAGTAAGCAGGTTTCCTCCAGACTTATCCCGGGATAGTTCCACCCCCCGGTTTAGATGACACTAGTAGTTCTTACGACACGTTCACGGTGGTTCACTTGTATTTGTCTCCTCTGGTACTCACCTGACGGGATCGCTGTCCCGCCTTTTCCCGTAACGTTCACTACCATGGCTCTTTACCAAACAAGTTTAAATGACCACCGAAGGTGAGTGGTGTGTTTTACGCCTTCATTTCTTCCATCTCTTTCCACAGAGTCTTACACAAAAAACTGAAGACCCTTTAGAAAGTTATGGAACGGATCTTCAGTTATTTGGTATGGAGTATTGTAATGGATTTTCTCAATTTACACGCCTCGCCTTCTTCTCAGCTGTGGATGGAGGTCATGTATCTCTTCAGAGCATCGGTCTTTACCTTCTCTAAATACCTATCCACATCTGCCAAATTCTCTCTTCTTTTCTCTCTAATGATCTCACCTCCTTCTCCACGGAGTTAAAACCTTGGACGTGTCATCAAAGAACTGAACGCACTCTCTCTTACCTTAGAAATCATCCTGTCTACTTCCTTCATGCTTCTCCTTTTCATCTTCATCCCTCCTCTTCTTAGAATCTTGGACTGAATAATAGATTGCTGTAAACGCTGTCTCTTTCACTCTCGATCAATCTGTCTATTGCCTTCAAGTTTCTCTTCTCTTTAAATCTCATCTACTCTCCTCCTTCTCTCTTACCTAACGTTAATCGGTCTAGCTCTCAGTGAATCTTCAACGATCTCCGGGTAGAACTCTCTTTCCTTGTAATGAATCTTCCTTTCTCTTCCTTTCATCTTTCTTACCTCCTTCATAGATACTGTGGGAAAGACTCCTTGGCAACCTTTTCCTTGAACTTCTGAACGGCTCTTTCAATGGAAGCTGGATCCTTAACTTTTCTCATATCTACACCCCTTTTTATTAATCTCAGGTTCTACATTCATAATATATCACAACAAAACATAAAAAGTCAAGGCGTCAACTAAAAGAATCTTCACTTACAATAACTAATTTTCAACTCAATTCCATAATTTGCTCTGTAATAAAGAAAAATAGTGAATGTCACCATCTTTCGTATGCTCTTTGGAGAAATATGCACTTCAATGACAAATGATTGTTTCCAAGTACTGCAAGATTGTTGGAAATGATCAACTTCACTGTGCATAAATTCTAGTTACTGCATCATAGAATCTCATAATAACCCAAATGGTGTACTCGTTTGCCTTCACTAAACAACTCGACTGGACGCCAGATGTATAATCTAAAAGAACTGAAGGAGGCAATTTTGATTGATGAAAGGAAGGCTGTTAACTGCCTAATATGCGGCTCGAAAACCGAAAGAATTGTTCACCGCAAATTCGGGGTGGGTTACAATTGCTGTGATAACTGCGGTTTCATCTCGAAACACGAGGCAGATCGGATCTCTCCGGAAGATGAATTAAAGATCTATAGAAGACACAACAACAGCATTGACGATCCGAGATACGTTGCCTATTTCAGAGACTTCATCGATACCGCAGTCACCGATTTTCTATCTGAAGGAAGAAGAGGGCTTGATTTTGGGAGTGGTCCGACACCGGTTCTTGCAAAGATACTTGAAAGGGATTATGGATTCAATATGGAGATATACGATTACTACTTCTCGCCAGAGAAGGTCTTTCTGGGGAAAAAGTACAACCTCATAACCTCAACAGAAGTCTTTGAACACCTAGATGAACCCATTGCGTATTTCAAAATGCTTTCCGACTGTCTAGAAGATGATGGAGTTCTATCAGTGATGACGCTCTTCCATCCTGAGGACAGACAGGAATTCATAGAATGGTACTACATGAGGGATATGAGTCACATATCTTTCTATACCTTAGATACAATGAAGAGAGTTTCTGAGATTGTCGGTCTCAACATAGTGTTTACCGATAACAGACGATACACCTCGTTCAAGTTAAACAGATAAGTGGCCGAGGACATTTATACAACAATAAACAGACCCTCTCTTTGAGGGTCTGTTTGCGATTTGGGAATTTCCGAACAGGGGTGGGGTTAGAATATCTGCATCTGTTTAATCGTGTCGTGTCGAACAGCAAAGCTGGTGTTTTTAAGTTCTGCATTAGGTTCTAGTTCTTGGATTATTCTAGTTGAAACAAGCAATATGTCAATTAACTCGACGTGACCGTTTCTTAAGTCTCTATGTATTTCTTTTCTCTCTGTCGGAGTAAGTTACGAAGTTTCGAAGTAGTTTGACTTTTGGATCACTTCCTGGCTTCCATCAATCTCTTCATCGCTTCTTCAAGTATAGCTCTGGGGCATGCGAGATTTACTCTCATGAATCCTTCTCCTTCGATACCGAATACTGAACCATCCTCAAACCCGACTTTTGCCTTTTCGTAGAGAAAACTTCTAAGTTCTTCAACGCTCATACCCGTTGCTCTAAAATCGACCCATGCGAGATAAGTACCTTCAAGCTCAGTGACTCTCACTTCTGAGTAGTTGGTTTTCAAGAAGTCTCTCATGTACTCAAAGTTGGCATTTATGTACTTCAGCAGCTCTTCCAACCATTTTTCTCCATGGTTGTAAGCTGTTTCGAGAGCAACTGTACCGAAAACATTCGACATCCCTAAGCCCAAAGAGTTCAGCATGTTTGAGTATTCGTCGAGAAGTCTTCTGTTTGAAGAGATCACTGCTGCAGATGAAAGCCCTGCGAGATTAAAGGTCTTGCTTGGCGCCAAACAAGTCAACGTGATAGATGATGAACTTTCAGAAATCGCCGCGGTTGGAATATGTTTGCAGTTGCCAAAAACCAGGTCTGAATGGATCTCGTCTGATACTATTAGCACGTTTTTCCTGAAACAAATATCAGTGAGTCTAGAAAGCTCATCTTCCTTCCATACTCTTCCAACCGGGTTGTGAGGACTACAGAGAATAAGAATCTTCGTTCTTGAATCGATCTTCTTCTCAAGATCATCAAAATCCATTGTGTAATGTAAACCGGATTCTTTCAAAGGGTTCCGAACCATCTGGCGTCCTGTCTCTGTAATCGCTTTGAAGAAAGGATAGTAGACTGGAGTTTGGACAATCACTTTGTCACCTGGATGGGAAAACGCCATCACCGCTATGTGAACTGCCGCTACTACTCCCGGTGCATGTGAAATCCATTCCTTTTCGATTTTCCATCCATGTCTCTTATTGAGCCATCTTACAATCGATTCGTAATATCCGTCTGATCTCGCAGTATAACCATAGATGCCGTGTCTAGCTCTGGCAACTATCGCTTCAATAACTTCGGGAGGTGACTCAAAGTCCATGTCGGCAACCCACATAGGTAGCAAATCATTCCGCCCAAAGAAAAGGTTGGCGTGGTCCCATTTTATGCAATTCGTTCCTCTTCTTTCGATAACTCTGTCAAAGTTGTACTTCACATCTTCCCTCCGTCATCCACGAAATTGTTAGCCGGCTACTGCGGGTTCTTCGGCAGAGCTCCCCGGAATGCCAATTGTTATACAGGCAGATTACTCAATGAAGGGGATGTCATCACCAGAGTAAAGATAGTCCGGGATTTCAGGCTCTGGATATTCAGACCTGATTTTCTCTTTGATCTGGTTAAGATAACCTTCCGCAGTAGAACGCCATGTGTATTTCTCAGTAACACGGTCAATACCTCTCGAGCTCAATTCATTCCAGAAATCTTCACTGGTGAAAAGGACCCTTTTCAACCCTCTGGCGATATCATCCGTTTCAAGAGGGTCCACCAGAACTCCGTATTCAACATTGTTTTCTCTCATGCTCTCTGTAGGGCCTCCGTTAGATGTTGCAACAGCCGGTAGACCGCAGGCCATAGCCTCGATTGGGGCAAGTCCGAACGGTTCATACAGGGAAGTAAGGGCAAAAACAGATCTTCTCTTTGCCCCTATTCTGTATAGAGCTGAAAGCTCCAACTGATTCTCTATGTTCATAAAGAGGACTCTCTCTTCGAGATTATTCTTGAAAATGTGATCAATAATCTCGCCCAGAACAGTTCGGTCAGGTTCTTGAAGAGATTTGTACTCATCATAGGGATTATTCAGACCCCGAGTAACAATAATAAGGTTGCAGGAAATGTTCAGTTTGCCATCGCTAGAAAAGGCCCTTACTACTCCCATGTGATTCTTCTTCTGTTCCAATCTGCTAGAAATGATGATCATCGGGAGTTGGAGTCTGGACGGTTTAGAGAATCTCTCTACCGCCTCTTTGTATCTCTTTTCAATGATTGTGTCAAGTTCAGTAGGACTTGCAGCGAAGATGTCTGTGTTGACTCCCGGGGGAACAACGGAGTATTTTGAATCGTTGCCCACTTCTGAAAAGTCTCGATAGAGTCTGTGACTGTACTGCTGGAACCTCTCCATAGAAGTGGAAACAAAGTTGACTGCCGAATACTTCATCGAAATGCGTTCAGCCGCTATTCGGAAGGAAAAGTTGAATCTCGATTCTATCTCTGCACGATCAGCTCCAGTCTGCAGTAGTTTGTCGAGTTTTTGAGCCCCAAGGGAGTGGGCTGTGAAAGAGTAAGGGATTCCTGTGTCTTTGAATAGCATAGCTCCCGTCAAACCTCCGTCCCCATAATGAGTAGTAACGAAATTCGGTAAAGTTCTTTCCGACGAATAAAATTCTCTAATTCGTCTTGAGAACTCCCCCAAGAAAGGCCAAAGTCTCTCCTTGCTCAAGAAGCCTTCTGGACCAAAAGGGATTCTTATGATTCTGAGGCTATCTTTTCCTCGATAGGAATCGAATTCCTCGGCAAACTCAGGCCATTTGTCGTCGATAACCCTTCTCGTTATTATGTCACAGTTGATTCCCATTTCTGACATAGCCGATGCAACTTCCTTCACATAGACCAGCTGACCTCCAAAGTCCGGATGCGTTGTCCAGTAGCTGTCATTCTTATCGAAGTTTCCCTGGGGATTTATAAATGCCACTCTCACAAGTCATCACCTGCCTCGAAAATGGCCTTCAAAGCGTCTATAGAAGGCAGAATTACATCCTTTCCCTCATGTTCGATTCTAAAGGCGGCACAATAGTTCCCATAAGCGGCCGATTCAAAGATATCCTTCCCTTGAAGGAGGCCATATAGGATACCGGACCAAAAAGCATCTCCCGCACCGGTGGTGTCCACTACTCTTCTTGCGCATGGAGAGAGTGTTTCAGTTTTGTGACCGTCAGAAATCACAGATCCTTTGTGGCCCAAAGTCAGGACGACATTTGAGGCGCCGGCATTATGAAACTTATCAATGTATTCATGAGGATCTCCGGTACCGAAGATATGTAAGGCATCATCTTCAGAAGGTTTTACAATGAATGCGTACTTCAGGAATTCCTTTATGAATTCCGAACCATCATCCTCTCGATCCCAGAGAACCCTTCTGTAGTTGGGATCAAATGTTATCTTTATTCCCGCTTCCAATGCCTTTCTCACCAGCTTCATGCATGCCAGCCGCGACTGCTCACATGAGAATGGCCAAGATGTGAAATGAATGAATTCCACATCTTTGAGAAAACTCACGATATCCACCGGTTCTTCAAGAAAACAATCCGCACCTCTAAAAGCTATGAACTGTGGGGATGATTGTGACTTCGAAACGAATACGATTGAAGTATGTGCTTCCACGTCTCTCTGAACATAAGAGATATTTATTCCTCGCGAAGCGAGGTGTTTAAGATAAGCTCTTCCAAAGGAATCATCGCCTACTCTGGAGAGAAGAGTAGCGTCAACACCTAGATCATGAAGATTTACAGCAAGGTTTCCTGGAGAACCGGCAAAGTATCTTTTGAAAGAAGTAGCTTCGCCAAGATCTCTCACAAAACTGCTTGATATCAGGTCAATAAGCAGTTCACCAACAACGGCAATTCGCGACAATTTAATGCCTCCTTCTAATGATAAGTCTATCATTGCAGGAACGATTTCCAATAACTGAGCCAGGATCTGCTAAAACATTGGTTATGGAGATCTAGTGTTCAACGACTGAAGGGCAGACCGTGTATAATTTAGTTTACACTGACTACACATATTCGAGACAGGAGGTTCAATAATGAGTGGCAAGACAATTAGAGAGCTTCAGAGAAGATATGTCGGCGAAGACGTTGACCTCTCCATATGGGAAGACCTTGAGAAAGAGCTCAGGAGACTGGAAGAGTATCCGATAGTAGACAGAGCTTCTCTTGAGGATTTTCTTTACTTCTGGAGTGAGTTGTTCATGATTCTTCAGGAAAGACTCGCGTGGAAGTATATAGACATGACTAGGGCTGCCGACAGCGAGGATAAGAGGCAGGAGTACTCGAGATTCTACGCTGAGGTATATTCCAAAGCGGAGCCTTATAGGATTATGCTGATGAAAAAGTATTTAGACAGTGATTTCAGAAGCGAATTAGATCGAATCAGATACGAGAACTTCGATACGATCGTCTCCAATACAGTAAAACTATTCAGAGAAGAGAACCTTCCTCTGGAGGTTCAGGAGAAGAATTTAAGTTCTGAATATGCGGCAAGTATTGGTTCTCTGACTGTTAAGTATGGAGAACAGGAGTACACACTGTCTCAACTCTCAAAGTTTCAACTTGAACCTGATCGTTCAACCAGGGAAGAGGCATGGCGCCTTTCGATGGTAAAGCTGAAAGAAGTTCATGAGAGCATGGAGGATCTGTTTGGCAAACTTCTCTCGATAAGAGTTCCGCAGGCGAGGAATGCAGGTTTTGCAACTTACAGGGATTATATGCACCAGAAGAAAAACAGATTTGCGTATTCGGTCGAGGATGTGCTTAGATTCCACGATTCAGTAGAGAAGGTAGTGGTTCCTTACGTTTCCAAGCTAAATGAGAAAAGAAGTCGAGAGCTTGGACTGGAGAGGTTGAAACCATGGGACATGAATGTTGTACCCTCAGGGAAGGTGCTTAAACCATTCAGTAATATGAATGAGTTTGTTGACAAAGCTATCAGGATTCTTGAGAGAGTCGATCAAGAGTTCGGTAAAAACTTATCTAAGATGAGGGATAACGGCCTGCTAGATCTTGAAAACAGAAAGGGAAAGGCTCCAGGTGGCTATAACTATCCTCTTGATGAAACTGGTGCTCCATTTATTTTCATGAATGCTACGGGAACTCCTGCAAACGTCCGGACAATCCTTCACGAGTCTGGCCACGCAATGCATTCATTTGCTACGGCAGACGAAAGGTTGATCACGTACAGACATACAACGCATGAAGCAGCCGAGCTTGCCTCTATGTCTATGGAACTCCTGACGATGGATTACTGGGACGAGTACTACAGCGCAGATGAGATAACAATTGCCAGGCGAGAAGAACTGACCGGTACTTTGAGCTTCTTACCCTGGTGCATGGTTGTTGACTCGTTTCAGCAGTGGATCTATACATATCCCGATCATTCTCCCGATGAAAGAGACGAGAAGTTTGCCGAAATCTTTGAACGCTTCAATGCAGGTGTTGACTGGACTGGCCTGGAAAGTGAAAAGAGAATCCGATGGCTTCTTCAGCCTCATATTTTTACGAACCCCTTCTACTATATCGAATACGGAATAGCTCAGCTCGGTGCTCTCGCGATATACAGAAATTACAAGCAAAATGGATCAAGCGCAATAGAAGATTACAAGAGGTTCTTGTCAATGGGTTACTCAAGGCCGCTTGATGAGTTGTTTGAAAGCGCTGGGATAGAATTTGACTTCTCAGAAGAGTACTTGTCGGAGCTCATGATCTTTGTCGACAGTGAGCTGGCGTCTTTCTAGGAATAGACACTTCAACGTGGTAGCTATGCACTACCGACAGCGTTAGAATTGTCCGAGGAGGTGTTTCGATGAAAAGACTAATATTCGTACTGCTTCTACTCATTACGCCGCTGATTGTGACGGCGCAAGTTGAAGAACTCAGAGCCAAGCTGGCCGAGAATCCTATGGATGTGGAGAGCCTTCAGGCTTTATTGAAGATCTACGATGATAACTATGACTTCGAGAGCTACGGAACGCTTTTGAAAGATGTAGTAGCTTCGATTGATGAAGTTCCAGAACCTATGTTTCAAGTGATCAAGTACGGAATTGAGAGACTTCTCGAGAACTATTACTCAGACTATGCCGAGGATGTCTCTGGAGTCTTCTTTGAGCTTAAGCCCAATAAAGATTCGCTGCTTCTGTATCTTAAGGCAGTGAACAGCAGCTGGGATCTATCTGAAGAGATAGTCCGCGAATCTGTTGACAGACTTGGAGAAGGGCAGCTAGAAACATACATCTTCCTACATGATCAATCTGTTGAACTGTATCCTGCAGATCTGAATTTGATAGTATCTAGAATTCTAGTTGAGGATTTGGGGGAGACAGACTATCTAATACCTTACATCATTGGGATGATAGATGACTATGACTTTTATGCTGCAAGAAATCTGCTGAACGAGAGCTCTCGATTGCTAGAGAGGGAACCGATGTTCTACTACCTGAATGGGATTCTTGATCTTGAGAAAGGCTTTTACGATGACGCAGTAGAATGGTTTCTGCAGGGTAAAGCATATGATGATGGAACGGAGATTCACGAAGCCCTGGCTCTGATCTACTATATATATGTCCCGGACAATGTCAATGCGTTATTCAGAGCGATTGTGCTTTCAGATGACGAAACGTCGTTGCACGCGAATATTCAGGAGTTTGTTGCGAATTATCCTGAACTTTCCTGGATCTTCTCCTGGGTTTCCAGAGTTCCTGAGCCGAAGAGATTAACCGAAATCCTTGCTGAGGAGGCTTCGGTAGTATCATATACTTCAGTAAACTTCGATTTTGAGAAAATCAGCATAGGATTCTACGATATTGAGGGAGTTCTTCAGGGTACGCTAGTCAATTCCATATACGGGCAGTTCTTGGATGCCAGTACTTACGTTTACATCTCCGAAAATATGGGCGGGGTTGTCGTAGAAGGTGAGAAAAAGGCGAGATTCGATGGAGTTGACGTCTATTCGCTTTCGCCTGACAGAACAAGGTTCTTGCTAATGGACACCTGGCGAGAGACAATTTCGATGGTTGACAGTGATATTGGCGTCCTATGGTCAATGGAGGCAGATTACGGTATGATACCGGTTGCATGGTCTCCTGATGGATCAAGAATAGCTGTGTCCACCGGTTGGGATGTGTTCTCGATTATAGATGTGGAATCTGGAGAAGTGCAAGAAACGATTGAAGACTACAATCACTTTGTCTTTCTTTCAAACGAGAAGACGTTCGTGATAGATTACGAAGGAAACATAGTTCAGCTTGACACAGAGTCTGTACTGAATACAGATGCGCCGGCTTTCTGGGCTGAGTTTGGTGAAGACGGGAAAATAGTCTATTTTGAGTATCCTGAGGACTATGCGGACTTCTTGTACGCCTCTTTGCATGTGTTTGACACGGTGAACGGCCGGGATAGGGTAATATCTGACAGCACTCTCTTCATGGATGCGCCGGTACCTTCAGTGAAGATAGAAGGGAATCTCGTATACTTCACTGAGAAGGACCAGCAGGGCATGCACAGGATTGTAGTGATGAATTACATAACAAATGAAGTGCTTTTCGTGGGTCTGCCAAGTAAAGACGTAATTGTCTTTCCGGATGTGAGACCTGAATGAAAGTAGAGGGGAAGCCGGCTCTTAGCCGGCACTCCTCTTCTGATTGACTCAGAGATAATCCCGTAGCGTTTACTGATCTTGTTTGCGACTTGTATTGATCTGTTTGAACAGCCTATCTAGATGCTCACTCGTTATTAGCTCCGATGATGTTCCCTTTTTTGTGCAGCAATATCTAGCAGCTATCTGACCCCTCAGAATCGCGTCTTCTATTGAATAGCCTTCGAAGTAATGACTTGAAAGAAAACCTACGGCGAGGCTGTCGCCGGCCCCATTTGCGTCCACAACGGGTTCTTCCAATTCAACTGGATCGAAGTACTCAATATCCTTATTTGAGCCAATTGCGCAACCCCTCTTCCCCATTCCACATACGACTATCCTGTCGCCTCTAATTTCGAGATACTTCTTGATCAGATGATACGGGTCAGCGAAGTTTGTTGAAGAGAAGAATAGAACATCAGCCTCTTCTATGAAGTCCTTTCTATAGGGATCGTCTGAGTCTGTGACATCCTGGATATCTACCGAAAGAATTAGGCCCTCTTCTTTCAGTGGTTTAAGCAGAAATCTAGTCCAGTTCACGATGTTTACATGGGCTAGCTTTGTTCCAGATAGATGTGACCTAATGTCTTCGATATTGGGGCAGAGGTTCATTGCCCCTTTGCCATCATAGAAGTTCTTTCGGCCTCCGTTCATATACATGAGGTTTACGCTTCTCTTCGTTCCTAGTGGGTCTATCATCAGCAGACTGGTGTCTATACCCAACTCTGTAAGAATCTGTCGAATGTATTTCCCTGAGAAGTCTTCGCCGACATAACCAACAAAGCAGACTCTATAACCAAGTCTCTCAAAACCCTGGCAGGCATATCCACCTGCTTGTCCTATGCAATCAAGGTTCTCGCCAAAACTCGTTTCGACAGAGAGATTTACTTTAGAATCCGACAGATAGACATTCGTATCGATTCCGACCGCACCAATGACTGCAACATCGAAGGCCATGTTAATCACCCTTGTTTGGAAAGCTCTCCAAAGAGCTCAAGATTGTTCCTGAGCAGGTCTCCTTCCATAAGGTCTGAGAGAGCTAGTTCGAAATGTTTAACGGTTACACCTGGAATAAGCCCCTCATGAGCAATCTTGCCCATGAGAACTACGTTTTGCATTCTAGAATCTTTCAAATTCTCGACCAATACCTTTACTACCTTTACATCTCTCTTGTCGGCTTCTCGCTCAATATCTTCATTCTTAATCTCTTCTGCTCTTCCTAGACGAACTTCCAGTGGTTGCCAGACAGTATCATAGTATATAAGTGTTCCGCCTTTCTTCAGATAGTTTCCCATTCCTCTCAGAGCCTCATGGCGCTCAAGTGCTATAACCATGTCTGCGCTGTGCTTCATTATCAGAACCGAGTAGGCTCCGTGACCGATTCTTAAGTGAGAAGAAACCATGCCACCTCTCTGAGCCAATCCGTGTGTGTCTGCCCCAATACCCCTCTGCTCGGAATGGTCGATCGCTCTTAATAGAGCTTCACTGAGGAGACCTATTCCCTGACCGCCAACTCCCGTAATGTATATGTCGAATTTCTCCATTCTCTCACATCCTTTATCTATCTTCGGAAGCAATCGCATCCGAAGGACATGTCTGGACGCAAGATCTGTCTCCTATGCAGAGATCGTTTTGTACCCAGACCGAACCGTCATCAGAAAGCTGGTAGCTGGGACATGCAAAGTCACTGACGCAAATGTACTTCCTGTTGCATTTGTTGCCGACTCTCACGGGGTTCGGCAGTGACCTACCGCTTCTGCGCAATTCTCTTGTGAACTTCAACATACATGGATGTTTGGCGATAATGACCTTGAGGCCGTCTTCTGCCAGGGCTTCTTCAACGTACTGCTTAAGCTTTGACTGGTTGTAGGCATCGACTTCTCGAATATTATCTACACCCAGTCCTTCCAGAACCTTCCTAACGGGAATCTTCTGAGTCACTTCTCTGAAGTTCCGCCCTACGGCGGGATGATTCTGATGACCTGTCATTGCTGTTGTGCCATTTTCCATGACAATCAGTGTGAAATTATGTTTGTTGAAGATCGCGTTGACAATGCCCGGTAGTCCTGAATGAAAGAAAGTGGAATCACCAAGGAAGGCCACGACTCTTCTTGTGTCATTGAATAATGAAAGGCCAGAAGCAGTTCCGCTTGAATGCCCCATGCAAAGAAGTACTTGCCCCACTCTATACGGCTCGAGATACCCGAGTGTATGGCATCCAATGTCTGCCACGGAAATATCAGAGGCATGCAGGACTTTCTTGATGGCGTAGAATGCTGATCTATGACCGCAGCCAGGGCACATCTGAGCTGGTCTTGGCGCAAGCTCGATTGGCTCAGTTTCTACTCCAGGAGGACTGACAACGTCAGGCCAAATTCTTGACAATACCTCCCTAACTTTGTCTGGTGTATACTCTCCTATCCAGTCCTCGATGTCTTGCTTTCCAGTTATTCTTGTATTCAGTTTGTGGTCATACGCAATTGCCTTGACTTCTTTCTCTATCACGTTGTCAAGTTCTTCAAGGACCTTTACCTCTTCATGAGAAGAAAGGAAATCCACAACTTCCCTTTCAGAAAGAGGATGCACTATTCCCAGCTTGAGAATATCCGGACGTTTATCTGACAGACTAAGGACGTCCTGAAGAGAGAGAAATGGGGCTCCGGCCGTGATTACCCCTCTTGATTTGTCTGAGCCTTCAATGACACTATTCAGGCAGCTTTTCTCCGTAGTCTTTCTGAACTCCTCGAGTTTCTTCAGAGCTCTTCGCTTCATTTTAAGAGCTTCAGCAGTTATTGGAATATATGGCCCATTCTCAAGACTGAATTTTGGCCGGTTATCTTGCACCTGGAAAATCAATTCCTTAAACTCCACCTTTTCTTTGGCGTGGCATACGTGAGTCGAGAGTCTCACAATTACAGGCATACGCATCTCTTGCGAAAGTCTTGATGCTTCTAGAAACATCGAGTATGCTTCTGAAGGTGTTGAAGGCTCTAGGATTGGAGTGTATGAGAGATGCGCATAGTGACGGTTGTCCTGCTCATTTTGTGAGGAGTTTGCTCCCGGATCATCGCCCAATACAATTACCATGCCTCCAATGAGTTCCATTAGAGAGAGTTGAACGAAAGTATCTGCAGCCACATTTATGCCGACGCTCTTGAAGAACACGCACGAAAGATGCCCATTAACTGAGGCCCCGAAGGCAACCTCCGTCGCAACCTTTTCATTTACAGAGAACTCGAAGTACATAGGGTTCTTCTCAGCAGGGAGAGAGGCTATTGCAGCTGCAATTTCTGGAGTGGGAGATCCGGGATACGAAGTAACAACCCTAACACCTGCTTCCAGCATCGCTCTTACAATCGCGGTATTTCCTATCATTATTTCTGAACCGCTATTCGGAGATAGTAACATATCACCCATTCTCTTCATAACAACCAGCCTTTCGAACAAAGCTCAGGTCAACAAAACTCACTTCCCAGTTGATTTCTGCTACACCAGAAATCGTCTTATATATCGAACAATACTTTGTGGCCAACTCAAAAGATTTCTCTACTGATTTCCAATGAGACTTATCTGTTCCGACAATAATGACTGTGATGAAACAAGATTCAAGAGTTGTTGGGATTTCTCGCCTCTTCTCACCCGACACCTCGATTTTGGTTGAGGTGAAACTTATCTTCTTCTTACCGAGGATCTCCAGAAACGTTGCGTACAAGCAAGAGCCCAGACCCATCAAGAGCAAGTCGTAAGGGACCGCGCCATCAGCGCCAATTCTAATCTGGTATCCGGAGTCAGTTATTCCCGATCCAGAGAAGCCTTCGCTGAATTCTAATAGTACGTGGACTTCATCTCCCATTATTACCTCCCACAATTCGATTACAGAGATTATGATTTCAGAATAAAATCCCGAAGATAGAACATCACTCAAAAGGAATCACAGATCAGACCGATTCTGCATTCAAATCTCGGCGGCTGTTAACCTATTTAATAATAATCAATTTTAACATTAAGCAGTTCTGAAGGAACTGTATACTTGAGAATATTGCAGAGTATCCCGTTTCAGACAAATAGTATCTTTGTGGAGGTGCTTCGTGAATCTAAACGCGTTGTTCGATTCAACCCTATATCATGGCAGTGCTTCTAAAAAGGGCTTCTTTGAAGGATGGTACTTCAAGTTTGTTGACAGAAGAGGGTATAAATCCTTTGCTGTCATTCCAGGAGTATCCATGTCTTCCGGATGAACCGAATCGCACTGCTTTATTCAGTTTCTTTCGGGAAACAGGAATGAATCTTGCAACATCTCTTACTTTTAGACAGTTTTCGTTCCGATCCAAAGCGCTTTGCCGTAGAGATCGATAATAATCGGTTTTTGACTGACAGAGCGGTTTTGAATATGGAAGACGATAATCAGAAAATCGTCGGTGAAATTCGACTGATTGACCCTTTTCTATGACCAAGGAGATTCTACTCTCCCGGGATTATGTGACCGTTCTCTTTTGTGCCTTACATGGAGTGTTATCACGGTGTAGTTAGAATGGACCACTATCTGGAATGAGAGGTCGAGATAGATGATGAAGTGATAGATCTAACTGGAGGCAAAGGCTATATAGAAAAGGATTGGGGAAGATCCTTGCCAGACGCCTGGATTTGGATGCAGAGCAACAACTTCGATTAGAATAGGACTTCATTAATACTTTCTATTGCAACAATTCCATGGTTGGGGAAGAGTTTCACCGGTTGTCTCTGTGCGTTCATTCTGGGAGAGAAGCTTTACAGGTTTACCACGTACAAGGGCGTAAGCATAATCATGTTAGACGTATCTGAGGATAGAGTGTACATTGAATTGAGACAGAGGAGGTTTCTTCTGCGAATTAATGCAAGAAAAACTAACGGACCACAGCTCATTTCGCCTGTTGAGGGAAGGATGAGTGGAAAGGTAGATGAGTCACTTTCATCTGAAATCAAAGTAGAGCTCTTTGAAAATGAAGTCGTCTCGCATAAGGGAACCGGAGAAAATTCGGGACTCTTGAGTTTATCACTTAATCTTCTGAAAACAGCTAAACAAGCGAAAGTATTTTTAGAAACTAAGAATTTTGCCACTACAAACTCTGTATTCAGAGAGTGAGTTCTTCTTGAGGCGTTACCTTGTCGGGTTGTGTTATCTTCATTAATGAAAGAATCTTCGAAGCAAGGGGTAGTGATTTGGCTTTCATGTAGTAACTTTGCTCACCATGGCTGAACTTCATCACTTTGAGTGAGTTTATCGCTCGTTGTATCTCCTGGGTTGAAGTGTGTATTCCTTTCTTTCTCATTCTGAACTCAAGCTCTCTTTGCACCAAGAATGCAAGGAAACATACAACGAAATGACCCTTTATCCTTCTCGGTGTCCAGTGGAACATCGGTCTCACTTCATTTCTGGCATGTCTCTACCTTCGAGTATTGATGCTCGCATTCCCCTGAGTGCATAAGTTGCAGGGGATAGTTTACCAACCAGCTGCATCCACAACGGTAGTACATCTATTTCGTAATACACCCCCGAAAACATGAGGAGCAAAGCCTGAAAGATGTGCACTACCTGAACTCCCTTCTCAGGTGAAATCAGGGGCAGTACTGCAGCAACTATTCCCAGTCCTACAAATGAGAAGCTCGATACTGCAAGAATCCCGGCTGCCGAAAAGAAGTTAGCTCTACCCTGGTTCAGATCAAAGAATATCGAAACTACGATCAATATCAGTCCGCTTCTCAGTATTCCATAAAGAAAGGCATAGCCACAAGTACTCAGCAGATGGGATGCCCTTCTAACAGGTGCCATGAATGTATCTCTATCGTCTCTTCCCACCTCTTTCAGGCAGCGGTTTCGGCCACTATCTCAAAGAGAATAGAGAGATAGCCCCAGAGTATCGATCCGAGCAACATGTAGAGGATCAAGTAACTAGTATCAAGTTTTGCTCCGGAAAACGATTCGACACCCTTACCAATGAACCCCATAGTCACAGAGTTTGCGATAGTATAAGCGAAGAATACGACTTCCCATTTCCAGTACCTCTTTGTGAAGTTGAAGTTCCGTTCAATGAAGGCCCAAGAGGCTCGGAGCTCTCGAGCAGTTGACTGCGAACTCATGTCGACTCTACCTCCTGATACTCTGCTTCCTCCATGCTCACATCGGTGAACTCGAGAAGGGCATCTTCGAAGCTCGGGTTCTCAATCCTTCCGAGCAACTGCTTCTTAAGCTCCAATGGTCTTCCGGAAGCTACAATTCTTCCGAGATGGATTATGGCCACATAGTCGCAGAGCTTCTCTGCTTCGTCCATGTTGTGTGTTGTCAGAAGCATCGTCGTGTTCATAGTCTCTTTTACATCTTTTATTAGGCTCTGTACATCTCTTTTTGCTCTTGGATCGAGTTCTGTTTTTGGTTCGTCGAGCAAGAGCATTCTCGCTTCAGTCATGAGAGCTCTAACTATGGCTACCTTTTGCTGCATGCCTCTCGAAAAGTCTTCGAGAGGATCTTTCAGTCTCTTCAGATCCAGACCAAACCTCTCTGCGAGAGAGTTGATCTTCCTCAAGGCTTCTCGTTTTGGTATTCCATAAAGTCCTGCCGCGAAACAGAGGTTTTCGACAGCCGACAGTTTTCCGAAAAAACTGGCCTCGACGGATACCCTGTTTATCACTCTTTGAACCGCCGCAGAGTTATTCACTGAGTCATATCGAAAAATCGATATGCCCCCCTGTCAGGTATCAAGAGTGTGGAGGCAATCCTTATAAAGGTAGATTTTCCTGAGCCGTTTGGACCGAGAAGACCATAGATCTCTCCTTCCTTTATTCTTAAACTAACTCCTTTCAACGCTTTGACTTCCTTCTTGTTCTTCTTGAAAGTCTTTACGATACTATTGGCAAGCAAAGCGTCTGCCACTTTTTTCACCTCCTCAAAGATAATGAGGTCTGCTGAATTTGCTTTCCATTTCAACTTTCTGCTTTTCAACCAAACCATCGATAAAAGCACTCTTTGAGCCTCGTATTCTCCTCATAGTTGGGTTTCCTCCTGTTATCTGTTTACTTCGGAAGGTTATCAAGACTTTCCGTTTTGTGTATGAATGGCGGAAGGGCCCCGAAATCGTCACTTCTTTTCTTTCTTAGCGGAACGATTACTGTTGACATATTTACCCCCTTGGCCTTTCGGAGAACCTGTTCTGTTTCCGGCGGGAGAGGCTGGCTGTAACTAATGACGGGCTCTCCTCTCTTCGTTCTTGCATCCATTTGCTTCTCCGTAAAATCCTGCTAACTCAATGACCGCAATTTCCCATGACATTTGATTACCTCCGATAGTCAAGAAAAAAAGACCGTGGCTCTTACTCGCCACGGTCCTTCATTATTCCTTCTCGTTATACGATCTTATACCCCAAACGACGGAAGAAGGCGTGGCATAGCGCGGCATCACCGAAAATCCGGTTGAGGAAAACGGTTGCCTGAACTCTGAATCTAATTAACATCAAAATATACCTCCTTCCATAAGCTATTTTTTGCTGGCAAGTTATAGCACAACAAGTAAGTATTCTCAACTTCAAAGTCAAAGATTCTCTAAAGCGTATTTTAACTTTAATGACCTTGTTTTGTCATGAGGTAAATAATTCTAGTTCTGCCTAAGATTTCTGAATTAGGAGGATAACGGAATAAGCGGTACGACCGAGAGCAAAGTGAGCCAAATAGCTCGCTGCAGCTGAGCATTAGACGTCCCGCCCTTCTGTTATTTGAACAGCAGATCAATCAGCTCTCCATTACTATCAATAACATCGTCTGTAAAGGGGTCGCCAGGAAGTAAAATTACCTCGCCTCGACCCAGGGGGTATCTTCCTGATTCTCCGACCAACCGAGACAGCCCATCAAAGAAGACTCCATCAATCTCTCTTACTTCTTCGGTTATGCGTCCTTCATAGCTGCATGCAATACCCATATCTTCCAATAGCATGTTGTATGTGGACAAAACCTCCTCACTGATCTCTTCACCAGTTCCGGTAATTATTAGTGTCCCCCCATCTTCGACAAACTCTTTAATGATCAGTGCCTGTTGCGGCATGAGCATCTTCAGTCGCTCAAAACTTCCACCTGCACCTGGTAGAGGGAGGAGAAGAACGTTTATAGTATCGAGCTCTCCTGCCTTGAAAATCCTATCGGCAGCAAGAAGCTTATGACCCATATCTTCGAGTGACGTCTGCAACTTGGTTCGTTCGTTACTGGCGAAGTTGACGTGACTCCTATCCAGTAGAATGTTCAATGAAGATGCGCTCCTGATATTGAGTTTCAAAACTGAATATAGAATTGAGTCGAGAAAGAATGATAACTCTCCATCGTATTCCTGTACTTCCCTTCTTAAGTTAATTATTTTGGATTCAAATCCTTGGAGTGTGACGATTTCGCTGTGTATCTCTCCGCGGGAATTGGTAATCTGCAACAATGAAGAAGCCTCTCCTTGCTCAACATTGGAGAGCTGAAAGGAAAGCGTAACGCTCTCTCTCGGCTTCACGCTCTCAGGATAAGCGCTCGGGTTGTGAAGATGGATCGGGTGAGACCTCTGAATCCAGATTGGTGAAGATACCGCTTCCTCACCGTCTTTTCCCCTTGCGTATATGAAGAAGTACTGGAAACCCGTTCTTATATCAACGGCGAGCTCAAGAACACATTCATTGCCGTCAACCAGAAACTCTGCAAATAATCCTTCCAGAGAATAAATCCTAACTATTTCCAGCGGATCGTCTGCTGTATCCTTTATGGAGATACACAAATTAACTTGATCTGTATCATACACGATATCTCCCATGAAGGCTTCTTCGGTCGAGAAGTGAATCAAGATGTCCTTGTCTTCAGTCGCGTAGGTCCTTCGATTGATGAATGCCTCTAAAATCGCTTCTTCCGTCAGCTCGCGTGCATATACGGCTGTTCTGGAATCGTTTGCTCCTCCCCAGTTAGGTTTGTGGTTGTCTTGACCAAGAGTTGCTCCGAGATGCCAACCCTTGCCAAGTGCCTGAAGGTAAGCTTCGAACATCTCGTCTACAATTGTATCGTTTTCCCACCAGTTTCCGTTTCCTACTTCTATAAGGTTCATATAGAGATCTGCTTCCGGAGAGTACTGAAAATCTTTGAAGTTGTCTCCGAAGACTCTCACCGGGTGGTTGAACTGCCCAACTGCGTTACGTTCGATAATCCAGTCGTACAAATGCCATAGATCAGACTTGACTCTATCAGTCCAATCGCTGGTGCCGTAGACGTTGATGTGTCCGGTTCCAGTAGCCGTCCACTCGAATCCGGCAAGTGCCAGGAAATCGGCAGATGATGCTTGCCGGGCCGCCTCTATAGTCGCTGCCAGCTTATCTCTTCCGTCGGGGAGGTCCTGAACGAAGTAATAAGCATGATCAGTTATAGCAAGAAAGTCAAGATTGGGTACACCCTTTGCATACGAATACGCTTCTTCAGGGAATCCAGTGCCATCAGAATAAGAAGTGTGAGAATGAGGATTTCCAAAGAAAAGCGTTAACTCCCCGCCAACGAGAATTATAGAAGCAAAGACCAGGAGAAACACTAGGATAAAATTCTTCATCAAATCACCCTTTCGCAGTTTGATTGTATGTGGATACGGAAAAAGACAACGATCAGTTGTTAATACAATCTATCTAGGCTGAAGCCTGATTTATCAGAATTCAGACTCCTTTTCGTTCTCTCGTTCACCTAAGTATAGTCTGCTTTGAAACATCTTTGAAAAAGCAGTCCATTTGCTTCCCTTTGAAGCTGTGGAAGCGTTAGTCTCGAAGCTATCAAGCTTCGAATCGAGATTGTCACAAAGCCATATGAGAATTGCTTCGCGGGTCTTTGGAGTAACGGGAGAACCGAACTGCAGTTCCCCATGATGACTCAGAACTATGTGGATCAGTGTCTTTCTTTTTTCTTCAGGAAAACCCTTGATCTTTGAAATCTCAATCTCAATGATTCTTGCGCCGATCGCTATGTGTTCCTCAAGGTAACCCTCATCTGAGTAGTCGAATTCGAATGATTCTGTGGTATATGATATTGTCTTTCCAATATCGTGGAAGAGTCCCCCGGTGATTATGAGGTCCCTGTCGATATTTGCTCTTGATCCAGAAACCTCAGTCAGAGCAAGTGCGTACTTGACTACCGAAAGGCTGTGTTCCGCAAGTCCTCCTATTCTGGCGTGATGATACATTTTGGCTGCCGGCGCTTCAAAGAAGTCTGGGCAAGG
Organism: Mesotoga sp. Brook.08.YT.4.2.5.2.; assembly: GCF_003351125.1. Taxonomy (NCBI): domain Bacteria; kingdom Thermotogati; phylum Thermotogota; class Thermotogae; order Kosmotogales; family Kosmotogaceae; genus Mesotoga; species Mesotoga sp. Brook.08.YT.4.2.5.2. Next base: position 115,142 of record NZ_JPGZ01000040.1, read on the forward strand.
CCCGTCCTCTGAAATAAGCTTTTCTGCAAGGGCCTTCAGATAGTCGTCTTTGACAGATTCGATGAGTTCGCGTACTTCCGATACGATTCTCTCAGGATCTTCGACAACCGGAAGTAACTGTGAAATCGAACCGGAACTGTAGTTTTCCATCTCATCTACCGAGAACAGCCTTCTTATTTTAATACTCAACCCGTATCTATCATCCATAAGATAGTCAGCAAGGCCCACATTACCTATCACAGGTTCCAAACAGCCCTGTTCACTTATCCATGCCTTTGCATCGATTCTGTTTCTGGAGTCTCCGACAATGCAGTCGTAGTAAGGACCTCTACTTCCTTCGACCCTTTTTGAACTGAAAATGAAGAAAAAGCCCTGCTTCGAGTTGACGAAATTCTCTATTCTGTCGAAGGAAGTATCGTATTTTCTAAGGATTTCGGAAAGCACAGGGTAAGTGCCGTTTTTTCCATCAATCATGGCAACTCTCCTTTTCGTGCTTTTTGAAGTCTCCAGGCGAGGTCTATTGATAAAAGAAACGTGCAGCAGCGACCTATTTCTCATTCCTTCTTGAGGTAGACTTCATTAGCAATTTTATCATTATGAAGAAGGCAATCGTAGCGACAAATATCGTAGGATAACCTTCAAGAAAAATCGCGATGCTCCTAGAGACTGCTTCACTCATTGTCTATGCTCCTTTCATCTTAAAAAGATCGCCAAAACTATGCTGCCGGCTAGAACGGAGCCGATCTGCCCGGCTACGTTCGCGCCTGTTGCGTACATTATTAAGAAGTTGTTTGGGTCTTCTTCGAGTCCCATCTTATGCACAACCCTTGCCGACATAGGAAAAGCCGATATTCCTGCTGCGCCAATCATAGGGTTAATCTTCTGTTTTCTAAATAGGTTGAAAACCTTTGCGAAAATGATTCCACCCATAGTGTCAAGTACGAAAGCAACTAATCCCATTAGAAGAATCAACAGTGTTCTGGAGTTCAGGAATGCGCTGGCCGTCATAGTAGAACCGATGGCGATTCCAAGAAACAAAGTGATGATGTTTGAGAGCTCGTTCTGAGCAGCATTACTCAACTTGTTCAGAACTCCCGATTCTCTTATCAGATTCCCAAACATGAGCATTCCGATCAGAGCTACACTTACAGGGGCGATGATACCGGCAAGAAGCGTAACAAGAATCGGGAAGAGGATCTTAACGTACTTGGGGACTTTTTCGGTTCTATTATCCATTCTTATTCTTCTCTCTTCCTTGGTAGTAAGCAGCTTAATAATGGGTGGTTGAACTACCGGAACAAGAGCCATATAGGAATACGCGGCGACTGAGATCGGCCCAAGCATGTGAATGGCCAATCTGCTTGCGACATAGATTGATGTCGGACCATCCGCGGTCCCGATTATCCCGATAGCGATCGCTTCTCTTATATCAAATCCAAGCAGAGCAGCCACAATTATCGTCAGAAAGATCCCCAATTGGGCAGCCGCTCCATAGAAAAACATGACCGGTTTTTGAAGAAGAGGTCCGAAATCGATCATCGCTCCGATCCCGATGAAGATCAAGGCAGGAAAGAGCTCATTTGCAATTCCAGCTTCGTATAGGATAGTTAGCACTCCATGTTCTCCAATAGCCGATGATCCCGGAATGTTTGTGAGTATTGCTCCGAAACCGATTGGAAGAAGCAACATCGGCTCGTATTCTTTCTTTATCGCTAGATAGATCAGAACTCCGCCAATAGCAAACATTATCAAGTTTTGCGCGGGAATAACGAAATTCGACAGTAGATTCATCAATGCTGCCTCCCAGAAATGAATTCAACTCCTAGCATGGAGAAATCAAGAACCGGCAAATTCGGAACTGCTTTCTTTATCAATACTAATACAAGCCGAAGGCTTTTGATCAGATGGGACAGATTTCCTGGTTCTTACCGACCTCTGATTCTACATGTTGGAATGAGTAATGTGGTAGGATTTGTAAAGTGAGAAGTTGGCTAGGAGGGGATCTCTTTGCGAGCAAGTTTTCCTGAGGACTTTCTTTGGGGTGTTGCAACGGCTTCTTATCAGATTGAGGGCGCAGACCTGCAAGAAGGTAAAGGGCCTTCGATATGGTCGGATTTCACCCATGAACCTGGACGAATAGATTCCGGGGAAAATGGCGATATTGCCTGCGATCACTACCACAGGTACTTGGAAGACATTGAGCTTATGACTAGGCTCGGAGTGAACTCCTACCGATTTTCCATATCCTGGCCAAGAGTGTTTCCTGAAGGCAGAGGACAGATAAACCAGATGGGAATCGATTTCTACGATAGACTGATTGATGAACTTCTTAAGAGGAGTATTCGGCCTGTTGTTACTCTATACCACTGGGATCTCCCTCTTAAACTGCAGAAAAGATTTAAGGGATGGGAGTCCCGAGAAATAAGGCATTACTTTGGCGATTATTCCAGCAGTATGTTCAGCAAATTCGGTGACAGGGTGAAGCTCTGGATAACTTTGAACGAACCGTATTGCTCATCCCACGTCAGTTACCTCTGGGGGGAACACGCACCCGGAAAGAGAGATTTGAGGATTTCACTTTCCGTTGCTCACAACCTTTTGCTTTCTCATGGTGAAGCGGTGAAGCGTTTTAGGGAGGAAGTAAGAGACGGCATGATTGGTCTAACCAATGTATCTGCTTTTGTTGAGCCTGCTAGCGATTCCGGAGCTGATCTTCGAGCGGCAAGACTCTATGATCAATTCGTAAACGGGTGGTTCTTTGAAACCCCAATCACTGGCGAGTATCCTTCCGAACTCTTCTCAAGGTTCGAGATTGCAGGAGTGAGCCCAACTATCGAAGATGAAGATATGGAACTAATATCCACGCCGTTCGACTTTTGGGGTGTGAATTACTATACAAGAAACCTTGTTAGAAGCCAAGAATCAAGCGTGCTTGGCAGCGAAGTTGTTCAGGGAGACCTCCCGAAGACCGAGATGGGATGGGAGATCTACCCAGAAGGTCTAGAAGGTTTTCTATTCAAGGTCTTCAAAGAATACGGAAGGAAACCGATCTATGTTACTGAGAACGGTATCGCAAGCAAAGATGCTTTGGTTGATGGCAACGTTGACGATGGCCCGAGAATTGATTACCTTAGAAAGCACTTTTCAGCTGCTCTTAACGCGATCAAGGGAGGAGTGGATCTTAGGGGCTTTTTTGTCTGGACTATGATGGACAATTTCGAATGGGCACGAGGTTACTCCAAGAGGTTTGGTTTGGTATACGTGGACTTCAAAAACGATCTGAAACGAGTTCCAAAGAAGAGTTTCAACTATTACAGGGATTTCCTTCGGTCTTTGTGAATCAGATTTTGGTAGACATAACTGACTTAGAAACGGTCGTTTCAACGTTTAACTCTTCGAACTGTGAACGCAGCAATCTAGACGCCGGTCTTAAAGAGAGGTATGTAATTAGCTTGTATGACAGGGGGTTTGCCAGATGATTGGAGTTATTGTCGATTCAGGTTGTGATCTTCCTGAACAGATGAAAGCAAGAGATAACGTTAGAGTTGTACCTTTGAAGATAATTCTGGATGGTAAGGAGTACAGAGACAACATCGACATATCCACACCCGATCTGCTTCACTATATGGAAGATAAGTTTCCCAAGACATCTCTTCCAAGACCGTCGGAAATCGGTGAGGCTTTTGACAGCCTTTATGAAAAGGGATTCAAGGAGATGCTTTATATTGGAATATCCAGCGGTCTGAGCGGAACGCTTGGTCAAGTGAAGACTTTTGTCAGAGACTTCTCCGAAAAGCACTCCGATGTGAAGGTCGAGGTAGTCGACTCAAAGAATATTTCGATTGGCTCGGGGCTGCTCGCTATGAAGGGGATAGATATGATTAAGAGTGGTATTGCCTTTGAAAAGGTTGTGAGCGAAATTCACGCTTCTGTAAAGAAATCTAAGGTTTTTTTCTGCATACCTGTTCTGAAGTTTCTAAAGGCTGGAGGACGAATAGGAAAAGTTACTGCAACTATAGGTGATATTCTTGACCTGAAACCCGTAATAACCGTTGGAGAAGATGGAGTCTATCACAGTGTTTCAAAAGAGAGAGGCATGAAGAGAGCCGTCAGAGCTTCTGTGAAGAATCTCTTGAACTTCATTGAAGGCAAGAGGCTTCTGAACATTGCCGCATATACTTCAGATAAGAGTGAAAAGACAATGGAATTCTTTCGAATGGTAATAGAAGAGATTAAGGCTGCAGGAATAGATGATGTGATAACAGGTCAAATTTCTCAGTCTCTTGTGTGTCATACAGGCCCTGGTCTCATAGGTGTTGCAGCGATTATTGAGTAGTAAAAAAGAAAGCCGCCAATTGGCGGCTTAAAAGTCGGGATATTCCAGGGGGTTTCAACATGCACGTCCATTCAACAATATGGGGGGTAATGCGGACTTGCATATAACTTTTAGGTGCTTTGTCTTTTTTAATGACCGGTTGAGCTTTTGAGGTTGCAAGGGTTCTTATCTGTTTGAATTAATTGTACCCAAATTGATCGGGTTTGTCAAGATAGTAGAGTGGAATTATCGGCTTTTAGTTTGTAAACATTTAGTTAATAGGCATCTTCGCGTGTCTTCCAAAGATTTTCTAGTAGACAAAGTGATCTCTCTTGTAGTTGTTTTGCCAGTAAATTGCGATAATAAGCAGTAGCACTGTTTGTATTACTCTACGTCGTCCGGAGATGTATTGATTGGATAAGAATCGGCAGACTAGGATTCTCTCGGTTTTTGAGGGTGCAATATACAATGGGTTCTTCTTGATAACTCAGGGTTTTCTTGGTACAGGGCTTGCACTCGAATTTGGGGCATCTGAACCGGCGATAGCCTTGATTGGCGTTCTTCCTTCGGTTTCCCAGTTCATTCAGCTGCTGGCTCCATCCTTCTTGAGAATTGTCAAGAGCCGAAAGCGGGCGATGATGATCTGCGCTTTCGCAAGCAGGCTGTCTACGGCTTTTATCCCTATCGCGCTTGCTCTTGGAATAAACAGGCAGTCACTTCTGCTGACTATTCTTGCCTTCTTCTCGCTTGCGGCGAGTCTTACCGGAAACTATTGGGTTTCGATTATAAGAGATGTGGCGCCGTTAAAAGGTGCTGCTAGATTCTTGAGCATGAGAAACGTGATATTCACTTTCACGAATATGTTTATAACGTTGTTCTACGCCTTTATCCTTGATTCGGTGCCCGGAAGAATGGGTTTCATTCTGATCACTGCTTTTGGAGTGGCAAGTGCATTAGTCAGCCTCGTGCTCTTGGGGTTTCATAACGATCCTCCCCACGAAATAAGTCATGGTCGAGGTTTGTTCAGGGCCGTCACTAAAGACATAAGGTTCAAGCCGTATTTGAGATTCTACTCCTTCTGGAGCTTCTCAATAGCTATTACCTCGCCCTTTTTCGCTTATCATGAGCTAGTCAACATGAAACTGGATTACTCATTTCTTAGTATACTGAGTGTCTTCAGTTCACTCCTAACAATACTGTTTTACTTGTTGTGGGGAAAGATCGCTGACAAAATCGGGAATCAGGAGGTCCTTGAGTTCGGGGTTCTTGGGGCTTTCCTCAGGACAATCCTGTGGTTGTTTATGGACAACGGGACGGTCTATCTGTTGTATATTGACGCTTTTATCGGGACCGCTTCATGGAGCGCCATAAACCTCTGTTTATTCACCACAAGGCTCGACTTGCTTAGCGGGGTTGATGCCCAGTCTTACTATGCTTTGCTTTCATTCACCAACGGTGCCTCGGCTCTTGTTGGCTCCCTGGTGGGAGGATTTTTCGCTGCATATCTGAACAGGTTCACTTGGATGGTTGGCGGACACAGGTTTTTCGGCATCCAGATCCTGTTCTTCGTTACTTTTGTTCTGAAGCGTCTCTTTGATTTTCTTGAAGGGAGTCAAGACGAGAAAGGTGGTCTCTGTGTCGGGAATGGTTTTTAATTCGGCTGCAGTGTTAGCTAATCGACTTGCGGCAAGACCTAGAGAGCTTATCGAAGTACTAATACATAAGAACAAGGCTAAACAACGGAAGGAGAGAAGAAATGGAAAGAGTGATTGAACGGTTCCTAAGGTATGTATCTGTAGAGACTACCTCAAGTTTTGAATCAGATTCGTTTCCATCAACTGCCAGTCAGCTTGATCTTGCTCATATTCTCAAAACGGAGATGGAGGAAATGGGTCTGAAAGGAGTGACATTGGATGACCACGGATACGTGATGGCGACTTTGCCGTCAAATGCTGGTGATGGACTTCCGGTTTTGGGATTCATAGCCCATATGGACACGAGCCCAGATGTGAGCGGCAAAGATATCAAGCCTTCAATTGTTGATTATGAAGGAGGCAAGATAGTCATTAACAAAGATAAGGATATTTTCATCGATCCCCGGCTCTTTCCTGAGCTCGAAGAGTATGTTGGTGAAAGGCTGATCGTGACAGACGGAACTACTCTGCTAGGAGCAGACGACAAAGCAGGAATTGCGGAGATTCTTTCCGCAATAGAGTACCTCATTTCAAACCCAGAGATCAAGCATGGCGAAATCCGACTAGGATTTACTCCTGACGAGGAAGTGGGAAGGGGAACCGAGTACTTCAATGTAGAGAAATTCGGGGCAGACTATGCTTACACAATTGACGGAGGGGCTTTGGGCGAAATCCAGTACGAAACGTTCAACGCCGCAAATACCGAAGTTGTTGTAAAAGGCAGGAACATTCATCCTGGAAGTGCAAAAGGTAAGATGAAGAACTCGATACTGATAGCATGCGAGTTCAACGATCTGCTGCCTTCAAGTGAAGTACCTGCGGCAACGGAAGGTAGAGAAGGCTTCTTCCATCTGCTCAGTATAAAAGGTTCAGTGGAAGAGACAATTCTGAAGTACATCATTAGGGAGCACAATATGGAGAAGTTCGAACGAAAGAAGAAAATGATTAAGGAAATCGCGGTCTTCTTGAATTCGAAATACGGCGATGATACGGTGACTTTGCAGACAAGAGACTCGTATTACAATATGAAAGAGAAAATCGAAGAAAAGATGTTCCTTGTTGAAATTGCAGAAAGAGCTATGGAGAGTCTTTCAATTCGACCAAGGATTTCACCAGTGAGAGGGGGCACCGATGGCGCGCGTCTCTCTTTCATGGGTCTCCCAACACCGAACATCTTCACCGGAGGTCATAATTTTCACGGAAGATACGAGTATATCCCGGTAAGCTCGATGGAAAAGGCCGTTATGGTAATTGTGAAGATTGCAGAGGTGTTTTCTAGAAGAGAAAATCTGGATAGTTGAAGAAGTGTTCAGTATTTGATATTTCTAACAAACGAGCGATTGTTCCACAAGACAGTGAGAAGCGGCTTTGTTTTGGACGAAATGTCGTGGATAACTAAAGATGGGATTAAGTCATGCCTTTTTTTCTCTCAGGAAATAACAGGCCGCATGGTCTCTTCGAAAACTCTTTACCTGTCTTAGTAAAGTATTGGCAGGAACAATCTCCACTAATCGGTCTGTCAAGCTCTGTACTTCCTTATAGTCTTGACTCTAAGTCTCAAACTTGACTTCCTAAGTTGAGAACTGGCGCTAAAAGGATGGAAATGAATGTAAAATACTCTCTGGTACCAGGGGCTCCTTCTGAAGATAGATTAGAATCGGAAACATAGGGTTCACCAATAACATTAAGAGGGGATCCCCTCGGATGTGAGAAGACAGATTCGCCGATGTACCGGTGCGAATTATATGGAGAGACTACCGGAAAACGCTAGATAACATAGAGATGAATTCCACTGATCTGCTCAAGCGAGTGGCGACTAGAGCAAGAGCAACGAGTTTCTCATGAGCGATTCAGGAATTGTGTAATCTGTCTTCAAAGAGAAGCCGGTAGGTACGGAACTCGTGATCAATAATTGACTACCTTTTCCCATTATAACTGTACATCATTTTTGTGTTCGAGTCTTCCTCAATATACCCCATTCATGCACAATGATGCAAGATTAATCGTGATTCGCACAGTCAACCAGGACTTTGCGAATCCTTCTAGTTGTTGCTAAGGAAATACCTTTGCCGAGGAATCGGCCGATTTTCTCATGGTCTATGGAGGTGAAAAATGTCAACCAGTTCCAGATTCATCAGGGGTGAGATAGGAAAGAATAACCCCCTATTTTCAATGGCTAGAGTAACGATCGAAACTGCTTTCTACGGGAATAACGTGATTCCGGTTTCTTCCCCAAGTGAAGCCTATAAACTGGCTAAGGACTCTCCTGGTACAATTGTGACGGATCTTCATGTCTTCAAACCCGAGAAGGTCGGACTTGAGTGTGACTCGCGAGTTCTGCTTTTCAACGATGGCGCCGTAACAGGCAGGTGTGCTACTGCCCGGAGAATCTTGGGGGAGCCAGGAGTAGATGAAGCGGAATACGGGGCAAAGATTCGGGAGGCAATCTACAATACAAGAAGTAGGAAAATGTATCATGCACAGGCCTATATAGGATTAGCTGAAAACTTCATGGTCAAGGCCCATCTTCTTGTTCCAGAAGCTCACGAGAATCTTATCTATAACTGGCTACTGAACTTCCAGCCAATAAACGAATTCTATAATGGGATGTACGAGACCTCTGAAGGATTCGAAGGTGAGGGAGATATTTTCGTATTCTCCGACCCGGAATGGCAACATCCGGATCATCCGCTGGGACTATCGTTCTTTGATCCAGAACATAATTGCGCGGCAGTTCTTGGAATGAGGTACTTTGGCGAATTCAAGAAAGGTACTCTAACCCTTGCCTGGGGTTGTGCCAACAGGCGCGGATTTGCAGCTTGCCATGGCGGTCAGAAGAGATACAATCTTCAGGACAGAAAATTCGTGGTCGGGTTCTTCGGACTCTCAGGTTCGGGGAAATCGACATTAACGCATGCCAAGCATGGCGGTAAGTATGATGTAACTGTTCTTCATGACGATGCTTTTGTCATTTCCTCTTCAGACGGTTCCTCTGTGGCGCTAGAGCCTTCGTATTTCGATAAGACCTCTGATTATCCCTTGAGCAGTGAAGACAATAAGTATCTTCTATCTGTTCAAAATGTCGGAGCTACTCAAGATGATGAGGGGAGAATAGTCATCGTGACCGAGGATATAAGGAATGGAAATGGTCGTGCAATCAAGTCGAAGCTATGGTCACCCAACAGAGTAGACAGATTTGACGAGCCGGTAGATTCGATAGTATGGCTAATGAAGGATCCTTCGATTCCCCCTGTGGTTAGAGTTGTTGATCCCGTTCTTGCATCAACCATGGGAGCTACCCTTGCGACGAAGAGAACCTCTGCTGAACGCCTTGCGCCAGGCGTGGATCCCAATGCATTGGTAATCGAACCATACGCTAATCCCTTCAGAACCTACCCCCTTTCTGCTGATTTTGACCGTTATCTCGAGCTGTTCACAAGTAGAAGCATCGATTGTTACATTTTCAACACAGGATACTTCCGTGATCTGAAAGTTCCAAAAGACCTTACTCTTCAGATTCTTGAGTTGATAGTGGAGAGGCGGGCCGAGTTTGTTCCCTGGGGTCCGTTCACTGAACTGGAGACGATGAAGATTAAAGGATTCATCCCCGATCTTACTGACGAGAGTTATAAGAAGCTGATAAGAGATAGATTGGTTGACAGACTGAACTTTCTTCGATCCAGAGAAATTGAAAGAGGAGGTTTTGACAAGCTGCCTGCTGAGGCAGCAGAATCGATTTATTCACTTGTTGAGAGATTAAAATAGTCTTGTCTGTTAGTGGAGCCGCCAGAAGGCGGCTCTTTTTACCTTATTCGAATCATAGAGATAAATAAAAAGGATTCCTGACTGGCGTCAGGAATCGAAGGGGGAATTGCTACGAAACGAGGAGTTGTCCGGATTGCGGCTAACTTTGTTATGTGAACGAGTTCATTGTGAATACATAATAAATGAAGTTAACCGTCAACCACTCAAAGAGATTATACAACTTATTTTTAAAGAAATCAAACCGTCTTTATTATGTAAATGGATGTGCAAATTTACATATTTAGGTCTCCGATAACTCCACAGTCTTTCATCAAATTGCCAGTACTGAGCCAGGAGAATTCAGGAAGCGTTATTAGTGAAACACCTTGAATAATGTAATTGTTACGTTCTTAGCATAGTATGATTGTAATTACCTTGTTTTGCTAATCGTCCACGGGAGGTTTCTTACTTTGAGGGTGTTAATTACTGGCGCGAGAATGTGGTATGCGATCAATGCTATCAGACTTCTGGCTAAAAATGGGCATGATGTTTTTGCTGCGGATAGCAGTAAGTTCAGTGGGGGCCTTTATTCGAGGTACTTAAAGGGGAAGTTCGTCTATCCATCGGTCAGCGATGATAGCGAAGGATTTATCAACGAGATTCTGGAAAAGACAGATAAAATGAAGATAGATGTGATATGCCCGACGTTTGAGGAGGGCTTTGTTATAAGCAAGTACCTGCATCTTTTTGAGGGTCGGGTCAAAGTTCTGGTGCCTTCATACGATCACATCAAGCTTCTTCATGACAAATTCACTATGACAGATTACGCGAGGTCACTTGGAATATGTGTTCCTAGAACAGCATTGCTTGGGGAATTTGAGCCTAACGGCAGTTCGTTCCCGCTTATAGTGAAACCGCGTAATCAAAGGTCCGCCGAAGGAATAGTGAGAGTAAGTTCTTCCAAAGAGTTCGAGAAGATATCGAAAGCGCTAGATGGAAAGAGATTTCTTGTTCAGGAGTGGAAGCCGCCTCAACAAATATGTACTACTGGGTTCGCCTACAATGGTAAAATGATAGGAAATGTTATCTACAAGAATGTAAGAGAGTATCCGGAATCCGGAGGGATAGGAACTTGCAGGATCTCCATTGAATGTGATTCGGTCTTGAGAGACGTTGAGAAAATCGTCGGCAACCTCAATTACTCGGGATTCATATCAACGGATTTTCTCTATGATAAGGAAAGAGACGAGTATTATCTGGTTGATGTTAATCCGAGGATGAGTCCCGGACTCTTGGTGGCATATTGTTCGGGAGTAGATATGGTAAAGGCATATATGGACTTGGTGACCGAGAACAGAGCCGAGCAGATTATGTCGCCAGAAGTGGGTAATGGCACTTATACAACTGCATTGGAAATAGGCTGGTTCTTCAGCGTGCTGTTCAAAGGAAAGTTTGGTAAAATGAAAGCCTTCTTCAAGAACAGAAAGAGACTGAGAGACGACTCATGGGACATCCGTGATCCGGCACCGTTCTTTGTGATGCTAATGTCAATGCTTTACACAGCGATTCTTGGGCCTCTTAAGGGTGGCCAGACTAAGAGTTTTTCTCTGGGAGCAACCTGTGATATAGAGAGCCTCTGTGAAGAGGCGGACTCGAATGAAGTGAGGAAAGCCGTTTGACCTTTGATCGATGAAGAGAGCCCTTTGTCCAGTCCTTCTTCTCGATTTGCTGGTAGGAAGGAACCCTGGATCATCGTTATTCCAATATCTGCTATAATGATTTTTGTAGAACAGGCTTGAAAAGTATCCCTTTTCCAGATGCACTTGTTTGTTGTTTTCAGCAAGAAGATCCAGCTAGCAGGTTTTTTGGAGTGATAAGCATGGGAGTGTTCGAAGGTTTTAACAAGACGGTGTTTGTGCTTTCTTATGTTCTCTTGGCGGGTGGTGGACTACTAGTCTCAATCTTCATGACACCTCTGCGAGATCCTAGAACTGAAGCCAGAGTACAGGGTTATCTTTACTCTTTTTGGGAGACTATTAGAATACCGGCAGTGGCTACTTTGTTTGTGATTGTTGGCACTGCCTTATCTATCATACTGATCAGTTCACTGTCGATTATGTGGAGTTTGGTCTTCTTCGGTTCAATCGCCTCTGCCGCGCTCTTTTGGTACAAGGCAGATCGGTTGATAATAAAGGGGGCCAGTGATCCCAGGTCGATGGTAGAGGTCGACAAGAAGAGTTTTCATAGATATCTGATATACTCAGATCTTTGCATATTATTGTCAGCGGTTTCCATCGCGTTCTTGATGTTATGAGGTCTCATCAAGAGTTTCAGAGAGCCTGTCAAGTTCATCATCCAGCATTTCTCTTTCCTGGAGTATTTCTAGAAGTCTTGATTCAATTCTCTCTATGCCAGTATAAAGGTCTTGAAGTTTTTCGTAATCTGTTGAGAAAAGGCCCATCTTTAGCTGTGCCGTTTCCAACTTCCTTGATAGTTCGTTCTCTTCAACTTCCAACTGCTGAAGTCTTTCAAGGACTGACTTTTTCTTGTTGGATAGTCTGCGCCGCTCCTGAAAGGTTAGCCTCGCATATTCGTTGCCCGTAGAATCGATGTTTCTCTGGTTCCTTCTAAGGTATTCTTCAACAGAAGATACCGCCTTTAACTTCTTCCCATCTATCATCAGGAAGTGATCACATACGTTCTGTACGAATTCTCTGTCATGTGACACTAGGATTATGCAACCCTCATACTCTTTCAGAACCTCTTCAAGGCTCTCAATAGACCAGATATCTAGGTTGTTTGTAGGCTCGTCCATCACTAGAACGTTTGGTTTCGATAGAATAAGTTTTGCCAGTGCTAGCTTTGTTCTCTCTCCTCCACTCAAAGATGGAACTGGTTTGAACACATCATCGCCCGGGAAACCGAATCTTCCAATGTACTTCCGCACTTCGTAATCCGGCTGCCCCCGCATCAATTGCCAAATCTCGCTTATCACATCATTAGATGGGTTCAGATCTTCAGTAAGCTGCGACAGGTAGCCCCAGCGAACATTATGACCCCAAGTTATTTGCCCAACGTGCTCCTCAAGATTCTCAGTTATTATCCTCAGCAAGGTTGTCTTCCCACTTCCATTGGGGCCCAAAAGTCCAATCTTGTCCCTCCTGTGCACTTCTGCAGAGGCGCCGTTGAAAAGTTTCTTGCTTCCAAATCCGAACGACAGTCCTTCGATCTTCAAAACTGAGTAGCCGGTTCTGTCTGGCTGAGGGAGTCTGAACTTAGTTGGCCTGATTTCCTCGTCTGGAAGATCTATAGTTTCAAGCTGATCCTTGAGTCTATCTCTTTGCCTCTCCTTATTAACTGCTTGTTTTATGAACTTCTCTTGACCCCAAAGTCTGTATCTTTTTGCAACTGCATCCAGCCTATCAATTTCTCTTGAAAGGTTCTCTCGTGTCCTCAATCCACTCTTAACCATGATCTCTCTGTCAGACTGATATTTGTCATATGTTCCGGCGAAATCCCAGAGAGATCCTCCATTCAGCTCCCAGAATCTGTTTCCAACATTCCTTATCAGATACCTATCGTGAGTGACAACCAGGAGCGCACCTTTATAGCTCTTCAGGAAATCAACCAACCACTCCGTTGATTCAAGATCCAGATGATTAGTTGGCTCGTCTAGCAAGAGAATATCGTGGTCGACAAGAAAGAGCTTTCCAAGTGATATTCTTGTGAGTTCTCCTCCGCTGAAGGTTTCCAAATGTCTTTCCCAATCTTCTTCGTAGAATTCCAAACCTACCAAAATGCTTCTCACTCTTCTATCATAAGAATAAAACTCTTCCGTATCCAGAGGAACATTTGATTTGTCTTGCAGGTAGTACTCCATAAGCGTCATTTTCTCATCGGGAATTCTGCTCTGAATCTGATAACCAATCTTTACGTTTGACGAATGGAAAACCTCTCCTTCAGTTGGAGAAAGCTCTCCTGCTATGATTCTCATTAGGGTGGATTTTCCGCTTCCGTTCTTACCGAGAAGGATAATCTTGTCTCTCTTGTCTATTGAGGTTGAGACTTCATCAAACAGGAAGTCCTGACCATAATCATGTCCCACTTTGCTAAGAGTTAACAGCATATAGCTTCCCTTCTTGTTCTTTGTCAGTCATAATGATACAACATCTCCGGCTGTTTTGAAGTTTGAGCTGTTTCTGGGCGATTATGCTACAGAGACTTGTGTTATCTTTGAATATGCGGTGAAACCGGGTGGTGTATTGATTTGAAACTCTGGTTACCTTTTCTCGTTGTCGTAACGGCTTTTCTGGCAATATCGTATATTTGGGGCTTCAATTTCTTCAGAAGTCCCAGCCAAGTTTTTATTCAGTATGAAAGGGCTATGCTTGATTACACCGCTCAAATTCGTCAGCAGCAGGAAGCCGGTTCTAAGGCAGGTCTCAATGAGAGGGAAATCGCGTTCCTGAGAGAGCTGGCGATAGTTGAGCTTGAGGGTGACATGAAGAGTCTGGTGTTTGATTTCCAAAAAGATTGGCCTTTGATGCAGCGTCACTACATCCAGTACGCGCATCGATCCGGCGACTGGTTCATAGAAGGATTGTCCGGATCGCTATATACTCAAGATGATCCTGAGTACAGTAGTTTTCTTGAACTGTACGAGTTGCAGGACGATCCAGATAGTTATTGCCTCATATTCATCCCTGGATCCTCCGAGAAAAACGTTTTCACGGAGTTCAGCGGTGCGAGGGTTTACTATCTGCAAAGAACGATCTGGGGTTACAGAATTGAATGGAGTAGATCTTTGATTGATCTGATTCTCGATGTGGCTATTTCGTCTGCTTCCGTGTAGCATAGGTAACCCATCGTAAAGAATTCGTTAGCGGAATACCCATAATGAGGAGCCTTTGTGAGAATCTTTCATGTTATCAGGATCTCATTTTCTGGTATCCTTTTATAGAAGCGATTTTATTCAGTTATTGTTGGAGGATATGATGTTCTTGAAGAAGATCAGTCGAAGAATAAAAGATAGGAAGATGTCAAAGATAGAGAGAAGAATAGAGAGATCACAAGGGGACGAAGAGAGGAACAGACTTCTCGCTGAACTGATGAACATGAAAGTAGAAATCGGAGATATAGAAGGTGCTTTTGAAGCTGCGGTTGAGAGACTAAGACTTATCACAAGCGATGAGTCGTTTGAAGACTTCTCGGCCATCTTCAAAAAGTTTGATAGACCTATGAGAACAGCTGCAACCAGATCTTTGATCAGACTTGCCGGAGAATTCGATGAGAAACTATGGGAAAGAGTTATGAGATTCTTCTTCAGCAAGGAGCCTGATCTAGCCATAGATTTGGCAACTGCTTGCTACAGGATTTCTCGAAGAGTCTTTTTTGTGGAGGTTGCTCTCCAGAATATTGAAATGACCGTTGCTTCTGCAAGTCGAGAGAGGCTTTCCAAGATTAAGGAGATGTACATGAACACGATTGCAGAAGTGGGAGAGATTTCGAGAGAGGATCAGCTAGCTATTCTCAAGCGCATCGTAGTCTCCAGTGAACTGACTATAAGAGATGAGCTTCTGTATCTGGAACTTTCTATAATGTATGGTCTCGTCACGTCTTCAGAGGAGGATTTGCGTGAAATCGCTGAGAGAATAGTCGAAAGGTTTGATGGCTGTGGGTATTCTTTTAAAGGAAACGAAGCGTCGTTTCTTATCAGGCTTGATCAAATCCTATCAAGGATAGATCGATTTGAAGACAAGAAAGCTCTGCTTGAAAAGATTAGGCTTCTGGATAAATCTGTTCCAGAAAGTGTTAACGAGATTTGCTCAGATGAATCAAATGATATTGAATTGATCAAGAAAAGAATTTCGGTCTCTGAATCAAGATCCAAAAACAGAAATGCGAGCAGAGAAGACCTTGAGGAGCTCGCCAGGGATTACGAAAGACTTATAGAGATTCTCCAACTACCGGAAGATAAGCTTGTTTATATAAGGAAACTGGGGGTTTTGCTCCGAGACCGTCTTGAAGAACATCATAAGGCTCTTGAAATCTTTGAAAAGGGCTTAAGGTTGAGAGGCGATGATGTGTCTCTCTGGCTTGTTAAGGGAATGACTCTCGAAAAGATCGCAAAAACCGAACGTGAACCCGACAGGGCTTCACTATACTGGAAAATGGCTTACAACCATTATCATGCTATTGCAGAGGCTTTTGAAGAACAAGAGATAAAGCTTGCAGCAATCGAAAAGTGTGCAATGATACAGTCTGAAAGGCTAACCAAGATCTAGCCGGCTATGGGATAAAAAGTGAGCGTCAGGAGGTGCTCTTTGAGGTTCTCGGACAAGGCGGTCTTGATTACCGGCGGTGCTAAAGGGATCGGGAAGGCAATAGCACTTGGCTTTACAGAATCTGGAGCGCTTGTAGTCCTGATGGATATTGACGAATTGGCCGGTAACGACACAGTGCAGACTATTAAAGGGCTTGGAGGTCAGCATTTGTCATTCAAGGAGATGTCTCTTCGGGAAGAGATGTTAGGAGAGCTGTTGATTATGCCGCAGCGCCAACAAGATCGATCAATACGCTAATAAACAATGCAAGTATCGCTTGGACTGGAACGATTCTAGACAGGTCGATAGAAGACTGGAAAAAGGTTCTTGAAGTCAATCTCACTGGCCCTTATATGATGACTAAGTACTGTGTTCCTTATCTGATGAATTCTGAAGCTCCCAGTTTAGTTAACATTGTCTCAACCAGAGCACTAATGTCTGAACAAGACTCAGAACCTTACTAAGCTTCAAAAGGTGGATTACTGGCTCTTACACATTCACTGGCTATTAGTCTTGGACCAAAGATAAGGTAAACGCTATCAGCCCTGGAATGATTGACGTTACAGACAGGGGAGCCAATAGTAGTTCCAGTCTGAGTGAGACCGCTCATAAAAAACATCCTGTGGGTAGAGTAGGCAGACCAAAGGACATAGGGAAAGCGTGCCTTTTCCTGGCAAGTGATGAGTCCTCTTTCATTACGGGTGCCAATCTGATTATTGATGGCGGCATGACTCGGAAGATGGTTTATGTCGAAAAGAGGTGGTGAAAGTTGAACCGAAGACTCGAAGGAGCTAGAGTTAAGTCACTTATTGAGATGCTTTCTGGATATCATAGAGTAAGAGGAAGCAGGGATTACACCAAATCAATGCATGCCGTTATTGATTACCTTCTTCGTGGGGGACTTCCGGAGGAAAGATTCAAGATATTCAGTTACCCGGCAGACGGAGTTACGAGAACGGGAAATACTCTGTCTACTCTTGCATGGGAACCGATATATGGAGAACTGTGGCTGGAAGATCCCGAAAGGGTTTTCATAACTTCGACAGCAGTCACGAAGGTTTCCCTTGTCTCGGGGAGTGGGAGCACAGAAGGCTGGGAAACACTTCCTCTGGTTATCTATGATGGTAAAGGAGACTATTCGAAAAAGGCGGTTTTGGCAAATGATGATCCGGCAAAGGTCTTTCAAAACGCAGTAGTTGAGGGTGGAGCGAGGTGTCTTATCTTATGCCACATGAGGAAGGCTTTTGAGGAAATAGGCCGTAGCCTGGATAGTTTACCTGAAATGACCAACTTTCTGACTATTCCACACGATAGAGAATCCGCAAACAGGAATACAGTTGCGTTTTCTGTGTCGAAGGAGAAATTCGATCTTCTGTCTGAACGCGTAAAAAGGAGCTCTTCACTTGTAAGATTCAGGGCCGAAACGAGACTTACAGAGGGCGAATTAGAGATTCTGCAGATAGACGCTACAGGCTTTAACGAAGGTCCTGAGGTTCTTCTGACTGCTCATCTATGTCACCCCTCTCCTGGGGCCGATGACAATGCGAGCGGTGCGGCTCTCGCTGCAGAGATTGCAAAGGTTCTTAATGACAGCGGATTCCCGTATTCCGTAAAGGTTGCTCTGGTTCCCGAGTATCTAGGTAGTGTTCCGTATGCTCTTCAACTCAAGAATGAGAGCCGTCTCCCTGTTTGCACTATAAACTTCGATATGGTTGGTGCCGATCAGGATAAGACAGGTTCAACCTTCATTCTTTCGAAAGTGCCACCATATCTTCCTCAGAGATGGGGAAGGACTCTTGCTTACAACATAGAAAGGAATATGCCGTCTAGTTCCGGTTATCCATTGAAGAGATTTGGCGAAATCCCATTTATGGCCGGATCTGATCACTGCGTATTCACGACTCTAGGAATTCCTTCTCCGTTTATGGGCCATCTGCCAGATAGATACTACCACTCTGATTTCGACACACCTCGCATGATGGACGAAATGGAGCTGGAATGGGTGGGGTTATCAGCTTTAGAAACTCTCGATCAGCTTGTCCAGCCTGATCCTAATGTGCTTCTAAGTGTTAGGGGCAGAATGATTGGCGAGCTATATCAGATTCTAAACAGAATAGCTGGAAGGGAGGGAAGTGACGATATCTATGATCTTCTCATCTCTAATTTCGAGGGAGATTTACTCAGAAAGATCTTCAGCAATTCAGGCAATCTCCCCTCGTTAAGCCCTCTAGAACCAACATTTGAGAGTTCTCTGGGCCTAGAATGGATTAAGACATTTCCTCAAGAGCTAAAGGAGGAGCTGGCTATAGATTTCGCCAGCATCGCGGATTTTGTGGTAGGGGGAGCTGCCTTGATCGGAGGTAGGGAATCCGTAGAGCTTCTTGCCAGCATTCACTATGATGTGGAAATTGAAAAAGTCAGAGTAATTACCGGCTGGATGATAGATAAGGGGTTGCTTAGATCATGATATCAAGAAGACTCTGTCTTTTCGCCTTCATGGGGCTTATTGCAGTTCTCGGTTGTGCGAAATTTGAACTGAAGGCAGAAAGTGGTTTTGCGATGCCTTGGAATGGATTTCTTGAACAAGCTGGTTCGGGGAAAACGGATCTTCTCGACAGAAGCAACTTTCGCGCGTATTTCATTCCGACTGCAGGATATGAGTTTTTCCAGGATCACCTGATCGAAGTGAGTATTGTGCACTTCTCCGTGAACAGCTCACTCGAAGCAACAGGAACAGAATCACTAATTACTTACGAATCAATGTTTAGGCAAGATGTGCTCTCAGTAACTTACGGATATGCTCTCCCCGTTCTGGATCGTTTTTCTCTTCAACTTGGAGTTCAAGGACGTCTGTTATTCAAGCAGATTGATCTTACGGGTTCAGAGCAATACAGCCGCAAAATGACTGATTTTGGTTTTGGCCCGGCAGCAGATATAAAGTTAAAGATGAATGATCAGGTTTTCGTTGCCTTAGAGGTAGCAACAGGGCTCGGCAAAGGGAACGGCTTTATCGATTTTTATACAGGACTCCACTTTGAAGGCCCGTTTTATTACGTGAGAGCCGGTTCAAGATACTGGTCTTTGACCAATTCTTTCGATGGAGACAGGTTGTTCCTTTCGTTTGTAAGTCTTGGCGCTCAGTTTTGCGCATATTTCTAGGGTTGATTCACAGCAAAAGAAAGTGGATTGAGAGAGGAAATTCTCACAATTCCAAGTACAGGAACGCTGAATTTCTCGAGTAGAGAGCGCCCCTCTTCAAAAGTTTTCTCTATTACTGCCGCGAAGCCTACTAAGGATGCACCAGTTCTTAGAGTAAGCGTTGCAAGAGCCTCAATAGTCTTGCCGCTTGCCAAGAAGTCGTCAACGATTATTACTCTGTCTTCTTTGCCAAGATAATCAAGGGAAACATTTAGTTCCACTACTCCCCCTTTTGTATGAGAAGGAGCCGATTCGCTAAGATAATGTTGCATAGTAATGGGCCTCCTCTTCCGTGCGAAAACAAGCTGAGCTCCCAAATCACAAGCAGCCATTAGAGAGGGAGCTATTCCGGAACTCTCGGCAGTCAATACTTTTGTGACTTCGTAATCTCTGAAAAAGTCAGCTATCAGTTCTCCAGCACTTTTCATAAGTAAAGGGTCAATCTGATGGTTCAGAAAGGAGTCCACTCTCAGTATACCGTTTCCCAT
Organism: Mesotoga sp. Brook.08.YT.4.2.5.2.; assembly: GCF_003351125.1. NCBI lineage: Bacteria > Thermotogati > Thermotogota > Thermotogae > Kosmotogales > Kosmotogaceae > Mesotoga > Mesotoga sp. Brook.08.YT.4.2.5.2. The sequence goes on from NZ_JPGZ01000040.1 coordinate 134,904, forward strand.
AACAGATCCTCTACTTCTTACTGCTTCTTCTAGGGAGGAGACTATCTCTTTTCTGGAAAGATTGGATTTGTTCATCGATCAACCTCCAGCAAGTTTATGGTACTATAATCAACTATTTCTGTATCTGTTTCTTGAAGGAGAAATTCCTTTTGTGTAAGGTATGTTTGGCATGGAACCTTTGCCGGAAAGAAATCGAAGGAGAGTCCTCAAGGAGGTCAAAGAAACCTATGTGTTCAGAGTGTCTTCTATGAGAATTGGGGAGACAAAGATCACTTCAATTTTGCTTAAGTCATTTCTTCCAAGAGTGGACGCAATGTATGATTAATAGTGCAAAACTTTTATGGAGGTGGTGTAGTGAAGCTGAGAATAACCGTACTTTTCATAATCGTGATGATTGTTGCGTCAGTTTCATTTGGGAGCTATTTCAACGCGAACAATATTGGAGGTTCAGTTGTCTATTTTCCATTGCTTCTAGGGATTTTCTCTGTAAATGGCTACTACAGGTTGGGTCTTGAAGTCTTCGGCGGTTCTCAAACCGGCAGTCTTCGATTTACTCCAACAATGCTTTACGCAGGACCTGCCTTGTCATATTCGGGTGCGCTCGGGAAAATCTCAGGTCTCGAAGCGGGTATTGATGGTCGTTTAGTAACTGGGATTGAAAGCCTTTCTTTCAACTTGTTTGGCAGAAGGTACATGGTTTCCATGGGCCTTAGAGGACAGTTTATGTTCTCTTTCTATGAGTCGACAGATAGATTCAAAACAAGACTCTCTCCAGAAACAGGTTTTGTTGATGTGACCAAGATGACAGATAGGTTCAAGTTCTCACTTTTCCTCTGGCCTCTTCCCGTCCTCTTGGGATTCGACATGTATTTTTAGGAGAAGAGCCCCTTATGGGGCTCTTCTTATTTCTGAACAAGCTTCATCGGTTCTCCGCAACAGACGAGTTCTCCTCCGCCGGCTTCTTTCACTTCAACCACGTTTCCGCATATCTCGCATCTGTAAACTTCTCCAACGTTTTTTACTTTCATGATCTCACTCTCCCTTCTGATTAATAAACTTTGCAGACCGATCCACAGTCTGATGAATTGGAGGTGCGGACTATGGAAAGAGTCTTCTTTGCTGTTCTAATGACGATATTTATCATCGCTGCTGCAAGTGCTACGTATCAGGAACCGCAAACTGTTTTTAACACTTATTTGCAAGACGGAACCTTTGTCTATGGCGGTAGTGTGGTGTTGAGCTGGGACGTTGTTGTCAGGAACAGCTCCGTTGTGTTGAGCAATCTAGATCTCTGGATATCAAACAGGGATTCCGGAGCAAGAGTTAGTCTTAAGTCATCACCGTTTATCGATGTCGTCAGTTACAATCTTTACCTTGGAACATCTCCGACTCCGCAGCTTTATGCGACAACGAACTCAAGTACTTACTTCGTAGACAGACTATCTCCAAACACTATATATTACTGGCAAATAGTAGCAGTCGATGCAGCTGGCAACAGATATCATGGTCCGATATGGTACTTCTTGACCAAGTGATCAAACCACAGGGTTAGGTGGCTCCTTTCCTTCAAGAACGGCTGCAACGTTGCGTCCTACAATAATTGCCATCTCTTTTCTTGCTTCACTGGTGGCAGATCCAATATGGGGAAGAAGAACCACGTTGTTCAGTTCTATCAACTCTTGAGGCACATAAGGTTCTTCTTCATATACATCTAGGCCAGCTGCGGCTAGTCTTCCGGTCTTAAGCGCCTTTATCAGTGCGCTTTCATCGATGATCTCACCTCTGGCAGTATTAACTAGAATGGCTCCTGGTTTCATCAATGAGAGCCTCTTCTCGTTCAGCAAGTGATAGGTTTCCTTAGTTAGAGGAGCATGAAGCGACAGAAAATCAGAACTCTTCAGTAACTCTTCAAGACTCATATGCCTTACATTCAATCTCTCTTCTTCTTGAGAAAGAAGTGGTTTTCTGTTGAAATAAAAGACGTTCATTCCGAACACTCTAGCCCTTTTCGCTACAGCTTTTCCAATTCTGCCAAGTCCGATTATGCCCAGATTCTTCCCGGAGAGAGAAGGGCCGGTTAGCAAATCTGGCTTCCATCCAACGAATTTGCGCTCTCTAATGAAACTGTCTCCCTCTACGATTCTTCTGCTGGTTGCCAGAATGAGTGCCATTGTCAAATCTGCAGTGGCATCGGTAAGAACTTCCGGCGTATTGGTGACTCGTACTCCTCTCTTTCTTGCCTCCTCAATATCTATGTTGTTGTACCCGACTGCGTAGTTTGCGATAACCTTTAACTTTGGCAGTGAAGATATGACTTCTGAATCAATCTTGTCCGAGAGAAGAGTTATCAGTGCTGACGCGTCTTTGCCTTCACGAATTATCTCTTCTTTCTTAAGAAATCTGTCTTCAGTGTTTCCATAGATATCATAGCCCTTCAGAAGAAGCATACCTTCATCGGGGATCTTGTAAGTGAAGAAGACTTTGTCCATTGAGCACCTCCTAAGAAGATGATATCATTATTAGTTATTCTCAAAACCCGATAAGTTCACTTACAATGCTTTTTCCGGTCTTATGACAACTTCAGAGGCTCTCAAATCAATTATCACTTTCATTCCTTCAACCAGAGATCCATCGATTATCATATCGGCAATCGGCCCCTCCACAGATTTCTCAATCAACCTTCGAACTGGCCTAGCACCGTATTCTCTGTCATAACCTTCTTTTGCTAGATACCCAAGTGCTTCCTTGCTGATCTCAACAGAAATCTTCTGTTCAGCGAGTCTTTTCTCCATTTCTGCTATCCTCATCTTGACTATGCCTTCCATTGCTTTTTCGTCTAGGGGTCTGAATAGCACTATTGAGTCCAATCTGTTAATGAATTCGGGTCTGAAAGCTCTTCGTAAGATCTCCCCCACAACTGATTTCATTTGGTTCTCATCACTCATTTCAGTTAGTTCCTTAGAGGCCAAGTTACTTGTCATGATTAAGATCGTATTCGAGAATGAGACGGTCTTTCCCTTTCCGTCTGTTAGCCGACCGTCATCCATTATCTGTAGCAGCACGTTGTGAACTTCCTTGTGAGCCTTCTCAACCTCATCAAGAAGCACAACAGAATAAGGTCTCCTTCTTACCGCTTCAGTTAGTTGACCACCTTCTTCGTAGCCTACATAGCCGGGAGGAGCGCCTATAAGTCTGGAAACAGTGTGCTTTTCCATGTATTCGGACATGTCAATCCTGACGATTGCATCTTCGCTACCGAATAGGATGAAGGCAAGTGCCTTTGCAAGTTCCGTCTTTCCTACTCCGGTTGGACCCAGGAACATGAAAGAACCCCATGGCCTATGAGGAGCATTGAGGCCTGCTCTGGCTCGTCTGATTGTTTGAGAGACGACGTTCACTGCTTCTTCCTGATCCATGAACCTTTCATGGATTATTGACTCTAGGTCGCGAAGCTTTTCGCGCTCGGACTGAAGCATCTTTCCAGCCGGAATTCCCGTCCACTGTTCAACTACAGAAGCTACCACAGTTGGTGTTACGGCCTTTCCAAATGACTCATCTGACTCCCATTTCTTTTTCTCTTCGCGAAATTCTCTGCTTTTTCTCTCGGCCTCCGTTTTCAACTCTGCAGCAGCCTGATACTCTCCCTTTTCTGCAAGTGAGGTTATCTGAGAGTCGAGGTCCTTGAGCTGACGGTCAAGAAGTCTTAGTCTTTCCGGCATGTAACCCGTTTGAAGTCTCACAAATGAAGCCGCTTCGTCAACAAGATCTATTGCTTTGTCTGGAAGATAACGGTCAGTTATGTACTTCACGCTAAGGTCGACGGCTGTTTTTAAAGCATCATCTTCGATTTTTATCTCGTGGTGCTTCTCGTAAGTAGATTTCAGTCCTTCAAGAATTCTATAGGTTTCCTCAGGGGTCGGCTGATCGACCATAACAGGCTGAAAACGTCTTTCGAGGGCTCTGTCTTTTTCAATGTACTTTCTGTATTCATCAAGAGTTGTTGCACCGATGCATTGTAGTTCGCCTCTGGCAAGAGCTGGCTTCAAGAGATTTGCAGCATCCATAGATCCCTCGGCTGAGCCAGCTCCTACAACGCTATGTATCTCATCTATGAACAGGATTACTTCACCAGAGAGTTTTCTCACTGAATCGATGATGTCCTTCATTCTCTCTTCGAATTCTCCTCTGAATTTCGTTCCGGCGACCAATCTACCCATATCCAGAGCCAAGACGCTCTTGTTATTCAAGTATTCGGGGACATCGCCACTCACAATACGTTGAGCCAAACCTTCTACAATTGCGGTTTTTCCAACTCCCGGTTCTCCGACGAGCGCGGGATTGTTCTTGGTTTTCCTTCCAACAATCTGTATTACCCTTCTGACTTCATCTTCTCTACCAATAACTGGCATAAGCTTGCCTTCCTTTGCAAGCTGAGTAAGATCGATTGTGAACTTCTTCAAGGAAGAAAGATTCTCATCCTCTTCTGCGCCGCTTTTTGTTCGGCCCTTGAGAATCAATGTGTATATATTATCGAGATTGATCCCGTATTTTGACAGGAGTCTGCTTGCAACAGCAGAGGTCTCCCGCACCATCGCCAGAAGTATATGTTCGGTTCCAGTTTTCGAATCATGCATTCTTCTCGCTTCACTTCGGGCATTCTCGAGGATGTGCCTGGCCTCCGGAGTGATATATATCTGGTTTGTTGACTCTCGGCTACTTCCATAACGGCCGATGACTTCTTCAACATCTTTCTTCAGAGAATCTATGCTGATGTTCTTCCCGTTCAGTATCTCGATGGCGATATTATCCCCGTCTTCGAGCATGGAAAGAAGTATATGTTCCGATGCGAGCTGATTCTGCCTGTATCTCATCAGGATGTCTTGAACATCCATGAGGATTTTTTTTGCCTTCTCGGTGTACTCTTCATAGTTGATCATCACTGCACCTCCAAAAAAAGGGCGCCCGAAAGCGCCCTCTTAGTTTTTCTCTAACGTTAATCGATCTTTACTTGGATAGCTTCTTTCTTGACTTCTTCTTTTTTGGGAAGCTCGAGTTTTAGGACACCGTCTTCGTATTTCGCCTTGACATCATCACTCTTAACGTACTCAGGAAGCCTGAATATTCTCTGGAATGCTCCGCTATATCTCTCGTAGCGGTGGTAGTCTCTTTCTTTTTCCTCTCTTTCAAGCTTCTTCTCGCCTTTGATTGAGAGAACATCATCTTCTACCTTGATTTCGAGTTCATCCTTCTTGATTCCAGGGATGTCCATTTCGATAAAAACTGAGTTATCCTTTTCGTAGATGTCAACTTCCGGACTGAACATCCCAGCTTCTTTCGACTGATCATTCAGACCTCTGAAGGCTTCATTAAAGAGTCTGTCCATCTCTCTTTGAATCTCCTCGAAAGGTCTGAAAACATCACTTCCTCTTCTGATAGCCAACATATTAACACCTCCATTCTTAGGATCTCTATGATTTCTGCTATTTACTGTCTTCCGGCGGTATATACTCGGTACCACTGTCACTATCATTATTATCACCTTCTTGTGGGACTCCGTCTGCAGGAGTTTGAGCCTGGGCTTTCTGGTAAACACTCTGTCCAACTCTCATACTTTCCTTCTGAAGCTGGTCAAATAGCAGCTTTATTCTCTGAATGTTGTCTTCGTTGATCGCGTCCCTCAGGTCCTTCACGAGACCTTCGAGCTTGCCACGATCCTCAGAGGATATCTTGTCGCCGCTCTCACTAAGGAGTTTGTCTATACTATATGCAAGCTGATCGGCTTGATTCTTCAACTCAATTTCCTGTTTCTTTTGTTTGTCCTGTTCTTCGTATTTCTTTGCTTCCTCTACCACTCTCTTTATTTCTTCTTCTGACATCTTCTGTCTTCCACTTACCACCATGGATTGTTCTCTATTGGTTCCCAGGTCTTTTGCGGAGACGTGAACTATTCCATCGCTGTCAATATCGAAAGTCACTTCAATCTGAGGAACTCCTCTAGGAGCGGGAGCGATTCCGGTAAGCTTGAAGCTTCCAAGAGACATGTTGTCTCTTGCCATAGTTCTTTCTCCCTGGTAGACCGCTACCTCCACTTCCGTCTGCCCGTCGGCCGCTGTAGTGAAAACTTTCGATCTCTTGACTGGAACGGTAGAGTTTCTCTCGATGATCGGTTCCATCAAACCGCCCATTACTTCTACTCCTAAAGTCAAAGGAGTGACATCTACGAGCACAAGATCACTTTCTACACTGCCGGACAGTATTCCGCTTTGCAGAGCTGCTCCGATAGCAACGGCCTCATCTGGATTTATGTTCTTGTTCGGGTCTTTGCCGAAGATCGATTTGATGAAACTTTGAACCATTGGAATCCTTGTTGAACCTCCTACAAGAAGCACTTCATCTATCTCTTTCGGAGAGAGTTTTGCATCGCTCATTGCTCTCTCTATCTGCTCTCTGGTGCCTTCCACAAGATCCTTTATCAGAGACTCTAGTGTAGATCTAGTTATCTTCATTTCAAGATGCAATGGTCCATCGGCAGTTGCAGTTATGAAAGGCAAGGAAATCTCCGTTTCAAACTTTGAAGAAAGCTCTATCTTTGCTCTTTCTGCGGCATCCTTAAGCCTCTGGAACGCCTGTTTGTCTTTTCGAAGATCAACGTTGTTCTTCTTTCTGAAGTCTTCCGCTATATGGTCAATCAACCTCTGGTCGAAGTCATCTCCACCGAGGTGGTTGTTGCCCGACGTTGACAAGACTTCGACTACACCGTCACCTATATCCAATACGGAGACGTCGAAGGTTCCTCCACCCAAATCATATACTATGATCTTCTTATCCCCGCGTTTCTTGTCGATTCCGTAAGCTACGGCAGCTGCTGTTGGTTCGTTAATGATCCTCTGGACTTCCAGTCCAGCAATAATACCAGCCTCTTTTGTGGCCTGCCTCTGAGCATCGTTGAAGTATGCGGGACAAGTAATTACCGCCTGTGTTATCTTTCCTCCGAGGTAAGCCTCGGCGTCGGCCTTCATCTTCTTCAGAATGTAAGCGCTTATCTCCTGAGGCGTGTATTCCTTATCATCAATCTTCACCTTGTAGTCGGAACCCATTTTTCGCTTCACAGATCTTACTGTTCTGTCTGCATTTAGTATCGTTTGTCTCTTGGCGGGTTCGCCGACAATGATCTCTCCCGTTTTGCTGAAAGAAACTATCGATGGGGTGGTTCGATTCCCCTCAGCATTGGGAATGACCTCAACGTTACCGTCCGGCTTCACCCACGAAATAACTGAATTTGTAGTTCCAAGGTCAATACCAACTGTGTATTCCTTATTTGCCATCTGATTTCCCTCCTTGCCACCAACTCAACATCTACAAATCTATTATAGGTAAGTGGAGTGCACCTGTCAAGAAGAGATAATCATAATTAAGACATAATATAAGTCTTTGCTAGAGAGGATAGTTTAGATCTAAATAATTACATAATTAAATCGTATAGCGTTCTTAGTATAAGACTGACAATAATCACTGGTTTTTTGGTTGAACTCTGTCCGGGACAAAGCCGGTTGCTAGCCGATCTCCTTACTGGATACAGTTAGGATTCCGTTCTAGGGTTTCTCCAAGAGAGATAAGATCAGTTATTTCTATCTTCGAAGGATGCTTCTCAAGAATTGTGGGGTACTTCAGCCCTGACCCTGTGAGAACTGCAACAACAACAGCTCTCTTCATATTCACTTCTTTTTGCAGTTTGTTCAAAGCTGCGAAAGGCACAGCACTGGCTGGTTGGGCGAAGAGCCCCTTTTCAGCCAGATCTCTTTGAGCTTTAAGGATACTCGCTTCATCTACTGCGACAGTTATTCCATCAGTTTCTCTCAAAATCTTCAGTACTGCGTTCCCGCTTGGAGGGAAAGGATTTTCGATAGCATGAGCGACAGTACAAGGATCGATAAATCGCGAGACGGTTTCAGCCCCTTGTGAAAAGGCCAGATGTATGGGGCAGCATCCCATCGCCTGCGCTACAACAATTCTCGGGAGGGTATTCGAGAATCCAAATTTCTTTAGTTCGCGAAAGCCTTTTTCGATGCCCCTCAAATTGCCTCCAGAACTTGTTGGAACAACAACAAAGTCAGGAACCTTTTCACCTAACTGAAGAAATATCTCGAACGCAATCGTCTTCGAGCCTTCAACCCTCATTGGAACATCTGAATTTGCCATGTAAATCCCGGCTTTCGCGCCAATTTCTACAGACTTGTGGTACAGGTCACCGTAGTCTCCCGTAACCTTGAGGACTCTTGGTCCATATATTGCGATTGGAGCTATTTTCTCTTCTGGAATGGAATCTGAAATCAGGATCGTTGTTCTCAGATTTGCTCTCTTTCCATAGGCGGCGACGGAAGCCCCCATGTTGCCCGTAGAGACTGTGCCGATTTGTCTGTATCCTTGATTTATAGCGTCAAGCGTTGCCAGATAGCTTCCCCGATCCTTAAATGACCAGGTGGGGTTTATCGACTCGTTCTTAACGAACAGTTCCAGTCCATCAAGAGTGGTATTCTCCAGTCTTGTTAGTGGAGTCAATCCTTCTCCCATCGAAAGAAAGTTGTTATCCTTCAGTTCTGGTAAAAGATGAGAAAAGCTCTCCAACATTTCTGATCTTCTGAATTGAAGCTTAATGAGCTTCTGGTTTTCGATTACGATTTCCAGTGGTTCTCCGCACGTGCAGCGGAAGTATTCTTGAGAATACTCTTTTCCGCAAGCAGTGCAGATTAGTGTCGAATGTTTCATCATATCGCCTCTTTCAGAGCCTTATTTCATAGACTGAATACTCTGCCTTTTCTTCGAATCTAGATCCTTAGCAATTGAAATTGATGGCAAGTTTTCGTAGTTGCAGTGCCAGTCAATTATCAGCCCCCTGGACAAGAATTCATTTGTGTATGCCCGTGATACGGCCAAACCAAATCCCCTCTTCCTATACTCTGCGACCATCTCCAAACCAACTTCAACTCTATCATCGGATCTGTAAACACCTATGCACCAGCTTAGTATTACACCAACCCTGACTATCATGTAGCCATCGCTCTTATCAATGAAGGAATCGAGATCTTCTTAGAGTGAATATATCCATCCCTCAACAGCGAGGGAGTTGACCAGTCCTGTCTCAAACGTTCTTTTCGTAATCCTCTGTAGGGAATGATCCATCATGAAACCTGATACATCTCGAGTGTCTAGTTGACGCAACTGAAAGAGCTATCTTTTTATCTTTTTTCTGGGATTCATTAACCCAAGAAGATCTCCAAGTCTCTCAAAAAAATCAGTAGCTGAATAGACGTTCAGTGAAGGTATCCCTCTCGCTTTTGCTTCGGGGATTAGCGTTTCAGAGAAGAACTCAAGAAGTATCGAATCTGCAGCCCCGACAATATACCCTCCAATTAGTACAGTATCACAGCAGTTCCATACAACAGCCAATTGTGGCTAGTCGGGGTTATCAGTGTAGACCGCTCCCCGCGTGTTTTGATGGAGGATCGAAAGATATGCGAGGTTTTGAGCGAGCTCTCCGAAAAGGTAATCAAGACTCTGAAATCTTCCTGGTTCGGTCTGAAAAAGCAATTCCTTCTCCTTTCATTCACGGCTTTTCTATTCTACTCCGTATCTTTCCTGCAACGCAAGAGAGCACAGTTCTTTGTTTTGCGAATCATAAATGATAGATTATCTCAGGAGGTGTTATATTGGAGGTCAAGGGATTTGTCGAAGTCAACGGTATTACTTACAAACTCATTAGCCGACAGAAAAGCGCACACAAGAAACTGAGGATAAGAAGCAAAGGACCAATGGGCATCCGTCTAGTTACTGAAGAGAGTTTTCTAAAGGAGAATGATGAGTTTCTCAAAAAGCTTCTTAAGAACTCAGAGATAGATATCCCGATAGGCAAAGATGATGGAGATATTGATGAATAGTTCTGCAGATCAATATAAAGAGATTTGCGAGAATATGCCCTCGGAAGAACAACGGATTGTTGAGTACAACGAAATCCTGCAATATAGATTGAACAGTGTTTTGCCAGGACTTCTCGAAGAAGAGGAATTTGATGCCTGGATGGTAATAGGAAGGGAGAATAATGAAGACCCGATAATCAAGACACTCCTTCCCGGTTCGTTCAATGGGGCAAGCAGAGTAACCGCGTTCCTGTTCACGAAGGAAGAGAGATTCGTGCTGTCTCCTTACGGAAGTCGAATGGAGGAGTTCTATCAATGCGCTTGGACAATTGAGGAAGGAGATGTCTTCAAATCAATAGCTAAGCTTCTGAGAGATTTGAAGATAAGAACACTCGGTCTGAACTTTTCAGAGGATTTCGCGTTGGCCGACGGAATTACTCATTCGCTTTTCGAGTCTCTAAGACAGAAGTTTGACGATCATATACATCTCGTGAGCGCCGAGAGAATCGCTGTAAATTGGTTGCAAACAAGGAGTGAGAGGGAGATTGAAGTCTACAGAAAGCTCGACAGGATTGCACACACAATAATTGGTAACGCCTTCTCTAGAGAGAATATCATTCCGGGGGTTACAACTACCAGAGATATCGAAATTCGACTGAAAAAACTCGCATCGAATCTCGGTTTGAGAACCTGGTTTGGCCCGGATGTAGACCTTCAAAGGCGTGGCGCAGAAGATCCCAGAAAGATCGGAGTGATTGAGGGGGGAGATCTCCTTCACTGTGACTTCGGTTTTATTTACAGTGGTCTCGCGACGGATACCCAGCAGATGTTTTATCTGAAGAGCGATGAAGAGAACGATCTGCCGGAAGGGCTAGATGATGTGATAAGGAAGACAAACGAAGTTCAGGATATTCTGGCACGGAATTTCATAGAAGGTATAAGCGGAAACGAGTTGCTAAGCATCTCCTTAAGAGATGCAAAGGAAAGGGGTTTGGACGCGACAATCTACTCTCACCCTGTAGGGTATCACGGCCATGGGGCCGGACCGACCATCGGTCTATGGAATAATCAGGAGAAGATCCCGGGTACAGGAGATCTCAAGATCAGGAATTCGACTTGTTTTGCTATGGAGCTGAACTGCCGGTCTCCTTTGCTCTCTTGGGATGACCAGCCGGTCTACGGATTCCTTGAAGAAACGGTCGCTTTCAGGAACAACAAGATCGACTATCTAGATGGAAGGCAGGAAGAACTATTCATTTTATAGGAGGTGAGAATTCGTGAAAAGAATTCTTGTTATTATCTGTATTGTTGCCTTGACTACTGTGCTGGGGTTGTCGAATGAGCTGGTGAAGTCTTCAAACACAATGATGGTATCTCAACTGGCCGCTCTTGAGATCCAGGAGAACCCGTCAACGGGTTATCTCTGGCATATTTCCGCGGAACCGTCAGGTGTGCTTAGAAACTTTCTTGAAGAGCATAACGCACCGAGTCTTATGCCCGGGGCTCCTTCTGTAAAAGGTTGGATAATGACCGCGGCAAAGGAAGGAAAGACGCTGATCACGCTAAAACTCTTCAGAGAGTGGGAAGGAGAAAAGCAATCGGTAGACTTCAGGGCGTTAACCGTCGATGTCTCTGGGGAAGGAAAAGGGCAAGTTGATCTGAAGCTTCTCATGAACGAAGTGAATATCGGCTCAACCTTCACCATCACTCTAGAAGAGAATGCGAGCACAGGGTACACATGGCATTATGAGATACTCGGAGATGGAGTTAGGGAAGTCGCAAAAGATGTAGTGACAGACACTAGCGGAAAGGTCGGGGCTCCCTCGAGAGTTACCTGGACCTTCCAGGCGGTTGATGAGGGTAACACCTCGATCGTTTTTCGATACTTCCGTGAGTGGGAAGGTGCGAAGTCTTCGATAGACTTTGAAGCGTATAATGTCGCCGTGCAGCAGAATTGAGCTTTCTTGACTGATAGGGTTATTTAATGAATGTATAATGCTAATGAGGTGATAGCGAATTGAACATTTCGGGAAGCAAGCTGCAGGTATATCTTACTTCAGCGGCGATTCTTGTCATATCTGTAATTGTCTTTTCCCTGCATTCGATTGAGCCGGTTAAGTTACTGGCGATATTGAGTGAGATGGTTGTAATCGGAGCTTTACTTGTCGCAGCCTACCTTCTTGGAAGCAAGGAGCTTCATCGGGGGATTCCTGTCGGCCTTATCCTGTTATCGTTGTCAACGTATTTCGATCTAGTTGAAGCACTAACCGGGATGGCAGCCTACGAATTCATTTCATTGGGACTGCTGGCTGCGGGCTTCCCAATCCTTCTAGTTAACGTTATCTACCACTTAAGGGAGCGTAAGAAGAGAATCTCCGAATTCACCGCCGTTGTAAACAATTCGCTTGATGGAATACTTATTCTCGATCTATCAGATAGGATTCTGCTTACTAATAGAACCGCATGTGCTCTACTGGGATACAAGGAAGAAGATCTTGTGAACCGGGCTTTTTTCGGTTTTCTCTCTGAGAGAAGTGAGAAAGCTTACAAAGAAGCGAAAACATCTCTGTTTGCTGGTCAAAACGCTGCTTCGTTTTCAGGTGAATTGATTACTTCCGATACGTCTAGATTAAATGCGGAAATCAATCTAGTGATAGGAAGAGATTCAAAGGAGGATCCTGATTCGATAGTTCTTACCTTTAAGGACGTTACTCATCTTAGAAAGATTGAGTCCGCTCTGAGTGAGCAAAGCAAGTTCCAAAGAGTTCTTAATGAGTTAATCACAGAGGTACTTGAAAGCGATTTCGACGAAAAGACCTACAAGTACTTTCTTATGAAGTGTGTGAAAGCCTTTCCAAGAGCAGATGCAGCTGCCTTTCTTCTCAAGCAAGATGACGGACGTTTTCACTTTGTTGCCACATACAACTATGACTTTGAAGAATTGAAGTCAGTTTCCTTCAGTACAGAAGAACTAATCCAGAAAGGAAGTGATAAGGTAGTTGTTATAAAGGACTACAGTGTTGACTACCGAATGGAAAATGAACGGCTCAAAAGGATAATTAATGGAGGAAGGCTGCGAGAAATAATGAGTACTCTATCTATCCCGATAAAGATCGATGACGAAGTGAAAATGTATTTCAACCTCGACAGTTTTAATTCGCCGACTGCTTTTGACGACGAGGAGATAATTAGCACTGCAATAGGGTTCGGAAAGGCGATCTCGGTTCTTCTGTTGAGAATTCAGACTGTCAATGAACTCAGAAGGCAAAGGGAGCTAATGGAAAGACTATCAATGGAAGATCACCTAACAGGCCTTCCGAATCGCAGAGCCTTCTTTGACTGTGCAATGAGGCAAATAGAGCTCTCAAAAAGGAATGGGGAAGAAATGGCTATCCTGTATCTCGATCTCAATGACTTCAAAGGAGTTAACGATACTCTTGGCCATGACTTCGGTGACGCTCTTCTTAAAAGCATTGGGAAACGTCTAAGTTCGATCTGCCGTAAAAGTGACTTAACTGCAAGAATGGGTGGCGATGAATTCGTGTACATTCTGCCTTCAACGGGAACAGAAGGGGCCATAAAGGCTGAAGCAAAAGTGCATGAAGCCTTTGATGAGCCCTTTTCTGTAAAGGGAAGACGTGTAAAGCTAACTGCCAGTGTGGGTATCGCAGTATATCCAGAAAACGGCAAGACAATAAGAGAACTGCTGATTGTTGCCGATGAAAAGATGTACAAAAAAAAAGAGAGCCTGTCTAAAGAAATAAAGAAAGCAACGATAGTTTGATAAACCATGCTCTGTCAGTTAAACGCAGCTTTCAATCGCTTTCATAACGACTTCCGGTTGGCAATACTCTGCTTCGTCCTAAGAGTGGAATTGGCTGCTATATATAGCATGATTCATGCTAGGATTGTTTGTCGGAGCTAACACATTGTCAAGCAATTCCTAACCTGAAGCCCTCATATACACTTGATTATGCGAAATGTTTCCTTCCATCGCGAGGAGGTATCTATGAAGATCAAGTTTTTTGCTCTTATAACCTTATCCGCAACACTGATCATTATGCTTGCGGGGTGTCCGACCCCTACCAAATTCACATTGACTGTCACGACTGCGCCGGAAACCGGACTGAGCATCAGCATAGCTGGCATAAGTTATGACTCACCTAAGACGGTTACTCTCAATGGCGGCACTTCAACGGATATTGGCGTTACCGCTCTTCAAGAGAAAGATAGATCGGGTCAGGTAGCAGGAACGGATACTAGTTTCACTTTTGTTCAGTGGAGCGATACGGTCACCAGCAACCCGAGAACTATAACCCTCAATTCCGATATGACTTACACGGCAGAGATGAAGGTCGATTACAAAGTGACAACATCGACCAGTCCAGCAGGCGGAGACGTTGCTGGCGCAGGATGGTACACTGCGGGGACGGTTAAGAATTTCACCGCACCAATAAGAGCAGGTTATACATTCAGCCATTGGCTTGTAAATGGGACAAACTCGGGTTCCTCGATGACTCTTGGCGTTACAATTAACGAGCCTAAGAACGTTGTTGCCGTTTACACTGCAAATCAAGTTCCGTGTAATTTGACTGTCACCACCTCTCCAGATCTGGCACTTGACATAAGAATCGACGGGACGCTTTTTACTTCACCCAAAGGAATGATTGTGAACAGTGGAACAACGAAGCAGATCTCGGCAGTGACTCCACAGCAGAAGGACATATCACCCTGGCTTACGGGAATAGACTCGAGATACGTATTCAGTAGCTGGAATGATGGCAATGCTTCGAATCCCAGAAATGTGACGGTCAACTCTGATATTACATATACTGCAGAAATGGACACCGAGTATCGCATCACCGTTGATTCCTCACCATCAGAAGTCGCTGAAGTTGCCGATTTCTGGACAGAAAGAGGCACTGAATGGCTGTTCGACTTCAGCGGCGATGTCGGCCCTTACAACTTCAGCCATTGGTATGTCAATGGCCAAGATGTAGGAAGTGCACGTCCTCTAGAGTTATATTTGGACAAACCGTATCATGTTACTGCAGTTTTTGCGGAGCAGCAGCTGCAATACACTCTTACGGTTACTACATCTCCGGAAACCGGATTGAACATCAGCATTGGTGGTACTAACTACACTTCGCCGAAGACAGTGACTCTCAACAGCGGAACTTCAAGAGCCATCGAAGTTACTTCCCCTCAAGAGAAAGATAAATCAGCTCAAGTGACAGGAACTGATACCCGCTTCACCTTCATACAGTGGAGCGACACGAATACTAACAACCCAAGAACGATTACCTTGAACTCAGATATGACCTATACCGCAGAGATGAAAGTAGAGTACAAAGTCACAACGGATACAAACCCGGCAGGCGGAACCATAGAAGGTGCAGGGTGGTATATCGCGGGCACAGTGAAGAACTTCACCGCACCAACAAGAGCTGGTTACACCTTCTCTCACTGGGTAATAAACGGAGCGAACATGGGAGATGCGAACCCCATAACTGTTAACGTCAATTCTCCCAAGAACGTTATTGCACACTACAATGCAGAAACCACGACGAAGAATATCTTTGGAACCGTTACCCCGTATACGGGAAACATAAAGACAGCGGACCTGAATGAGATGGAGATACTCTCCAATACGGAAATAAGAACGACGAACGACAAACCGGAATACATCGAGAATGAATATCTATTGAAGGTAGAATCATTCAAGGAAGCTGAGGGATCATTCTCCGCCGCCTCTCTTCCCGAGATACAGTTAATTGACAGAATAGAAGACTACTACAGTGAACTGAAATACTTGCACGTAAGAACGACTGCTAGCGAAGAGGAGCTGAGAGGATTGCAAGGGGTTGTCCAGGTTTCTAGAAACAGCACTTTCTATGCGCTTGAGACAACACCGAATGATACTTACTACTCGCTACAGTGGAACTACCCGCTGATCAATTTACCTCGAGCTTGGGACTACACGGTTGGCTCCAGGAGTGTGGTTGTTGCGGTAATCGATTCGGGATTCAGCACGAGTCATCCCGATCTTGCAGGAATTTTTGAGTCCGGTTATAACTTTATAGACAACAACACTAATGTCTCGGAACCGAACACTTCCGAAGACAGCCATGGAACTCACGTCGTTGGAACGATAGCCGCTCTTACAAACAATGGTAAAGGCGTATCTGGAGTTACCTGGGGAGGATTTGGAATCACCTTGATCCCGATCAGGGGAATCAAAGATGCAGCAGCTCTTATGAACAGCATAATCTACGCAGTCGATCATGGGGCGAAGGTCATTAATATGAGTCTTGGAGGAGCTTCAGACAGCCCGGCCGTATATGATGCTGTGAAATACGCGGCCAGAAATGGAGTAGTTATGGTCGCAGCTTCTGGAAACAATGGAGACGGTAATATACTTTATCCTGCCCGCTATCCAGAAACTATTGCTGTTGGAGCGATATGGGAAGACGAAGGCACAATCAAGATATCTCCTTACTCATGTTATGGGTCTGAGCTTGACGTTGTGGCACCGGGAGGATATATGAGATCAGGCACCGATCCAAACGGAATATACAGCACCGGATGGACTCCTTTGGGCAACACCTATATGTATATGCAGGGAACATCGATGGCCACACCACATGTAACTGGCTTAGTTGCTCTTCTTATGGGAGCCGGGTTGACCGATCCCGATGATATCAGAAGTGTGTTGCGCAATACTGCAGTTGATCTTGGAACACCGGGCAGAGACTACTACTACGGCTGGGGACTAATAGACGCGGAAGCGGCTCTCGATGCCATTACCTCGCCGCAGGAGTTCAAAGTCTTCTTGAGAAATCCGTCAACTGGCACCAATATTACCAGCACCAACCTATCTGACTCAGGTGCATACCATTTCAGTGACGTAAGCAATTCTCAGGTCGAAATCTTCGCCTGGAGGGATATGGACGAAAGCGGAACGATTGACACTGGAGATCTTCTTGGATATTACAACTATTCAGGCGGCAAACCCAATCTAAACAACGCTCAGACGATAACTCTCTCCGGTGGCGACAACTGGATTGACTTCCAGTTCGCCCCGATAATTGGAGATTGATCCGGTAGAAACGATGAATCTTGCAGGCATCTGATTCAAGGGCCTCACAGTTAAAATAACTGAATGAACGAAGCAAATTGAAAAGGAACGCAACCTCTGCGTTCCTTTTCTCTTTTATAAATCTTTCTATCTATTTTTCGTGACAGGCTCGGTTTCTTGAACTCTTTTAACCGCAAAACCTACAGATGCTAAACTTCAAAAGCCGATGATAGAAGTACGGAGACCGTGAGAATTTATTTGATAAAGAAAGTGAGGCTTAGTAGCTGAGGACGAAGGCCGTTCGCCCTCCCTAAAAAGAGAAAATCTCGACATAATACTTTCTCATCCTCTCGTTTAATACTTCGTCTAAACAGTGTTCAGATGACATTGTGTAAGCAACGGCTCTGATCCGAACAAAAAAACTTATGGGTAATAATAACTAAAACCCGGTCAAAAGGAACGCAGTTGTCTTGCGTTCCTTCTAACTAACACGGTCTTTTTGAGGGTTTCTATTAGAAAACAATGCCTAATTCAGGATTTCGTCCAGCTCTTCAACGCTCTCTATTCCTTTGTCTGAGATCTCAAAAAGCATTCCATTGAAGATGAACTTGACTCTTTCTCCAAGGGCGAAGACCTTTGCAACCCATTCGCTTCTATCAGCCAATTCAAAATAAGCTTTGCTGTAAGCAACAAGGCTTATCGGTTCAAGTGTCTTGACCTCTTCGTCGTCCTGAACCCATATTCCTTTTTCGAGAGCAAATCCGACACTGTCTACAAATTTGTAGTCAGAGGCTCCGCTTCCGACAAACTGGTCTTGCTCCATCTCGGCAACAGACTTTGCAGCCATTACGGCATCTACAGCGGGGGAGGCGCTGAACCCGCCCCTGTCTCCCAGGGTAGAGGTCTGTATTCTTTCAGGGGCAATCAGGTAGGAGGTGAACTCGTTAATTATGTTGAATTTCTTTGAAAGAGCGATAATCTCTTGTTTCACTTCTTCTTTTGCCGCTATAGAGAGAGAGGAATCATACCTGTAGATATTTGCAAGATGAGCAATTCTCTTCTGTGCCCAGATCTTTGCAATAAATGGGTTGTCAGGATTCTTTGAAACTCTGAATAGATACTCGTATCTGTATCTCTCTAATCCTCTTGTTCCTTCTACGATTACTTTCAGATCGCCCTCTTCAAAGTAAATGCCGGAGAGTCTTAGAGCCTGTCCGGAGAATAGAGAATGCGGGCCGGTCGGAAGAACCTTCGCAACCTCCGATCCTTCGATAGATATAGTCACATTCTCTAGAGCCGGCGTCTCGATCGTCCTGTAAAGATCGGTAACCTTTCCTTCAATGTTTTCACCTTCAACAATGTAACTTACCCTTCCAGCGTTTTCCTGAACCAGTCTGTCCAAAAGTTCAGCGACAACGCCCGTTCCTACTCCAAAAGAAAACAGGTGTACATTTCTGGCTCTTGCCTCGGGAGTTGCATCGTTGATTATCTTCCCCGTGTCCGTAATTCCTTCGGTGGGAGCTCCATCTGTGAGAAAGAGGAGCACTTTGAACCTTCCCTGGTCGTCTTTGCTAAACATGTCTATGCTCGTTTGAAGAGCGTCATAGATATTTGTCATGCCATCTGCCTGAATGCGCCTTACATTCTCTATCCAGACAGCCCTTTCCGATGCATCGAGCAATCCTCCCGTGAGATTGTGGACATGGCCATCGAAAGTCACAATCGCAAAGCGGTCGCCAGAGCGAAGCATCTGAAGGACCTGCTCCAGAGCTCTTTTTGCCTGCTCCATCTTCTCGCCGTACATCGAGCCGGAAATGTCGAGAACGAAGACAACATCCTTGGGAATGATTGTTTCTTCTTTCAGTCTAGGAATAATTGTAAGAAGGAAGTATCCTTCATTCATGGCATCATCCCAGTGGGTGGCAAGGGATGAAGGTATCTCGTCTTCCGATGATGTGAGAACCAAAGCTACGTCTGAACCTGGCACGAAATCGGTTGCGCTAAAGATATAATCCCTGCCCGACGCACTTTCCATCTCTCTGAACGGGTGAGTCGGCGAATAGACCTCTGCAATCTCAAACGGGACCGAAACTCTGATGTTGACAGCTCCTATCGGAGCAGAGAGAAAGCTATCAATCTTTAAAGGATAGATCATCGAATAAGAATTAGAAGAAATCTCGAGAGGCTGACTGTATTGGATCAGGAACTGGCGTTTCTCTCCCGGTTCAAAGGGATATATGCTCATTCGGATCAGTTGAGTTCCAACGTACTCGAGCAATGCAGGGTCTTTCATTTTTGCGACAATTTCCTGATAGATTTCTCGGGCCTGATCTGCCGGCAGTACTTCTCCCTTAAGAACTTGATCCCCTATCTTCATAGTGAAGTCGCTAATCACGGCCGAAGATGGTATTGGGAAGAGATACACCGCTTCAAGCAATCTCATGGATTTGTTCTCAAATTCCTCCTCGATAATCACAGTTGCAATTCCGTCTTCGACTTTTATATGAACATTGTGAGAGTTCATAACAAACCCGCCTAGACCCCTTTCAATTGGATACGGTGGAACCACTACTCCGTTTGAAAAGACAGTTGCACCAGCCAAAACGAAAAGAACCATTGCCCCAAAACCCTTCATTCTATCGCCCCCTCTTTCTCCTTACTACATATGACATGAGAGAGGGCTACAAAGTTTGCTACATCAATGCGATTCAATATATGAGAATTCATAAATAGCTTATTATTGGCTCAAAAGAGATTTGACAATGCCTTTTGTCTTTACCAACAAAAAACCCGGAGATCAAAGATCTCCGGGAATATCTTGCTGACCCAAAAAATCTAGAATATCGAATCAGGTTCGTAGTAGAGTTCAGCGTTTTCAGCTGTAATAAGCTCTGCGGCGAGAATTATCTTAGAAGGAATCTGCTGCTGGTAGAATCCTTCCAGTGGATGGCCCCTCATTGCGAATACAGCCATCGAAATACCGGTAGCGATCATTGACGGCGGATATGTAACATCTGCTTTCACGAGAGGGTCATTGTCGATGATCTTCTTTATCATTTCCTTTGATCCGGCGCCACCGAGGAAGAGCTTGATATCATTTCTTCCTGACTCCCTGTAGGCTTGAAGAACTCCAACGAGAACGTCGTCATCCTGTGCCCAAACGGCGTCGATCTTTGGGTATTTCTGGAGATAGTTTTCCATGATTTCCAGTCCGCGGGCTGTATCCCAGTAAGCGGGCTGGGAATCGAGAATTCTTATGTCTGGATACTTAGCCATTACTTCATTAAATGCGTCGACTCTTTCGCTGTTTATTACACATGGAATGCCTTCAAGAACCACTATATCGCCTTTGTAATCAAGAGCTTCTGCCATCCACTCGGCGGAGACCCTTCCAAGTCCCGGGTTATCGCCGGCAACGTACACGTTTTCGACAGGCTTGGTGAGACCTCTGTCGACGGAGACAATAAATACCCCGCTGTTGTACGCTTTCTCAACTATCGGCGTGAGTGGTTCGGAGTCATGAGCAAGAATTACAAGAGCATCGATGCCCTTTACCATGAGGTCTTCAACATCTCCAACCTGTTTCGCGGGTGAATCGGCAGTGACTAGGAAGAACTCAACATCGGGATCCTTTTCGTTCCAGTCCTTTATTGCCCTCTGTGCCCACCATACTATTCCACCTGTCCAGCCGTGATCTGCACTCGGGATGGCGACACCAATCTTAATCTTCTCGGCAGCCATTGCAAAAGCCGAGAGTACAAACACTACAAGGATCATGAGAACTAATGCCTTTTTCACAAAAAACACCTCCTATTTCCTTTGGCCCCAACGGGGTTATTGAGCTCTCTTTCTCTGTATCAAGACCGCGCCAATTATTACTACTCCCTTGACCGTTCCTTGCAGATACGGTGAGACTCCCAGCATGTTCAGCATGTTGTTTATTATTCCGAGAGTGATCGCTCCGATTACGGTTCCAAAAATCGAACCCGAACCACCTGTCATAGGTGTTCCGCCGATTATGACTGCTGCAATGGCATCAAGTTCATAATTGAGACCGCCGTTAGTGGAACTCATAGAATTCAATCTGGCCGAGAGAAAGACAGCGGAGAATCCTACGGTTATTCCGACTGCTACGTATGACATGAATCTCGTTAGATTTACCTTTATTGCAGAATACTTTGCGACTTTCGGATTGGAGCCTACAGCACAAAGGTACCTACCATAACGTGTCTTATTGAGTATTATGGCAAAGACCACCGCAAGACTTATGAAAACGATAACCGGGTTCGGAATTCCTAGAATTCTCCCCATTCCAAGATCCGGGAAGAGCCTACTCTGCGATCTGAATACACCGGCACTTCCTATATACAACGCCATCGATCTGAATATGGCCATGGTACCTAGAGTAGCAATGAAAGGTGCTATCTTGCCAAGGGTGACCATCAATCCGTTAAGAGCTCCAAGTCCAGCACCGAAACCCAGCCCGATGAGAAGGGCAAAGAATATGGCCCATGGTTCCCCGCTTGCACCAAACACTCCCAGAAGCCAGTTCAGTGCAAGGATAACAATTCCACCGACCAGTGCAACCATCGAGCCGACCGAAAGATCGATTCCTCCCGAAATTATAACAAAGGTCATACCTAGCGCTATGATTCCAGTATAAGAAACCTGCCTCAAAATATTTAGAAGATTCTGAGTCTGAAGAAAATACGGGCTGGCGAAAGCGGATATCACGAACAGAATCGCAAGAGCTATTAACGGACCAAACTTCTCGTATTCGAATCGTCTACGGACATTCTCTCTTGCCATCTAAGCAACCCCCTTGAGTCCAGTGGCGTGAAGCATTATCTCCTCTTCATTGATATGTTCTCCTTCAAGGATTCCCATAATCCTCCCTTCTCTCATAACGATCACGCGATTACACATGCCCATGATTTCTTCAAGTTCAGAGGAGATCAGAATACAGGATACACCTTCCCTAACTAGCTCGTTTATGAATCTGTATATTTCTCTCTTCGCGTTAACGTCAATTCCTCTTGTGGGTTCGTCAAAGATGAATATTTCGGGCTCCGGATCGAGGGATTTGGCGAGAGACACTTTCTGCTGATTACCACCGCTGAAGAACTCCAGCCTCGTCTTCAGAGATGCTGCCCTGATGTTGAACTTGTCAACGTACTTCTTTGTCTTTTCCTTCTCCAACTTGTTGTTGATAAGTATCTTAGAGTAGGAAGGCAGTGAAATGAGGGTGGTGTTCTTTATCATGTCGAACGAAGTGAGGATTCCGCTTCCCTGGCGGTCTTCAGACAAGTAAGCTATTTTGTTCTTCACGGCATCGATAGGAGATCTAATCTCGACTGATTTTCCGTTGATGCTGATCTTGCCGGAGTCTTTCTTTCTGATGCCAATGATCGTCTCGGCAAGCTCAGTCCTTCCGGCGCCCACCAGACCAGCAAAGCCGAGAATCTCACCTTTGCGAAGGCCGAAGGAAATGTCTTCCAGAAGGCCATGCAAAGATAGACCCTCAACTTCAAAGACAATCTCTTCAGAGGGTGAAACCTTCTCGGGAAAGACCTGGCTCAGTTCACGACCAACCATCCTCCTCGCCATTTCTTCTTCATCTGCCTCGTCAGCTTGACTGATGCTAATCGTCTTTCCATCTCTCAGAACCATAACCCTATCGCAGATCTCTTTGACTTCCTTAAGTTTGTGAGATATGTAGATGATCGTGACACCGCTTTCTTTAAGATTTCTCATTAGGTCAAAGAGGGTCTCGATCTCATTTAGAGTTAAGACTGTTGTCGGTTCATCCATTATCAATAGCTTAGAATTAAAAGCAATTGCCTTTGCTATTTCAACCATCTGCTTTTGGGCTACGCTTAGCCTTTCAATCTTTTCCTCGGGATGTATTGATTTCTTGAGTTCCTCCAGAAGCGAGACAGTCCTCTTCTTCATCTCTCTCTTGTTAAGAAAGCCCTTACGAGTAATTTCGCTGCCTAGAAAGATATTTTCGTAGACGTTGAGTTCGTTGATCAGATTGAATTCCTGTGGAATCATGGAGATGCCTATCGCTTTTGCATGCAAGGGGTCCTTGATATCTACTTCATTATCCTCAAAGAAGACCTTTCCCTCTGTGGGTGTGTAGATTCCACTGAGAATCTTGACAAGCGTAGACTTACCGGCGCCATTTTCTCCGATTATCCCAAAGATTTCTCCCTTGTTTATCTCGATGTCTATATTGTCGAGAACTCTGACTCCTGAGAATTCCTTTGAAATTCCTTGGGTCTTTATTAGGGCATCACCCATTAGGTCACTCCTCAACTTCTCATTGCATCGTCAAAAGCGACGTTTGAAGGCTCAAAGTCAACTTTTCTCACAAAATCGGCTGCTTCTTTCGCTCCGAACTCTCTTTCCATTCCGCTGTCTTCCCATTCTACTGATAAGGGGCCGCTATAACCTATGTTATTCAGTTCTCTAATTATCTCTTCAAAATCAACGTCACCGTGACCGAGCGACCTGAAGTTCCATCCGCGTCTAGTGTCACCGAAGGTCATCATTGATCCTAAAATTCCGGCTTTGCCGTCGAGGGTCACTGCGGCGTCCTTCATGTGTACATGATAGATTCTTTCAGCGAAGTCCCTTACGAAAAGGTGGGGTTTGACTCCCTGCCAGATGAGGTGGCTTGGATCGAAATTGAACCCGAGCGTTTTTCTGTAATTGAATACTTCCAGCAACCTCTTGGCAGTGTAATAATCGAATGCAATCTCAGTGGGATGAACTTCGAGAGCGAAGGTAATTCCTTCGGCGTCAAACTTATCGAAAATCGGCGTCCAGAGATCAACTATCTCTTGATAAGCATCTTCCACCATTTTCTCCGTTGTCTGGGGGAATGAATACCAGAACTTCCATACGGGAGAACCCGTAAAGCCGGTCACTGTGTAACAGCCCATGTTCTTCGCGGCCGTTGGTGCGTACATCATTTGCTCGATACCCCATGCTCGAATCTTTTCCGGACTTCCTCCACAGCTTGCCGGTGCGAAGCCGTCGAGTCTGACATCGTACAGATCACCTACACATTGCCCCATTAGGTGTGCTCCGATGGCCCAGCACTTCAGATTGTGTCTTTCGAGGATTCGCCTTCTTTCATCGACGTACTTTGGGTCCTTCGCAGCCATTTCGAGATTCATATGATCGCCCCAACATGCTATCTCCAAACCATCATATCCCCATGAACTGGCCTTTTCACAGATTTCTTCGAAAGTGAGATCGGCCCACTGGCCTGTAAATAATGTAACTGGTCTTTTTCCCATGTCAAAACCTCCTGACTACAGATCTACCCAGACGCTTCCCTTCTGGGAGCTCTCGACTGCTTTTCCAATGAATCTAACTCCTGCCAGACCGTCCTCTACTGTGGGGAAGTCGGCGTCAGACAGATCTTCCCCATTTTTCTTTTTTATAAGAGTCGTTGCGAAATTCCTGTATATGTTCGCAAAAGCTTCGTAGTAACCTTCTGGATGTCCCGCAGGTATTCTGGAGACGTTTGCCGCAGACGGGAGCATGTAACCTCCGCCTCTTGAGAGTATCTGAACCGGCCCTCCTACATATGCCACCTTCAGGTAGTTTGGATTCTCCTGTTCCCATTCGATTGAACCTTTGCTTCCGAATATCCTTATCTTCAGGCCGTTGTCATGTCCTACTGCAACCTGTGATGCCCAGAAGACTCCTCTAGCCCCGTTGTCGAACCTGACGAGAATCTCTGCGTTGTCATCCAAAGTTCTTCCGGGAACAAATGAGTCCAGACTGGCACAGATGGACTTGAGCTTCAACCCCGTAATATAAGAAACAGTGTTTTCAATGTGACTGCCAATATCACCGACACAGTTCGACTTTCCCGTCTGAGAAGGATCTGTTCTCCAGGAAGCCTGCATATTACCAGTATCTTCCAACCTTGTTGCCAGCCAGTCCTGAGCATATTCTCCCATAACGACTCTAATCTCGCCGATTTCCCCTCTCTGTATCATCTCTCTTGCGTGTTTGACCATAGCGTTTCCCGAGTAGGCATATGCTACAGCAAAGAGAAGCTTCTTCTCTTGAGCTAATCTTGAGAGTTCCTCAGCTTCCGACTCATCCACAGTAAGAGGTTTCTCGCAAACAACATTTATATTTGCTTCAAGAAACCTCTTTGCAATAGGATAATGAGTGACGTTTGGAGTGCATATGCTTACGAAATCTATACAGTCTTCTCTGGAGGACTCCCTTTCGGCCATTTCTTCGTAGTCTTTGTATACTCTGTCGTCAGTAACTCCAAGCTTTTTCGCAGTCCTGATGGTGTCTTCGTAATCAATCGAGAAGCAGCCAGCTACAAGTTGTGCGAGACCGTCCATCGCTATTGCCTTTCTGTGAACGTCGCCAATGAAAGATCCCTCGCCACCGCCTACCATGCCATATCTTAACTGACCCGCTGAGGAGACTTCTTTGCCTTCAATCATTTTACTCACCTCTCGTCTATATTGAATCTCACCGATGTAGTACGAAGAAAAGGGCGAATTTCCCCTATTCTCTAAAATTATAGCTAAAATGGAACTCAATTCTTGCATGATAATTTGGCAAAGTAACGGGAGGAAAACGGAAGGATTTTGTGAGAAACAGCATTGGATTCCACTATTTTCACTATACGGAGGATAATCATCCCAGATCGTTACTGGAGCGCTTACAAGAGTGTCGTAACAATAACCGATAGTTGCCTTTAATTTTTTGCCCCATAAAAATATTTATCTGATGGAAATAGGGAGGCGTGGAAATGCCCCGCCTCAGTTTTGATAAGTCTGGAGCCCCCCTTTTATCTTGCTCTTTATTAAAAGGAATAATATAGCTGTCGTTAGACAGGTCCACAAAATCTGGAAAGCAAAACCGCTCCATT
Organism: Mesotoga sp. Brook.08.YT.4.2.5.2.; assembly: GCF_003351125.1. Lineage (NCBI taxonomy): Bacteria > Thermotogati > Thermotogota > Thermotogae > Kosmotogales > Kosmotogaceae > Mesotoga > Mesotoga sp. Brook.08.YT.4.2.5.2. The sequence continues at coordinate 160,813 of NZ_JPGZ01000040.1, forward strand.
TTGAGCTCAGGTTCAGAATATCCCGTAACGCCACGAATGACCAGCAAGTAGGAGACCAGAAGAAACCCATTGCGCTCCCTCTGGAAGTATGAAAACTAGCATCACAGGCATAAGCAATAGCCAGCCACTGATCTTCAACTTTTCAATGCCGCTCATCTGAGAGGATGAAACTACACCGATGAGAAAGCCGACAACTACTCCGATTATCGAGCTCACAGCGCTAACTATTATCAGCTTCAGATAGTCGATGCCGGGGATATCGAATATCAAAGTCGCAACGAGCGCATGGAATAGAGGTATCACAATTCCCATGACACTTCTGCCAAAAATTAGTTCGTTCTTTGTGATAGGAGTTACCATGAGAGCCCTCATAGCTCCGGACTCTTTCTCTTCTATTATGTTGAATCCGATAACCATACCACCAAGAACAAAAGAAATAATGACTACAAAGCTGAAACCGAATACCGTAATCAGAGGAACGAGTCTTACTCTATCGCTCTCCTCCACTTCGAGTGATTTCCATACATCGAATTGAATTCCCGACAAAATAAGTTTCGCAGCTTCTTCGATTTCCTTCGATTTGTTTCCTTGAAGAACGAGGTTATATGATTTTCCGTCATGATATAGGCCGATAACATCGCTCTTGCCTCCGACTCTTTCTTTCAATTCAGCTTCAGATACAGCGAATTTAATATCTCCGAACTTCTTTAAGGTCTCTGCAGCCTCCTGACTTTGTCACCAAAAATGACGAAAGAGTAACAACGGTCTTTGAAACTCGCCCGATATTTCATTGGACTGAAAAAAGAATCCGGGGACATTTTGTGTTGTGCTTTCTGGCTTTTCTAATGGAACGCTCATTGGAGATTAAAGCAAAAAAGAATGGGATTGATGCATCTCCTCAAAAACTGAAGGAATCTCTCAAATCACTACAGGTGATGGGTTTTTCTACAAATCATAAGGACTATTTTTTGAAGACAAGGGGGGATCCGCTTGGGAATAGGTTGGTGAGGCTCTTTAGAATTAAGCCTCCCAACAATGTGACGGAACAATCTGAACTCGTTCTTTGATTTAGATAAGATTCAAGTCGCTTCTGTTCGTGGTGGCAATTTGGCATTTTTTTGTTGTAACTTTTGCGCTATGACTGATTTTGCACTCCCTGTCGTGACAAAGTCAAGTTACTTGTCAATCGCAATATATGAATAATCACTGGGGAAAAAAGAGAGCGGCATCTCACCGCTCTCCAAGGAAATTGCAGCTTACTCAAGAACGTCAATAGTTATTAATTTCAATGGAATGATAACCTTTGGTTCGACGCTTGCACCGTTGATGATTCTCTGAGCCGCAATCACTGCCATTTCCATCTGCAGGTAGGGCTGCTGCTGAACTGTTGCAATCATTTCTCCAGCCTTAATTGCAGCAATTGCATCGTCAGTCGCATCGATTCCGACGATCTTGATTTCATTCAGCCTTCCTGCGGCAATCGCCGATCTTACAGCACCCAGAGCCATTTCGTCATTGTGGGCGTAAATTCCATCCAGAACAGGGTTCCCCTGTAGAATGTCGTCAGCGACTCTCGCGCCTTCTTCCCTTGAGTAATTTGCTGTCAGTGATGCGACGACTTCAATACCGGGGTACTTCTTCATCTCGTCCATGAAACCGGCTTGCCTGTCTACTGACGAGGGCGCACCGGGAATTCCCTCAAGAATCGCAACTCTGCCTTTTCCGTCAAGAGCCTCTGCCATGGCGACTGCGGCCAGCATTCCGGCTTCTTTATTATCAATATCAAGATGCTGCGCCACAACTCCTCCATTCGAAGGTCTTGTAACTGTAATTACCGGGATTCCGGCTGCATTTGCTTCAAGAACTGCCGAGACTATTGCATCTGAATCAACTGGATTGATGATAAGTACATCAACCTTTCTCGTTATTAGATCCTGAATCTGAGCGAATTGAGTTTCCGGTTTGTCCTGTGCGTCTAGAACGATCAGTTTCAACCCAAGTTCACTTGCCTTTGCCTCTCCACCCTCTTTCATGGTTACGAAAAAGGGATTCGCCAGCGTGGAAACTGAGAATCCAATGGTCTTGGCCGCAAGGCCAGTTAGTGCCAGCAATCCAACCATCAAAATTACCAAAAGCATTCGTTTCATGTTACCCCTCCTTTTTGATAGGTAATCTTAATCACTACGTTTTGCCAGTACGGCAACGAGTATTATGACTCCTTTAACGATTTGCTGAAAGAACGATGAAACTCCAACTAGATTCATTCCATTATCAATAACACCTATTACCATGGCTCCCAGGAGTGTGCCCAACACGGTTCCCACTCCTCCTGAAAGGGAGGCTCCGCCAAGTATCACCGCAGCGATGACATTCATCTCAAGCCCTTCTGCAGCGTTCGGTTGCGCCGATAGCAATCTGGAAGTTATGAGAATGCCACCAAGGGCGCTCGTGAGGCCGGAAATTGCGAAAGCAAGCACCCTGTACTTCTTGACAGGAATTGCTGATAACCTGGCAGCTTCTTTGTTAGCTCCGATCGATTTAACATATATACCATGTTTGGTTTTGTTCAGTACAAAGAAGGCAAGAGCGAAGACCCCGGCGGCAATAATCGTTGATACCGGCACTGGACCGAGATAACCAGCGCCCATTATACCGAAATTAACCGGCAATCTAGATATTGGTTTTCCTCCCGTCCACACTAGCGCTACTCCTCGCGCAATTCCCATCATTGCAAGCGTTACTATGAAGGATTGAACTCTTCCGTAGACGGTGAGAACGCCATTTGTAAGCCCTATACCGATTCCCATAGCCAATCCCGCAATCATAGCAATAAATATTGAGCCCGTAGCGGTCAGAACTGCTGCGGTTGCAACTCCTACCAATGCTGCGGAAGAACCTACAGAAAGATCTATCTCTCCAGTTAGGATGACGAAGGTCATTCCGATGGCGACTATTAAGGTTATCGACACCTGCCTGGTTATATTGAGCAGATTTCTGGAATTGAAGAAGAAGGGAGATATCACTGAGAAGACTACCATCAGGATCACAAGAATTAGAATCAGTCCCAACTCTCCTTTGAGCAACTTCAGAAATTTTGCCCAAAACGCAGATCTATCCGTTTTCTCGATATTCTTTTCCATCTGCCCTAACCTCCAAGTGCCAGTGTCAATAACTGCTCTGTTGACGATTCTTTACCGACTAACTCACCTACTATTTCACCCTTTCTTATAACAAGTATTCGATCACAGATCGCACTCATCTCCCTGAACTCAGAAGACATTATTAGAATTCCCGTGCCGCGGTCGGCAAGATAATTTATCAGAGAATAGATCTCAGTCTTTGCGCCAATATCGATTCCGCGGGTCGGTTCATCTAGAATCAGGATATCGGGTTCACCGCATAGCCACTTCCCAATAACTACTTTCTGTTGATTACCGCCGGAAAGATTTTGGACTGCCATCTTTATGTCTAGCGGACGCACTCTCAACTTTTCACATGTATCCTTTGCGAGCTGCGATTTCTTCTTGTTGGAAACTACCCCTTTGGTAATGGCAAGATCGATATTTGCAACACAGATATTGTGCTCTACGTTAAGCCTTAGAAAAAGGCCTTGGCCCTTTCGATCCTCAGGGATGAAGGAAATGCCGTGTTTCTTTGCATCATCAGGCGACTTCAGACTTACTGCCTTGCCACCGATCGAAATATCGCCCTGCACAGAACTGTCGGCTCCGAAGAGTCCAAGTGCTAGCTCACTCTTTCCAGAGCCAATTATTCCAGTAATTCCCAGTATCTCGCCCTTTCTTAGAGAGAAATTGATTGGCGCAAACATCTTTTCTGTTCTGAACTCTCTCACTTCAAAGAGCTTCTCTTCTGATGAAGTCCCTTCTCGAACGGGGAACTCCTCTTTGAGCGTTCTTCCCAGCATTGATTTTACAAGCGTTTTCAGATCTACCGAACGAATGTCGAATGTTCCAGCGTTCTGGCCGTCTCTTAATACAGTCGCCCTATCACAAACGCGAAAAACCTCATCTAGGTGGTGAGATATGTAGATCATGTTTACTTCTTTCTTCTTCAGGTCATCCATGATTTTGAAGAGTGTGTCAATTTCCGCTCTGCTCATACCGGTTGTGGGTTCATCCAAAAGAAGAATATTCGCATTGATAGAGAGAGCTTTGATGATTTCTATTATCCTTTTCTGGCCAAGTCCCAAATCGCCCACAAAAGCACTCGGATCCACAGCAATTGCAAAGGAGGAAAGATACTTTGCCGCTTTATCCAGAAGCTCTCTCTTTTTGATGGAGCCAAAGAAAGACTTTGTTGGCTCGTGGCCAAGGAAAATGTTTTCAGCAACCGTAAGAGAGTCCACCAGACTAAGCTCCTGATATATTGCGCCGATTCCTTTGTGCCTAGCATCGACAGGGTCTTCGATCGTCACACTTTTCCCTCTCACTTGAATCGATCCGGAATCCATTTTGTGGACACCGGTAAGGATTTTGATTAACGTTGATTTTCCGGCGCCGTTCTCCCCAAGAAGCGCGTGAACTTCGCCCTCGGCAAGTTCGAAACTTACATCTTTCAGTGCGTGTATACCTCCAAAAGATTTATGGATTCCTTCGAGCTTCAGCACAGTTTCAGGCACTTCTTACACCCGCTTTCCTAGCAAATCCCGTACGCTCTCTGACGAAGGGATAGAAGTCTGAGCACCGGAAATTGTTGTACTTAACGCTCCAGCTGCATTTGCCCATGCTAGAGACTGTCTCAGGCTTTCACCTTTTGAAAGGGCTGCCGCCAGCGCTCCGGAAAAAACATCTCCTGCAGCAGTAGTATCAACGCAGTTAACTTTGAAGGGATCGAGCTCTATAAAGCAGTCTTCATCGAGGCCCACGATGCCCTTTTCGCCCAGAGTAACTATCGGTAATCTGAAACCCAGCAGCCTAAGTTTCTCAAGAGCATCACGTGCCGACTCTTTATCACGTACTTCTATACCGGTGAGTATCCTCGCCTCCGTTTCGTTTGGTTTTATGAGATGAACCAAAGATGCAATGGAATCGGGAAATCCCTGTCTTGGGGCAGGCGCAGGATCGACAATGGTAAACATGCCTTTCTCGTGAGCCATTTCTATTGCCCTGTAGATAGTCTCTTCTGCTATCTCCATGGTTAGCAAAAGAATTCTTCCCGATTGGAAGAGATCCGAGTTCCTCTCTACATCAGCGGGAGAGAGTAATGCGTTGCTGCCTGGAGTGAATGAAATCGAGTTCTGGCCCTTCTTATCAACTCGTATCATTGCTATTCCGGCTGTTCTTTCGGGATCTCTGAGAATTCTGGAAGTGTCGACTCCCTTTTCACTCATCAAATTAACCAACTCTACGCTGAATCTGTCACCGCCGAGTTTAGTGAACATCTGAACCTTGGCGCCATTCATTGCAGCCGCGACCGCCTGATTGCCACCTTTACCGCCCGGATAGGTACTGAAGTTGTCCGTAAGAACTGTCTCACCTGGCTCTGGAAGGCTGTCCATTACCATAACAAGATCCATATTCATACTTCCCATGCACAGAATCTCTCCGTTGAAGTCGAAATCAACCATCTTTAGCCTCCCTTCGAAGAGGCTCGACACTTTTCATGAACTTCTTCACTCTGTCGGGATCCACAGGATTCTTCCAGTTGTTGTCTTTCTTGAAGTAACTGCCAACAATCGCTCCATCAGAAAATTTCAGCAACTCACTCGCATTATCTTCCGTTAGGCCGCTACCGATTATTACGGGGACGCGAACGGTATCGCTGAATCTCCTTACTTTCCCAGCATCGGGTGCTTGTCCTGTTTCAAATCCAGTAACTATTAGTACTTCTGCGCCTTCAGACTCTGCATCGTGGGCCTGTTCCTCCACACTTCTGTCCGAAATGATGAAATGGCTTCCATGCTTGACATTGACGTCGCACATGAACTTGACGTCTTCTGCGCCGAGGAGTTTTCTGTATCTAGCGAGTTCTGCCCCGATACCTTCTGTCAAACCGGCGTGAGAAACATATGCATTCACCCATTCGAAGACTCTTATCCATCTGGCTCCTGCTGCAACAGCCGCTGCAAGCGAAACCTTCCCTCCATTGAGATGGCAGTTCACTCCCACTGGAATTCTGACGGCTTCCCGAACCTTCTGAGTCGCCACTGCCAGGGCTGCCGAGGTTTCATGACCGATCTTCTCACCCTTGAGATAAGGGAAGTCCCAGATATTCTCTATTTGAAGTCCGTCGACACCGCAATCCTCCATGGTTCTTGCCTCTTCAACGGCGATCTTGAGTATCTCCTTCATTCCAAACCTGGCAGAATCATATCTTGGCGAACCTGGGAGGGGACGCAGGTGTATCATTCCTATAATGGGTTTATCGATTTCGAATATTTCTTCAAGAACTTCCTTGTTTCTTTTCACAATTACCACCTCTTTGTCTTTCGGCGCAACTGCAGAACAGTATCCTTGATCGATGAATAGAGAAAATATCGATATCTAGAAATCTACTCCGGAAACGAGTATGATGTTCGCGTAGGGAGTGAACTCTCCTGTCTTCACAAATACTTTGACTTCTTTGCCTTGGAGACTGCCATTTAGAACTAGATCCTTAAATTCTGGATGAGGTATATTCTCCTCTACAATGTCGTTCCCCTTGTTCTTGATTTGCGAAACAATTTCCTTCAGTTGTGAATAGATTTCGGGGCTTACCGATTTAGTTTCGTCAGCGATAATTACCTTCTCGATTTCAAGTTCCTCGAGTACGACCTTAACGACATCTACGAACCTGGGGAGATCCCTTCCTACCGATACATCGATGCAGATTGTGTTTTCGTGCCTTGGGAATGGAAACCCTCTGTCTGTAATAACTAACATGTCGCCGTGGCCAAGTCTTGCCACTTCTCTTGCAAGATCGTTGTGAAGAATACCCTTTGTCTTCATTCCTTCACCTCCATTGATTTGTCATATTTCAGTTGATTCCCTCACTATAAGCTGTGAATCCAGCTCTATCTTTCTCGTGTGGACATCTTCACCACTCTGCTTCTTCATTATCTTCTCAAGAAGCAACTTCATTGCTGCCCTTCCGGCTTCATACTTCGGCTGATTCACAGTCGTCATCGCCGGGATTACTAGTGACGAGTAAAGAACATTGTCAAACCCCGCGATGGAGATATCTATCGGAATCTTTAAACCATGCTGTTTTGCTGCCTCGATTGCCCCCCACGCCATCATGTCATTCCCGGCAAAAATAGCAGTAGGTCTGTTCTTAAGTTTCAATATTTTCTGCTTCATTATCTTGAATCCGTCTTCATATTTGAAGCTACCGTAATAGATTCTTATATCTCCTTTGCGTATTCCATCTCTCTCGAGCTCGCTGCAGAATCCCTGAAGCCTTCTTACTGCGCTGGGCACATCACTTGGCCCTGCTATGCAGGCGAATCTATTGTGGCCTTTGTTTAGTAAGTGTCTGGCTAATTGAGCAGAACCTTTGAAATTATTCGTGTAGATTACGTCAATTAGTGGATTCTCGATTGTGAGATGCCTGTCAAGAATCACCATGGGCATTCCATCTGAGAGATCTGCTAGAAGCCCCTCTTCCATTCTGGGTGCAACATTGATCACACCATCAACTCCGTGGCCAAGGAAGGAAATCAACGTCTCTTCTTCTCTGTAACTCTTTCCGTCGCTGTTGCAAAGAAACATCTGATAATCGTGATCGAGGGCAATGCTTTCCACGCCTCTCGCAATTTCTGCGAAGTACGGATTAGTTATATCTGGAACCAGAAGTCCAACCAGGAATGACTTTCGAATTTTCAGACTTCTGGCAATTTTACTTGGTCTGTACTGAAGGGCGTTTATGGATTCAAGGACAGCGCTTTTCAGTTCAGGACTCACGAACTTCTTCCCAGATATTACATTTGATACTGTCGCGACCGATACTCCAGCATGTTTGGCAACATCTTTCATATTAGCCATTTCATGGACCCTCACTCGATTTCTAGTTAAACGTTTAGTTAATCGTTTAACTAGAGTGTATCATCCATGAACTTGTATTCAAAACCCAGCTATGTTTGAATGAAAGCAGTTATCTTTGAAGGAGGGTGATTAAAATAGTTTTGCTAAGAAAATCGCAAGTATTCAAAGTGAAGCCTGCTTATTTCTGACCAGTGGGAGCTGGCGCCATGACTGGATAATCTGAATGTTTGTCTTTCCAGAAGCGAAAAACTATTCACACGAAAACTGTTCGAAATCGCATTGGCTTAGTGTTTGTTGTTTGTGGAAATTGATCAGATTGTATTATGATGTATGAGTTTTTTGTAGTATTATTGCACAGAAGTCATCGTGGGAGGTGGTTATGTGAGCTTAGAGAAGAGGCTTTACAAGTCGAGAAAGGACAAAGTGATAGACGGTCTAGCTGCAGGAATAGGGGAGTATTTAGGAATCGATCCGGTGATTGTAAGATTGGTCTTTGTTGCACTTGTTTTTGCAGGTGGAGCCGGTTTGCTGATTTATATCATCGGCATGTTCATAGTGCCGAGGGCTCCAATCAACAAAGAGAACAATGTTGTGATAATGGATGAGGAGGGTAAGCCGATAGAAGAGGGAGAGAAAGAGGCGCTTTCGGATGACAAAAGCAAGCTGATTATTGCTGGGCTTCTCATTGTTTTTGGCATAGCACTCTTGTTAGGGTCATTCACTCCCTGGAACATTTTCAGCGGGATATTCTGGAAGTTTGTTATTGGAATAGTATTGATAGCAGGTGGAGGGTTCGTAATCTATAAGTCCGTAAGCAGGAGCTGATTATATGAGAATTGCAATGGGATTGATTTTCGTCTTGGTTGGTGTCTTGCTGATCTTTGGATTGTTCACTGGAGACACACTTCTCAATGCCCTGGTCAATCTCGCAAATTACTGGCCGATTATTCTTGTCCTGGTCGGGTTAAGCATTCTTTCAAGCGTAAAGGCCCTTCGCTGGATCAGATACGTTAATGTCCTGCTTATTGTCGCTTTTGTGCTGTTCATATTCTTTTGGCCCTCGCCATTTCTCTCGGGCGAGAAAGCCGTTAGGAATTCTGTGACACTTGAGGCTTCTGAGTCTTCCAGAAGCATTGAGATTTTACTCAACCTTGCGATGGCTAACATTACTGTTGAATCATTGATGGAAGATGTAGCGTCTTCAACGTTTGCGGTAGTCGAATATTCAGTTCGAGGCACCGATCTCAGGATTGAAGAGGATAGTACGCAGCTATCTCAAAGGTTTGTGATAAGACCTGATTCAAACGTCTCTTGGCTTGGAACAAGTACCGTAGTGATTAAGCTGAACCCAGATTATAACTATGTGCTCAAGTTTGACAGCGCGGTAATGAATGGCAGGTTCAATCTGGCTGAGCTGAAAGTTGACGAACTGAAGTTGAGCGGGGCTGTTATTAAGACAAAATTGATTATACCTGAAGTGGGCCCCTCAAATACTAAAGTCAATGCTGCCATTATCAACTCAGAGATTATTATCCCAGACGGTATTAGGTCTATTCTGAAAGCTAATGCTGCCATACGGAATATTAGAACAGATCTGTCATATACCGGAGACAAAGAGTATGTGTTTGAGGGTTCAACATTTGATTTCAGCTCATATCTTACTTTTGACAGTGCAATAATGAATCTGAGAGTCCTACGCTGAAGCCAGTTTTAGAGCTTTGTCGCAAATGGAGATTTCCATGGGCAGGGTTCCGACAACCTCCCCATCCATCTGAATAATTACATCTCTGTCGCTTATGACAGAAATAGATCTGGCGTTTCTGTAGCTTACTGTATCCACGACTAGATGTTCGCCGCGATAGATCTTCGGGAAGTGGTACAGAAGACGGAGCTTTGACATCTTTGAGACACCAACTATGTCCATGAGCCCATCATCTACAAGCGCTTTGGGGGCGATTCTCATTCCTCCTCCAAAGTAGTTTCCGTTTGCCATAGTAAGAAAAAAGAATCTGTCCGAGAACTTTTCTCCGTCAATGGTGAAACTTAGCGGATAAGTTCTCGAAGTGATGAATTCGATCAGAAAGGAAAGCAGGTATGCCATCTTTCCACTGGTCTTGAATCTCGATTTGTTCATTCTGTTAGTCTGAAGTTCCCCGACAGGAAATTAATGAGACTCTTTCCCAGAGAGAAAAAAGGCACAAGAATGTTGTGAAAGTGTAGACAGTAAATGGTCAATTTACAATTGACTTCGCTCGTTTCTTTGTGCTATGATTCTGTTATGAATTACAAACCTAAAGGCCTTTATTTAGCTAAGATTGTGAGTAAGTACAAGGACAGAGAATACTTCACTTATCTTCTGAGAAGAAGCTATCGAGAAGATGGTAAGGTGAAACAGCAAACCATTGCCAACCTTACTGAATTGCCAGAAGTTACTAGAGAGTTAGTCAAAGAGAGTCTCCAGGGGAGAGTCTTTCTTCCATCCGAAGAGGCAATTGAGATTACTCGGTCGAGAGCTCATGGTAATGTTGCGGTTATAAGTAAGGTAATGGAGGATCTAGGTATTTCCGAATTGCTTTCTTCTCGAAGGAGTAGAGAAAGCGATCTAATAGAGGCGATGATAGTTGCAAGGATAATAAACCCTCAGACGAAGCTTTCCACAATACGCTGGTGGGATAATACCACTATTCCCGAAGAGTTCTCAGTGGAAGATGCGGACGAAGATGAGTTATATACTGCTCTGGACTGGTTGCTCCAGAGGCAAGAGACGATAGAAAGGAAACTTGCGCAGAGACACTTAAGAGAAGGAAGTCTTGTTCTTTACGATGTCTCTTCGAGTTACTATGAAGGGAGTCATTGTAAGCTTGCGAGTTATGGTTATAACAGAGACAAGAAGAAGGGAAAGAAACAGATAGTCTATGGACTCATGACGGATTCTAAAGGTATACCAATATCCATACAGGTATATCCGGGATGTACGAGTGACACTAAAACGATAGGGGAACAGGTAGACAAGGTAAAGGAAGAGTTCAAAGTAGAAAGGTTCGTCGTGGTCGGAGACAGAGGGATGTTAACGCAGGGGCAGATAGACAGATTGAAGGCTCTCGGTGGAGTTGACTGGATTAGTGCCTTTAGAGGGCCTACAATTAAGAGTCTCTTTGAAAATGGGTATTTACAGCTGAGCTTATTTGACGAGAGAGACCTTCTTGAGATAGACTCACCCGATTATCCTGGGGAGAGGTTAATAGTCTGCAGGAATCCCTTTCTTGCAGAAGAGAGAAGGAGAACGAGAGAAGACTTACTCAGGGTGACTGAAGAAAACCTGAACAAACTCTTGAGAAGGATCGCTTCAGGAAGGTTGAGAGAGGCGGGGAAGATAGGGCAGGCACTGGGAAGGATAGAGAACAGGTACAAGATGGCCAAGCATTTCATTTTCAAGATAGAGGATGGGAAGTTCGATTACAGGAGAAATGAAGAAAGTATAGCCTTTGAAGCTTCTCTTGATGGATTTTATATAATCCGAACCAGTGTAGAGAAAGAGAAGTTGACTGCAGAAGAAGTGGTGTACAGCTACAAGAGTCTATCCAGAGTTGAGAGGGCATTCAGGACGCTAAAGGGAGTGGATCTGAAGATACGGCCAATACACCACTGGCTTGAGAAAAGAGTGAGGGCTCACATATTTCTCTGCATGCTAGCGTATTATGTTGAATGGCATTTGAGGGAGTTATGGAAGAGCATGATCTTCACTGACGAATATACCGATAGAGAACATGTACTACAGGCTATTAGATCCAAAAGCGCACTTGAGAAGACGAGGAAGAAGAAGCTGAGTGACGGGACACCGGTACACAGCTTTCAGACTCTTCTATCTGAAATGAGTACGATTGTCTGTAACGATGCCAGGGTACCTGCGGTACCGGAGATACCTTCATTCACGATAATAACAACTCCCAACGAGGTACAGAGAAAAGCTCTTGAACTTGTCGGATTGAAACAACTCAGCAAACGTAGACAGAAATAATCACTTCATTTCTCTGAAATCCTTTCAGATAGCTATTTCTTGCTTGCTCAGTTCGGGAACTTCAGGTTAGTGATTGCCGCATCGAAACCTGCTCCAACAACGTTTACTGCATATCTAGTTGAATTAGTGCCGTTGAAATCTTTGAAGTTTACCCTTAGCAGGTCGATCTCGCGAATTCTCTTTCCAGATGCTATTTTCACCATTTCTCTGTAGTCTTGTTCAAGGTTTATGGCTCTCGCGAGATCATTCCCTGAGCCAACGGCGACTATGCCGATAGAAGCTCCCGAATTGCCAGCTTTCATTCCGTTTATGACCTCATTCAGAGTCCCGTCTCCGCCAACACTTATTATTCTCTCGTAGCCGCTGTTAAGAGCCACAAACTGCAGAGCATCACCTATACCCGTCGTTATGTGTAGGTCATAATCACCAAGTTTTTCGCGAATCAGTTCGGAGATGTAGCTTTCAAACTCACGGCCTGCTTGACCATGACTGGCATTTGGATTAACTACTACGAGCGTATTCAAAACACCTTACCTCCGCTTAAGCTACGATGGTAGATTCTATCACAAGTTATCAGACCACAGACTCGAGTTTGTGGACAATGAAACTTGCTACATCTTCAGCAAAAGTGCCTGGCCCGAATCCCGCATCGTATCCCAATTCCTTTGCCAGTTCATGAGTTATTCTTGCTCCACCTGCCACCAAAACGATCTTCTTCCTAATGTTTTCCGCTTCAAGAAGCTCCACAAGGGCAGTCATATTCTTCAGATGAACGTTCTTGGCAGTTACAGTTTGAGATACCAGAATAGCATCGGCATTTAGTTCAATTGCCCTTGCTACCAACTCCTCGTTTTGGACCTGGCTACCTAGATTGTGAGCATCTATGTTCCTGTATCGTTCCAACCCATAGTGACCTGCAAAGCCTTTCATATTCATTATTGCGTCAATGCCAACAGTGTGAGCGTCCGTTCCTGTGCTAGCTCCAACCACAACTACCTTTCTCCCTATCCGCTCTTCAATGAACCTGTCGATCTCCTCCATAGACAGTTTCTCCATTGCTATCTTGGGAACTCTAATAGAAGTGTAGTCAACTGAATGGGAGGATTCTCCGTATGCTACAAAAAAAGTGAATCCGGTCGTCATCTCTCTTGAAAATGAGATCTGAGGATTTTTTAGGCCCATCTTTCGCATCAATAATCTGGCAGCCTCATCGGCCTCGGGACCTCCAGGTAGAGGAAGAGTAAAGCTGAGCTGAACTTTGCCGTCGTTCATCGTGTCTCCGTAGGGAGTGATCCTGGTGAGATCTACTGCAGCAGGAAGTTCATTCTTTTTGTATGAGTTTTTATCCATCATAACTCCCTCCAAGCATCTTCTCGATAAATGGATTCCTGTAGCTGTTTCCCTTTTTTTCGACTCCCTCCAGTCCTTTTCCGCCGTGGAGTGATCGCTTTATGTTTGCAAAAGTCCCCTTCTCTAGTGTCTCAAACAAACCTACTGATTGAATTTCCTTCAGTAGATCCACGGCTTCATCTAACACTCTGGAAGCTCTTTCCTGGATTATGCCATCTTCTTTGAATACTATCTCATCACTAAGATTTCGCAGGTTATTGAATATGTACCGTGCGTTTTCAATTGCAAGGTACCTGTCGCTCATGAAGGGAGTGTGAATCGCTTCAGTAAGCATTCCAAGGAGTTGAATGCCTTGATTAGTCATGATGGAAATCACATTGAAAAGAGTATCCTGAGCGTAACCCATGAAGATGTTTCCTGTCATGAACTTTGTAGGAGGCATGTATTTCAGTGGCGCCTTCGGAAATATCTCCCGGCTCATCTGCGCTTGAGCAAGTTCGTACAGGAAGCCGTTTTCTATTGAGGGATCCATTTCAAAAGCGTGCCCAAGACCCATCTGTTCCTCGGGAATACCTGCCATTAATGCCAGCCTTTCGTTTATGAACTGGGAAGCCAGTACCGTGTGGGCTTCTTCATAGGCATCGGCAGTAGTCAGGTAGTTATCTTCACCGGTGTTGATTATTACTCCGGCGAATCCATTAATGACCCTTGAAAAGTATTGGTCGATTATGGTCCTCTTCATGTTTATGTCTCTGAACAAGATACCGTAAAGGGCATCGTTCAGCATGACATCAAGTCTTTCAATAGCTCCCATTGCCGCAATTTCCGGCATGCAAAGTCCGGAGCAATAATTACAGAGCCTGATATATCTTCCTACTTCTTCTCCAACTTCATCAAGCGCAGACCGCATTATTCTGAAATTCTCTTGAGTGGCGTATGTTCCACCGAAACCTTCCGTTGTCGGTCCAAAGGGGACATAATCCAGAAGGCTCTGCCCCGTCGATCTGATTACTGCTACTATGTCGGCGCCTTGCCTTGCTGCCGCCCTTGCTTGAACCACATCCTCATAAATGTTTCCAGTTGCTACTATCACATAGAGATAAGGTTTCTTGCCTTCACCCAGTTCCTGTATAAGAGAGTCGCGCTTAACTCGATTCAAGCGAATCTTCTCAACTGTCTCTTCCACTAAACCGTCGATAGCTCCAAAGACTTCGACTTCAGGTCGGTAACCGAGACTTCTCAGGTCAAGTCTGCCATGTGAGATCTCCTCAGCAATTCTCTGTGGAGAGAGACCGGTTACGAGTATGGCATTGCCTATTGCGTATGCTGCGCCTTCGCTTAATAGGTTCGCGGATTTGAGGTGATCGACAACTACGTTTGACATTGGAACACCGTACTCATCGACTCCATCTATCCCGAGAAGCCTACATATTGCTCTCTCTACACTAACTGTAGTATGTTCGTTGACGAAATTGTGCACTGCATCAGCTATCTTTCGAGAGTAATTCCGCGCTTCTTCTACTTTATTCCAGTCTAAGTTCAGTTTTCCTTTCATTCACAGCCTCCCACGATATTGCCTTTTATCAGCTCTATGAATTTTTTGTCAAGTCCCATAATACGGGCGATTGCAATAGCCTCCTTCGGAAAGATTACTTTGTCCCTCATTTCTATAAGTGAGTGGTCAACGTAGTAAGAAATCTCCCTGTCTCTTTCGGTTTCAATTCTGTGGTGATCAACACCTTTAATCATAAATAACTGGGCGGAGTTGATTTGGAGTGCCTCCTCGTAATGAGATGTGAAAATGGAGCGGCACTTGGGGTTGCGACCGAGATAATCGGCAGAGGCTATCAAGAAAGCGGGACCTTCAACAGGATTAGTGCTCCGACCGATCTCGTCGAACAGGAACAGGCCCGCGATTTCCGCTTGAACTATCTCGATTGCTTCTTTCAGGTGTTGAATTTCTCCCGCAAACGACGACAGACCATCGGTGAAAGACTGTTTGTCCCCGCTGAAATAAACCACCGACTCGTACACGGGAATAAAAGCTTTATTTGCAGGAACAAAGAGACCGTACTGAAACATTGTTTGAAGAAGAGCGACACTCCTGAGAAGAACGGATTTCCCGGTCATGTTACCGCCAACGATGACAACCTTTCGTCCAAAGTTTGCTGAAAATGGCTGGAACTCCTTCCCCTTTTTTCTGAGGCTCTCGGATATCTCTGGATTGAAGAGGTCTTCGAACTCATACTCTCCAGAAGAGATTTCTGGTTTCCTCAAGCCTAGCTTCTTATTCAGATCGGTGAGAGCGATTACTAGGTCTATGTTTCCGGTCTTGTTAATCGCTTCCTCGAGGACGTCACGATACTCTCTTAGTCTATCCGAAAGATCGGCTCTCACCCTCCTCTCAATCTCGAAGTTCTTCTGAACAAGTTCATCAAGACTCTTGGTATGTTCTCCACCTATTCGCTGTAACCTGTGAAGCTCCTCCCTAACCTCACCGAGTGCATCGTCGAAGTTATTGGAGATATAGAAGCTCTCTGTTTGGGAATTATCAGGGTCTAGAATTGAAAATACGGGCGAAAGGCATGGGAGTTGCATCCATGAGCCGCAAGTGCCTAGTTCTTCCCTAAGCTTTTCGCACCAGTAAGTGAAGCTCTTGATTTCAAAGAGCTCTATATCCTCAAGCAAATTTCCACCGGAGAGGTTTGAGATTGTCCCCCTAACATCCCGGATCCTTGATAAAATTCGCTTAAGTGAAGGTACGATCTCTTCCTTCTTGAGAATCTCCTCTTGCCTTCTGTGAATTTCTTCTATTGACTTTCTGGTGGTAAGAAAGGTGAGGTTGCGCAGCGCCTCTCTTCCAATAGGTGTTATTGGCTCAATGAGAGAGATTATGTATTCAAATCCGCAGTCAAGGTATTTCAATTTGCCGTCTCCTCCAGAACATCGATTACGGGAACACTGACAAACTTCTCCAGGGCTTCTACAAGCTCTCTTGACTTGACACTGAAACCTGTTGGCGAATAAGGGTTCACCGTTACCGCGATGAGATTGGCTGGATAAACAACTTCAAGTCTTCCTCCGGATCTTTCGTACTTCACGAGAGTCTGTTCGTCAACGAAAATACATGAAAAATCTCTAATTACTACTCTCGTTCCGGGTTCTGCAAGACGAAGCAAAACGGAAGATGTCAGTGATCCGTTTATGTAGATTGTTTTCCCCACAGTATCTGTGCTTGAGTACGATGCTGTCAAGGATGAGGAGGATAGTCTTTCAAAGACCCCATTATCATCTATCCATACACCGATCTCGAGGGGGAGTAGGCGATTTCGGAGCTCTCTTTCTGCACCGGGAAGAGAGATCAGCTTCACCGCAAAACGTGTCTTTCTTACTAATTCTTCTAAGTTCATCGACAGAGCGGCACCGGTTGCAAGGATTAATCCGTCCGATATTCGTGGAGCTCCGGGGCTAAGTCTCGATGTAGAACCATCTATAAGAACCTTATCACAGCCATAGGATTTCAACGTCTTTACAGTTTCGCACAGATAGTCCAGAATAGATGGCCCCGAAATTATTACTTCGCCAGCAGTCTCTGCTCTTGCGAAGACCGTTCTGCCGAGAGGGGATCTGTAATCCCTCAGGTCTAACACAGTGGCGGAAAACCGTCGGTTGTGGAAGTCCTTCTCGGATGTTGCGAAATAAGTGCCTTTACTGACATTGATCTCGGGCTTTTTATTCAGGAAAATCTGGTCTATCTTCTCACCTTCAAGTCCCGTTGATGTCAGTCCAACAGAGACTCCCTCTTTTCTAAACTCTCTCAACAGCCGATTAAGTACGACCGTCTTACCGGTGTTCTTTTCCAGGCCGATCACGGATACTGTTTCAATTCCATCGGTTAATTCTATGACGCTGATGGGAGGTCTCATTCTCCAGTGAAGAGCAGCAATGCTTCGCCGTCAACTGCCTTCTCTCCATTGCTCTTCTCGACAGTTGTACCAACCAGTAGTCTCTTTTTCTCTTCGTTTTTCTCGAGGATTTCGATAGTGATCTTCACTTCCTCTTCCAAAAAGATTGGCTTCAAGAACTTGACTTCTTGTTTCATGTAGATAGAACCCGGTCCAGGAAAGTCATTTCCAAGGATGGCCGAGATGATTCCTACAGAAAGCATCCCGTGAGCTATCCTCCTTCCAAAACGTGTGTTTTTCGCGAATTCTTCGTCAGTATGAACAGGATTCTTGTCGCCAGTCAACTCGGCAAATGAATCTACCATAGCTGTTGTGATCACTCTCTTTGTAGAGAAACTTTTGCCTTCATAGAAATCTCGAAATCTCATTTCTTCACCTTCTTTTCTTTCCACTTCTTAATTCTTTCTCTTCTCTGAAGGGTCGTGGGTTCGAAACTCATGGAATTTCCATAAAGAAGGTCGGAGACACCCGTAAACTCGTATTTCTCTTTATAGAGACTGTCATCAACGTCGCTGGAAGTATCCTCCGGCTCATGATACGTGGTGATTACTCCTTCATAATTTCTTAGAACGACTACTCTATCTGACTCGGAGATGTTGTACTGGGGCATCACTCTAATCTTACCGCCTCCGCCAGGGGCATCGACCACGAACGTTGGAACGCATAGTCCCGAAGTATTTCCAATCAAAGACTCCATGATTCCTATTCCTTTCCTTATGGAAGTTCTGAAATGGCCGATGCCTTGTGAGAGGTCACACTGATATATGTAATAGGGTCTAACTCGTATTTTGACAAGCTGGTGTACGAGCTCCATCATTATGTAGGGGGAATCATTCACTCCTCGAAGGAGAACGGATTGATTTCCCAACGGTATTCCTGCATCAGCGAGCATTTCGCATGCTCTCGTAGAATCGGGAGTGATCTCCAGTGGATGGTTGAAATGAGTGTTAATCCAAATCGGGTGGTATTTTCTCAGCATTTCTACAAGTTCGGGAGTCACTCGTTGGGGAAGAACGACAGGTGTCCTGGTGCCAATTCTGATTATCTCCACGTGGCGGATCTTTCTCAGCTCGCTAAGAATGTACTCGAGATATTCGTCTCCTACAAGCAATGCATCTCCTCCGGAGAGCAGCACATCTCTTACCTCTGGGGTTTGCCTAATGTATTCAAGTGCATCGTCAATTTCCTTTCTCGTTCTTGGCTTATCGAGTTGACCGGCAAATCTTCGTCGTGTACAATGCCTACAGTACATCGAGCACTGGTCTGTAATTAGAAAGAGGACCCTGTCGGGATATCTGTGAGTGAGTCCCGAAACCGGAGAGTCTTCATCTTCATGAAGTGGGTCAATCATATCCCATCTGTCGATTCTCAGTTCCTTGTCCGTGGGAACTGCCTGCCTTCTTATCGGGCATCTTTGATTGATTGGGTCCATGAGAGTTGCATAGTACGGTGTAATTGACATTCGAAGTGTTCTAAGGCACTCGGCAATTCCGAGGGCCTCTTCTTCGGTGATCTCAATGATCTGCCTCAGACCTTCAACCGACTTCACTCTGTTGGCAACCTGCCAGCGCCAGTCACTCCATTGAGCAGTAGTAACCTCTTTCCACATTGGAATTTCCCTGTAATCTCGCATTGCTCCACCTCAAATGTATAGCTTCTGAAAAAGCCTTCTAATACTGTCTGATTCTCTCAAAATGTCCAACGCAAGCTCATCGTGGCCTTTGGTGTACCCGTTCCCGATGATCATGGTAATATCCTTCCCGACACCTTCTGCTCCTAGGGCCGCTCTGGTAAAGGAGGTGGCCATGCTGAAGAAATAAACTATGCCTTCGTTTTTGGTAACGAGTATCGAGCTCATCTCAGTGTTGGGAACATTCACATTGTTTACTACCACATCACAGAGCTTACCTGCTGTCAGTTCGTGAATCTTATTGTAAACTTCAAGAGGCTTTGTTGCATCTGCAATAACTACCTCATGGGCAAGGTTAAGCTCTCGGATCCTCTTCGCATTTTCTTCAGAATATTCTACTACAATCACTTTTCCTGAGTCACCGCATTTCTTCATCGCTTGGTAGCAACATAACACTCCGGATTTTCCGCCACCCCCAAGTATTGCTACACTCATACCACGCTGCACAAGCTTGTCGACTTGCGCCGGAGCTCCCGCAACGTCCAGAACTGCAAGGGCCATCTTAGCGGGAATATCTGATGGCAGTTTTGCGTATATCCCACTCTCAAACAGTATAGCCTTCCCTTCGACATCCACCTGATCTTTTTCGAGATGCACCTTCAGAATCCTCTCGATTTTCAGCGGCGTCAAGGATAGCGAAACAAGTGAGGCAATTCTGTCGCCAACTTCTAATTTACGGTCTTTAAGGGCTTCTCCTATCCGCGAGACTCGACCAATTAGCATTCCTCCTGAGCCTGTAACTGGATTCTGAAGCTTCCCCCTATTGTTGACTATATCGATTATCATGGCAGCGATTCCCAATTCATCGTCTTTGCAAGCTTCTCTCATCTGGGTGAAACTAGCGGAGTCAACGTTAAGGGTTTCCACATCAACGGAGATTTCATTGTCATAAAGATCCTCTGAGTTGTCAATTTTTCTCGCTGCTTGAGGGAGAAATCCGAGCGGCTCAATAACTCTATGGCTCCCAAATGGGCATCCCTTCATTTATCTTTCCTCCTAATTCCAAGTATTTCTCTTGCTTCGTTAGGAGCTGCTATGTCTCTGCCCAACTCTTTTGCGATTCTCACTACTCTCTCCACCAGCTGAGCGTTAGAAACCGCAAGCTCTCCCCTTCTATAGTAGATATTGTCTTCAAATCCCACTCTAACATGTCCTCCCATCAGGATGGCAACTGTTGCCAAAGGGAGCTCATACCTACCAATTCCTGCTGCGGTCCAGGTACTGTCAGTCGGTATATTGTTAACCATGTGAATCAGGTCTTCGATATTCCCTGGGCAGGCACCCGGAACACCAAGAACAAAGTCAAAGTGTATTGGGCTTCTTAACAGTCCTTTTTTTTGCAAACGTAGAGCATTTTCTATCATGCCTCTTTCAAATACCTCTATCTCAGGCTTTATTCCTTTCTCTTTCATCTCCAGAGCGAAATACTCCATTGTTTTCTCTGAATTGAAGAAGACATCATCTCCAAAGTTGCACGTTCCGGCAGAGAGGGTCGCCATCTCCGGATTGATCTCAAGAGGTTGAGATCTCTCTTCCACTTTATGCCATACTGCTCCACCGGTGGATGGCTGGAATATCAGATCGCACTTGCTTCTGATTCTTTCCATGATTTCTCTATAGATTTCACGATCTTGTGTGGGCTTTCCAGACGAGTCTCTTGCGTGAACGTGGACAATGCTCGCTCCTGAGAGAAAACAATCGTATGCTGCCTCCGAGATTTCTTCAGGAGAAACCGGTAGCGCCGGTTGTTGTTTTTTCGTGACTTCTGCACCGGTAAGAGCTGCAGTGATTATCAACTTATCCATCGTTTTTCCTCTGCTTGTTCTTGGGTACTACGCATGTACCACTAGCTCTGCATACTAGGACAGGTTCAGAAAGGCTCTCAGCCGCGGAATCATTGATATCAGGTCTTGCCTGAGCAACTTTGAAGGCTTGAAATGTCATCTTTCTAGAGGTGTTGCCTCTAGAGACAATTTCCCCTGTTGCTTCAATGTAATCCCCTGCGTAGACGGGAGCGAGAAACTCAACGTTATCATAGGCTTTGAAAAGCCCTTCATCGCCATCGCTTTTAATCAAGAGCTCAGTAGCCACGTCTCCGAACATCTGAAGGATTCTTGCTCCATCAACAAGGTTTCCCCCGTAATGAGCATCATGAAGACTCATTCTCACTCTAACCATCGTCTTTTCCAAAACAACACCTCCTTCATTTATTTTGCCTTCAAACTGTAACTTTATCAAAGCTCGCCGGCGCTAATTAGAAGCGTACAGGGTCGAACAATACTTTCTATGTCTCTCTTTCTATTCTGTTATACACGATTTTTCCGAAAAATTACCTCTCCGCCTTTGCCGGGTAAAGCTCTACCTTTCTGGTATGCTATAGATATCGGATCTATCGGGAAGGAGAGATGTGCATGGTCAAGACTCTAATAATGGCTGGGGGAATAGGGGAAAGGCTTTGGCCTGTTAGCGTAAAAAAAAGACCCAAGCAATTTCACAAGTTTGGGTCAAACAAAACGATGATTGAAGAGACTATCGAAAGAATGGAGGAGCTTACCGACGAGACAATCATAATTACTACAAGAGAGCAATATCCTCTTATGCAGTACTATCTGCCTCTCTTCCCGAGTGAAAATGTGATTTTCGAGCCGATGAGAAGAAACACTGCTCCCGCCATCGCTCTCGGGAGCAGTAGGTTTTCTCCCGAAGACACTATGGTTATTGTTCCCGCAGATCACGTAATAAGAGATAAAGAGAATTTTCTGAAGACGTTAAGGACGGCGATCAGATTTGCTGAGTCTCACGAATCGCTTGTTACTATAGGAATAACTCCCACACATCCCTACACAGGCTATGGATACATAGAGAGGGGGAATGTGGTTGATGAAAACGATGAGGTCTATGCGGTGAAGAAGTTCCACGAAAAGCCTGACTACGAGACTGCTCAGCAGTATTTTCGGTCAGGCAGGTTTCTTTGGAATTCGGGGATGTTTGTTTGGAGGAAGAGCGTTTTTGATTCAGAGCTCTCAGAGAACTTCCCCGATCTATTTTCTGTAATCTGCGAGATCAAAGACAGGCCCGAAGAAATCGAAGAGATCTATGAGAGACTTCCGAAGATTTCGATTGACTACGGTCTAATGGAAAGGTCTTCTAGAGTTGTTACTGTGCAGGGGAATTTCTACTGGAATGACATAGGGTCCTGGGATGCGGTTTATGATTTGCTAATTAAAGACAAGAACGGGAACGCAATTGAAGGAGAATTCTCAACAAGAGAGGTGAAAAACTGTTTGCTGATCAATCACACACAGAAGAAGCTGGCAATATCCGGCATTGATGGCTATATTTTGGTGGCGAGTAGTGAGGGAACTCTATTATGCAAAAGAGGAGAGTCACAGGAAATAAAAGAGATAATAGTGTAAGGAGGAGAAAAGTGGATAGAAAACTTGACGAAATTGTGATTTCCCTGAAGGAGGAACTGGTAAGATCAATAT
This sequence comes from Mesotoga sp. Brook.08.YT.4.2.5.2., assembly GCF_003351125.1. NCBI lineage: Bacteria > Thermotogati > Thermotogota > Thermotogae > Kosmotogales > Kosmotogaceae > Mesotoga > Mesotoga sp. Brook.08.YT.4.2.5.2. The sequence continues at coordinate 183,306 of NZ_JPGZ01000040.1, forward strand.
CCGATTCAATTAAAATCAAGTCGGTTCAGGATACTCCGGTGGATGGCGGTCCCTTTGGCAAAGGAGTAAGGGATTCGCTTGATCAAACTATCAAGCTGGCGCAGAAGCTAGGCTTTGAGGCAAGGAACGCCGATGGGTATGTAGGCATAGTAGATTATGGATTGGGCGAGACTTTCGGTGTTCTTGGTCACCTTGATGTAGTTCCAGAAGGAGAAGGTTGGGAAGTTCCACCTTACAGCGGCCTGGTGAAGGACGGAGAGATCTGGGGAAGAGGAACTCAGGATGACAAAGGCCCTATGATTGCAGCACTTTATGCTCTCAAGGCAGTAAAGAACTATGTTAAGAAGCCCTCCAAGAGGATTAGGCTGATTTTCGGAACAAACGAAGAAACTGGCTGGGAGTGTATGAAGTACTATGTCAAGCACGAAGAAATCCCAGATTTTTCTGTGACACCCGATGCCGCTTTTCCTGTGATTTTTGCGGAGAAAGGAATAGTGAATTACGGGATTTCAGCACCTGCCATCAGTAGAGAGAAAGGGCTGGTAATCGAGAACTTGACTGCCGGAGAAGCACCAAACATGGTTGCTTCGTCAGCAAAGGTAGTTCTCAGGGGTGCAGACGACGAGATTCTAGAGAAAATTCGCTCCTTCTCACCGAAAAATAATACTAAACTAGAGATAAATAAGTCGGATAGAAGAGTTGAGATTTCGATAACGGGAGTCTCCGCTCACGGATCCACCCCAAATAAAGGGCAGAGCGCATTGGCAGCTCTGGTAGATCTTCTCGCGGAGCTTCCTCTGGAAGATTCTGAGATGAAGAGGCTTTTGAGTACAATAAGAAACAAGATTGGTTACGAATTCTATGGCGAATCGTTAGGAATTTCCGGAAGGGATTCGATGTCTGGAGAATTGACTCTCAATATGGGAACTCTCAGGCTTCAAGCCGGAGTCCTGAAGCTTGTAATTAATATCAGATACCCCGTTTTCTTCAATGAAGCAATGATAAGATCGCAGATTGAAGAGGTTTTCAATGGATTCCGGGTCGAAAGCTTTCATCACCAGAAGCCGCTTTATGTATCTCCCGAATCGGAATTGGTAAAGATGTGCAGAGAAGTATATAAGGAAGTGACGGGAAATGATGAAGAACCGATAGCTATTGGTGGAGGAACATATGCCCGGGCAGTGCCAAATGCCGTGGCTTTCGGAGCTTTGTTGCCCGGAAACGTTGAACTGGCCCATCAGCCAAATGAAAGGATATCGATTGAAGATGTTCTTCTTGTGGCAAGAATTTACGCTCAGCTATTCCTTAGGTTTTTGCAGACCTGAGTAAGAAGCAGCTTGCGTGACAAGTCAATCAAGGGCCGAAGAAATTGTTACTCGGCCTTTTTTTGATCCCGGATGCTGCTAATCAACAACGTTTTTCAGCCACTTCCATGTCAAAGTCCTTCTGACTCCCAGAATTGCCTTGAAGAGTTCTTCAATCATCATCGCGACGTAGACGAGAGTGAGCGGCCATTTCAGTACCAGTCCGGTGACGGCCACAAGAGGAATTCCCACTCCCCAAAGCGATGCAATCTCGATGATCATAGCTGCTCTGGTGTCTCCTCCGCTTCGGAGAACTCCAACGATGTTCACTGCATTAAACATTTTGATTGGCTGGGAGATGCCCACAATGATAATTATGGTTAGGACAATATTCTTGAGTCCCTGATCTATATTGTAGAAATTCACGATGATCCTCGAAAGCAGAATGATGATGAGGCCGGTTGCCACTGCGGTCATCACAGTAAGCTGAAGCAGCTTCTTTGCGTTATACTTTGCCTGAGTGAAGTTATTTCTTCCCAGTTCTGCTCCTACCATGACAACTGTCGCTGAAGCTAATCCGCCAAAAATGACGAACCCGAAGTTTTCGATGGTGCTGGATATATTCCTGGCAGCTATAAACTCAGTACCCATTCTTGCCATAACAAGCGAGTACATTGTAATGCCCAGGCTCCACAAAAACTCATTTACTATCACTGGAGTAGCATATTTCATAAGCCTTTTGAAAAAAGGAGCTTCGAACTTGAAGGCGAATTTAGAAAGCCTTACAGGGGTTTTCCTTCGCAAGACAATATTGACAAAAATCACGAACTCCACAAATCTTGACAGGAGAGTTGCTAGTGATGCTCCATAAACACCTAGAGGTTGGATCGGTCCAAAACCAAAAATCAGCACGTAGTTCACCACTGTATTGATCGACAGAGCGACAAGACTTACATACATAGGGATTCTGGCTTTTTCCACTGTTCTCAAAGCCATCGCGATAATAAAAGAAAATGATGTCAGGAACGTTGAAAAGGCTACTGGCCTTGCATATGTCGCGCCGGTTCTTATTACTTCAGTATCGGTAGTGAAGATCATTAATACTCTTTCGGGGAAAAAGAACAACAGCACAAAGAATACAACGGCGGCTCCCATGGTAATGTAGAGAATGTGCCCGAGCGTCTTCTCGATGTTCTTTTCGTCTCTTTTTCCCCAGTACTGCGAAACGAATATTCCGGCTCCGCTAGAAACTCCAAAGGTGAGAATATTGAGAATAAAGACCACCTGATTCACCAGACCCACGGAAGCTATTGCGGTTGTGCCTAATTGTCCAATCATAAGGTTGTCAATGAGATTGAGGCCGGTAGATATTAGATTTTGAAGTGTTATAGGTATCGCAATGGAAAGCATTCGCCTAGTGAAATCCTTCATATCGACCTCCAAAAATTGAACCGTTGAATTATACAGCTATTTCTCGAGATAGGCAATAGTACGACCGAAGAAGCAAAAGCACCATAAGTTGCTATAATGATGATAATAAGTATTTCGCATTATAAAGGGGTGTCTCTGTGAAGAAAATCGGAATAATCATTTGTGGTCGGTATCAGAGTTGTGGGGGAGGGAAATGTCTCAGAGCAATGAGAGAACATGTGGGTGGTTTTTCCATTTATCCTGATGAAGAAGAACTGGTTCTTGTCGGTTATTCTTATTGTGGAGGCTGTCCGGGGGGAAATGTAGAATACGTGCCTCAAGAAATGATCAAGAACGGAGCCGAAGTAATTCATCTCGCAACTGGAATGGTGGTGGGTTATCCACCTTGTCCACGACTAAGTCAATTCAAGGAGTTCATTGAGAGTTACTATGAGATTCCAGTCGTGATTGGGACTCATCCCATACCAATGAAATATCTCACCGCCCACGAGAAGCTTTCATTCTGGGAGAAATCAGACATGTATGAAAAAGCGGAACACCTGATGAAAGAGGATAGGGAGATAATGAAGGCGTATGACTGATCCGGAATCTCCCGATCTTGTCGGGCCTGAAACCGGGGGAAGAGATGATTAGTGAGAAAAGAATCTCTCAGTATATTCGAAGCGCACTGAGCACTATCAGTGCCGACAGAGAATCGAAAGAGAAAATTAGAAGAGAAATGAACTACGATATCCAAAACAAGGTCTTCGACAGCGGTAAAGGGGATCCTTTTGAAGTGCTGGGAAACCCCGCTTCGTATGCCAGAGAATTTATAGAAGAGAGGAAATCGACTTACCCTCAGGTTCGCACGAGGTTTTCTCGGACTTGCGGTATCGGAGGCCACGCCGGTTATGAATTTATTTCTAAGGCAACTGTTTTAGGCCTGCCTTTCATCCACATTAATACGCGTCCGTTTGGAGTTGCAAAAGGCATCATTGCAGTCGTGAATGTGGCAATCGGAGTGTTGGCCATTGGTGGAGTTTCAATCGGACTTTTCAGCTTTGGAGGGGTAGCGCTTTCTCTTCAGCTTTCTCTGGGTGGATTGTCTGCCAGTCTTTTCTCTACATTTGGCGGATTGGCAACTGCGTTGTATCTAGCAGGCGGGGGCCTTGCGGTTTCTTATGATTTTGCAGTGGGAGGAGCAGCTATTGCCAGAAACTACGCGATAGGAGGCTTTACATCTGCAAGAGTGGCTATTGGAGGAGAGGCTAGAGGTGTAACTGCAATATAAGAGCAGAGTGGAGTTGGGGATTACCTTCTCAGATTGCCAAGAACGGCCGACCAGATAATTGACTTTGTGATCTCAAAAGGTGAAGAAGTCAGCGCCGTATTTGAATGGGCCGTTAGGCTGATTTATTGACTCTTAGAGACGGCCCCCCCATTAGAAGCTTCACTTTCCTATCTCATTCTGAGTTGGTTCTTCGGATATGATAACCAGTCTGCTTTTGTCAAATCCCGGCAGAAGCCAGACGGACGCGGTTCCCAATTCTCTTCATATCTGTTCCGATTTGACCATAACCTTTTTCATTGGAATGACACATATGAAAAACAATGGCAGACGGTTTGATGTAAACTATTATCTGTTGGATGGGAGGTAGACTATGATAGAGAGATATGCGCTTTCCCCCCTAAAAGAACTTTGGGAACTGGAAGCCCAGTATGAGAGATGGCTCGAAGTGGAACTGGCCGTCGTCAATGCCTATGAGAAGACAGGGCGAATTCCTCAAGGAACACTTGAAAAGATGAAGTCCGCAGCAAGAATTGATTTGGAAGCGATTGCCGAAATTGAAAAGCAAGTAGATCACGATGTCATTGCTTTCATAAAGTTCGTGACACAGGGAATGGGGGATGAAGCCCGTTATTTCCATCTTGGATTAACATCATCCGATGTTGTGGACACTGCCCTTTCGCTTGCCGTTAGAGAGTCCGGGCGCCTTATTGTCGGGTCTCTGGAACAGCTCTCGAGAGCACTGAAAGAAAAAGCAGTTGCCTATAAAGATGTAGTATGTATGGGTAGGACTCACGGCATACATGCTGAACCCACTTCGTTTGGGCTGAAGTTTCTATCGTTCTTTGTTGAAATAGAGAGGGCGATCCTTCGCTTGAACGTAGCTATAGATGGTTGCTCAGTTGGGAAACTGAGTGGAGCCGTTGGAAACTACGCTAATATTTTGCCGGAGATCGAGAGTATTGCTCTGGGCGAGCTCGGTCTGAGGCCGACCGCTGTTTCCTCCCAGATCATCCCGAGGGATATACACGCCGAGTTTCTTTCGGCGCTGGCAATTACGGCCTCTTCAATAGAGAGAATGGCTGTGGAGTTCAGGCATCTCCAGAGAACAGAGGTCCTGGAAGTTCAAGAGCCATTTAAGAAGGGGCAGAGAGGTTCTTCCGCTATGCCTCACAAAAAGAATCCCATTATATGTGAAAGGCTCACCGGTATGGCGCGTTTGATAAGAAGTTACGCAGGTGCTTCACTAGAAGATATCGCCCTTTGGCATGAAAGGGACATCTCCCATTCCAGTGTAGAGAGAGTAATCCTGCCGGATGCGACACTGCTTCTGTATTATATGGCTGAGAAGTCTGTTTATCTTGTGAGCAATCTTGTTATCTATCCCGAAAGAATGAGAGAAAACTTCAAGGCCTCCAGAAACCTTGTTTTCTCCCAGAGGGTCATGTTGGCCTTGATCGAAAAGGGCATGTCGAGAGAGGAAGCTTACCGGTTGGTACAGGAGTTATCAATGGATTGCTGGAACGGCAATCTTGATTTCAAACAGTTGGTTCTGACTAATCAAGTGATCACAGGGCTCATGAATTCAGAAGAGATTGGAAGACTTTTCAATCCTGATTATTTTTTGAGAAACGTTAATTGCGTATTTGAGAGAGTTCTTAATGGAGGTTGACCGAGTGAAGAAACTGGCCGTTGTTGGAGCCCAATGGGGCGATGAAGGAAAAGGAAAGGTTGTCAATTACTTTTCCAGGGATTTTGAGTGGATAGTAAGGTTTTCCGGTGGCGCAAATGCCGGTCATACGATCTATGTTGGGGATAAAAAGTATGTGAATCATCTTTTGCCCTCGATAAATCCTGTGATTGATTCAAAGGGCTTTCTTGGTGCAGGGATGGTAATAGATGTCGGGCAGTTGATTGAGGAACTGAAAATCCTGGAAAGAGATTTCCCGGGCATCTCCAGTAGATTCTATCTTGATCCCGAAGCCTTTATCGTTCTTCCCTGGCACAAAGAGGAAGACCTTTTGCTTGAGAAGATGCGCAAGGTACCGATCGGCACAACGGGAAGAGGTATAGGACCCGCTTATACCGACAAGGCATCGAGAGAGGGGCTGAAGCTCTTCGTCCTCTTTGACGAGGCACTCTTGAGACAAAGACTCGAAGCGATATATCACATGAAGAGAAGCAAGTATAACAGGGATTTCGCTGTCTCTATAGAGGAAATGTTGGTCTATCTGCAAGGTTTTAGAGCTGAGCTTGAAAGGCTCAGCGTCAATTTCACAAGTGCGGTAGATATGTATAGAGTCTTCAGGAGTACTTCCGTCTTGTTTGAAGGAGCTCAGGGTGTTCTTCTGGACCTGGATTTTGGCACATATCCCTTTGTGACATCCGGGGCGTGTATGGCTCATGGAGTATCCTCGGTAGGTTTCTCTACTTTTGAACTAGACGGTGTCTACGGGGTTCTCAAAGCTTACACAACTCGGGTAGGAGCCGGCCCCTTTCCGACAGAAGAGGCCTCCGGGGTAGGTGAGCTACTGCGGGAAAGAGGAAAGGAATTCGGCGCAACAACAGGTAGAGCACGAAGGATAGGCTGGCTGGATCTTCCCGCTCTTAGATATGCAAAAATCAGGTCTGGTCTAACGGGCCTCGTTATTACGAAAGGAGACGTACTGAACGGACTGGATGAAGTGAAAGTCTGTGTGGCGTATGATGTCGATGGAGTCGTAAAGGAATTGCCTTCCACTTCGTATGATTTCTTCAGAGCAAAACCAATTTACGAAACTGTTAGTGGATGGCCCGTTACTGATCACATAAACTTCCTGAAGTACATGACTTTTATCGAAAGAGAAACGGGTGTCGAGATTGACTACATCTCATATGGGCCGAAAACTGAAGAGATGAAAACCAGGAACGATCTTATAATGAACATATAGCCCGGTTTTGGGGAAGGAGGGAAGGCAGAGAATGGAAATACTACTCACGAACACGATGTCACGAAGAAAGGAAGTCTTCAAGCCGTTAAGGGAAGGCGAGGTGGGCATATATACTTGTGGACTCACTGTTTATAACTTCGCTCACATTGGTAACCTGAGGGCGTACGTCTTTGCCGACACCCTCAAAAGGATGTTTCTTTTCAACGGGTACAAGGTCAATCATGTCATGAATATTACTGATGTGGGCCACTTGACCGGAGACGAGGATGAAGGCGAGGACAAGATGGAAGCCGGTGCAAGACGCGAGGGGAAAACCGTCTGGGAGATAGTGGACTTCTATACCGAGGCTTTCTTCGACGATCTGAAGAGATTGCGCATCATCTTCCCAACTGTCACATGTAGGGCAACCAGGCACATAGACGACATGATTGACATGATACGCAAGATAGAATCTAACGGATACACATATGTCGCTGGTGGAAACGTATATTTCGACACTTCGAAACTGCCGGACTATGGAAAGCTGGCAAGGCTTAAGCTTGACGAGGACAATACGCGTTCTAGAGTGGAAAGCGATCCCTATAAAAGAAACCCCTTTGATTTCGTCCTGTGGTTTACTCGATACAAGTACGATAGCCATGCAATGCAGTGGGACTCTCCGTGGGGCAGAGGTTTTCCGGGATGGCATATCGAGTGTTCTGCGATGTCTTCGAAGTACCTCGGTGAAAGATTCGACATCCATACGGGCGGCATAGACCATATTCCAATTCATCACACAAACGAGATTGCCCAGAGCGAGGCCGCTTTCGGTCATGAATGGGTTAATTACTGGCTCCATTCTGAATTCCTCGTCATCGGCGAGGGGGAGAAGATGTCCAAATCCTTGGGCAACTTCATTACTTTGCAGACGCTGATCGACAAGGGTTACGATCCTGCAGAGTATCGATACTACCTTCTGGGAGCTCACTATAAGAAGCAGCTGGCTTTCACACTCGAGGCTCTCGATGGAGCGAAAAGCGCCATGAAGAGGCTTACAACTAAGATAGGAGAATTGAAGGGATCAGAAGCACCTGTTAGTAAACTCAATTCAGTGCTTCTGAATGAATTTCATGAAGCAATAAACGACGATCTGAATACACCCAGGGCACTCGCTGTTTTGTGGAAGGTAGTAGACAGCGAGGATCTCCGTCCTGGCGAAAAGCTCTCATTGATCAACGAATTCGACAGAGTTCTTGGACTAGGTCTTTCCGAAATCGAAACTGAGGTAATTCCCGAAGAAGTAGAAGAGCTTGCAAACCAGAGAGATCAGGCTCGAAGGGGCAAGGACTGGAAGAAAGCAGATGAACTGAGGAAACTGATTTCTGAAAAGGGATATGAAGTTCTAGACGAAAGAGACGGATACAAAATAAGAAAGAAGTGAATCGCAGCGAATACCGGTAGATGAAGAGTTTTCCGTGAATTCAACGCTTCTCGATGTCACGTTTGCAGTAGGATCTTGGCCTAAGATCTGTCTTCAAGCAGAGTTTTTTGACTTGTGAAGAAGATTTTTATTACAGGTTCGGTTTTCTTCATGGTTTTCGCTTCAAACAACGATCTGTCCATCCGTACCATATCGTACGATATCAATACTTCAGTTTATGAACTCAGAACCAATAGGTAAATGACAAAGGACTTCTGTTCATTGCCTTTCTGAAGACTTGGTCCGCCATTATTGCGGGTATTTAACTGATAATTTATATCGGCTTAACTGAGAAGAATCTCCATGCTGTTAGAATATTTGTGAAAGATATAACAAATTAGGAGGTATTTGTATGCCAGATGCGAATTTCAGAGTGAGAGCAGTTTCGGAAAGTCCGACGCGAGTTGCCGTAAAGGCAAGGAATTTTACTATGATAGTTGATGAGCCACCAAATCTCGGTGGTGACGATAAGGGTGCCAATCCTGTCGAGTATGTTTTGGCCGCATTGGCCGGCTGTTTGAATGTAGTCGGACATCTTGTAGCAAATGAGATGGGCTTTCAAATAGACAAGCTGGAGATCGATGTTTATGGCCCGCTGAACCCGGCCAGATTGTTTGGCAAATCGTATGAAGACAGAGCGGGTTACAAGGAGATAACCGCAGAGATGAAGTTTGATACCGACGCAGATGAAGAGACGCTAAAGAAATGGGTCGAGGCTGTGGAGGACCGTTGCCCAGTCACTGACAACCTGGGAAATTCTACACCGGTAAGGGTGGTTGCAAAAGAGCTTACATAGGTCTGATAAATCTGAAAGGGCTCCTTCAGAGGAGCCCTTTCAGATTCTAATAACCGGACGATTCGTTGACCGGAAAGAACTGGACCGGAGTCTCGAGCTCATTATGCCCGCTGCTGAAAAAAGATAGAGTCACGGCGTTCTCAATTTCCGGGTGCCAGGTTGTAGTTGCACTGGAGCCAGAGAAGCCGTAATAGCCCAGGAGGTCGCCTTTGTCGATCTCTTTGTTTCCATTGAAATCTCTCCAGACCCTTATTTTGATGTAATTTTCCGTGAGTCCGCTTACGTAAAATGAACCGTCTGCCTCAACTTCGGCTTCCTTCAGAACCTCACCCGAAGTGGAGAGGATTTGGACCAAGAGAGGTCTCCGCTCTTCGTCGAAATTTAGAGCATCGCATGCCTGAATAAGGCCGTATCCATAGTACTGATCCCATCCCGGATCTCCCAGATCAAGGGCCGTTTCCCGAAGGATCTTCCTGATGATCTCTTCGCCAGAAGAATCTCTGCCTGCGTAACCTTGTGCCATCAAGAGAGCCGCAAGCCCCGTTACATGTGGCGCCGCCATCGAAGTGCCAGACATAGCGGAATAAGTGTTTCCCTCGCCAAACGAGTATCCCGTGCTCAATATCTGTGAGGATGACGAACCTCCCGGAGCGACAAAGTCAAGATGTTCTCCGTAGTTCGAATAGCTTGCCCTTTGCATCGTATTGTCGACTGCGCCTACTGATAGTACTTCTTCGTAGGAAGCCGGATAATATGGCCTTGAGGAATAGTAATTGCCTGAGGCAGCTATCATCAAGACTTCATTTTCCGATGCGTATTGGATGGCTGCTGCAACAACCGGAGAGTCCGGTCCTGCAAGGCTCATGTTTATAATCTTTGCTCCGTGATCAACCGCGAAGATGATGCTTCTAGCGAGTATGTCATCAGTGGTTTTTCCTTCTTCGAAAATTTTGATTGGCATAATTGTGCGGTGCTCTCCCCATGTAATCCCCGAAACCCCGAGAGAATTGTTTGTTCTTGCAGCAATCGTACCTGTAACATGGGTTCCATGGGATTTAACGGGATCGTAATCTGTAGGGTCATCATCACCGTTTATTAGATCGTATCCCGGAAGAAAGACACCTTCTAAATCCGGATGATCCAGCCTAGCGCCCGAGTCAATAACAGCTACAACAACCGTTGACGATCCCCTTGCAATTGTCCAGGCTTGAGGCATCTGAATCATCGGGTAGTTCCACTGATAGGGATACAACGGATCGTTGGGGACACTCTCCTCGGATTGAAGAGTGAAAATCTTTTCCGGCTCGATTGATTTAACTCCTTCAATGCCATACAACGAAGATGGATCGTTTGTTTTCACAACTGCATAGCCAAGAGACCCATCTCTTGAATAGAACTCATCAAGAATCTCTAGTCCAGAAACGCCTGAGATTATTCCTGAATTAAACCCTCTATCAAATAGGACAACAAATTGATTACTCAGGAAACCCTGCTCAATGTCTTTAGCGGAAAACGTGGGAGAATATGCCGCAGTTCTTTGAAAATTATCGATAACTGGAGTTTCTGGAAAGTAAGGAATGACCTGACCTGAAAGAGAGTAATAAACCTCGGGTTTGATGCATCCCGTTAGCGAAAAACAAAGAACAATAAAAAGCGTAATCAAGAGCGCGAAAAATTTCCTAAGCAGCATCTGAACCTCCGGATCTAGATAGAAAGATTGTACCATCATCTCTGAAGCATTGTATTCATTTGACAAATCGATTTAGATAACAACCACGAATGGAAACACGCAAACAAAAAAAAGCGGCCGCTAGGCCGCTTTTTGCTAATTATTATCTCAAGTTTTCTTTCCAAGTTCAGATGTACAGTTAGGACACCTCACTGCATCGATAGGAATCGATGTGTGACAGAAAGGACAGGTCTTGGTTGTTGGTGCAGCCGGAGCCTCTTCTTTCTTCAGTCTGTCCCGCATTTTGTTGATTGCTCTTATAATCAAGAAGATAACAAAAGCGAGAATAATGAAATTAATAATCGCGTTGATGAAAAGACCGATGTTTATAGTTGCTGCACCGGCCGCTTTTGCCTCTGCGAGTGTTGCATAAGATTCCCCTGATATGTTTATGAATAGGTTGCTTAAATCAATGCCGCCTGTGAATAGACCGAGAATTGGCATCAGTATGTCGTCTACAAGAGATCTCACAATTACTTGAAACGCACCACCGATTATGATACCAACAGCAAGATCAATGACGCTGCCGCGACTGATAAACTTCTTGAACTCTTTCCACACACCACTCACCCCCTCTACTGTGAAGTTATGGAAACATTATAATCTGGTTTAATTCCAAAAGCAAAGTCCAAAACACTCTTAATAAGCGGTTCGTTTTGATCTACTCACCAACACCATTATTAAAATTAGACTCTGCATTGCTTTCGATTGAGCTTCAGAGATCTCCAAAACATCATCTCAATAAGCGACAGCCTGCCCGTCTCTTCTGGGATCGGCTCCTCCAAATAGTATTCCAATATCTCTGTTGAACAAGACGGCATGAACCCCACCGAAGTAGGGATCATAGTCGTTTCTTACAGTTATGTCATGCCCCATTTCGATTAGCCTATTGTAAGCGTTAATTGATATCCTTCCTTCTATGGACATCGGGCCAGTCTGTGTCCTAAATACTCTGGGTGCGAGAATTGCTTGCTGTACAGTCATTCCGTGGTCAATGATGTTGCTTATCGTTTGAGCCACAGTAGTGATAATCCGTGTACCTCCTGGCGCGCCGATAGCCATATATGGTTCACCTTCAGGATCAATAACCAGAGTAGGACTCATGCTACTGAGAGGTCGTTTGCCAGGTTCGACTGAGTTTGCTGAGCCGGGGGTTTTTACGAAGTCGTCCATGTGATTATTGAGAATAATTCCTGTTGTCGGTACAACAACGCCGGAACCAAAGAAGTAATTTATGGATTTTGTAATAGCAACCATGTTTCCTTCTCTGTCCATAACAGAAAGATGAGTAGTGCTTCCGCTTTCGAACTTCCAGGGGTCACCGGGCTCGACGGATTCAAGTGGAATGCGCTTATCGATTTTCTCAGCAAGGATCCTAGCATAATCTTTCGAAGTTAGTCCCTCGAGAGGAACATTTACAAAGTCAGTATCTGCCATGTATTTTGATCTATCTGCAAAAATCAGTTTCATTGCCTCCGACCAGATGTGGATCGTCTCGGCTGTGTTGTCTCCCATCGATCCGACATCGAAATTTTCCATAATATTTAGGAGTTCAATCACATGAGTTCCTCCAGAGCTGGCAGGTGGAACTGACAGAATAGTGTAACCTCGATACGTGCCAACAACTGGTTTGCGAACCTTCACTTCATAATTTGCAAGATCATCCATTGTCATTACTCCGCCGCGTTTCTGAACTTCGGCCACAATCTTCTCGGCAATTTCCCCAGAATATATCGCATCTTTCCCGTTCTCTACGATAGATCTTAGCGTATCGGCCAAGTCCTTTAGTACAATAGTCTCACCCACTTCATAAGGAATACCTCCATACTTCAAATAGAGGTCTACGCCATTTTCCATCATCATTATCTTCTCGTAGTTATCGCTAATAATTGAAAAAAGGTTAACTGTTACGGGGATTCCCTTCTCGGCCCAGTCTATGGCCGGCTGAATTACTTCTTCTCGAGAGAGCGTTCCGTAGTTTTCAAGAGCGTACAACAGGCCAGCGACTTCACCTGGAACCCCGACGGCCTTTCCTCCGATGACGCTCTCATAGTTTACTGGGCGATTATTCTCGTCAAGATTGAAAAAAGTGGGGCTTGTAGCGTTCGGTGCAGTTTCTCTGAAATCAATAACTACTGCTTCGTCCATATCGGCCAGCTTAATTATCATGAATCCTCCGCCGCCAATTCCAGAAGCATTAGGTTCCAGAACTCCTATCGCAAATGCCGTAGCTATCGCAGCGTCTACCGCATTCCCTCCCATCTCGAGAATTCTAACGCCTACTTCTGAGGCTTCGGGTTTTGCGGCCGCAACAACTCCATTTCTTCCCTCTGCATCCCTTCCATAAAGGTTAAGAGGGTTCGATGCCAGGACGGTCCCAGCGATTAGTATTGATACAAGAAGAAACATGGTTTTTCTCATTTTTCTCTCCTCCTTAAACATGAGATTACCTTAACGTATAAGTCTAGCATTTCTGGCAACTGAAATTTCTTCGATGTCAGACTTTCCAATGGGTTCTTTGTGTTGAACATTCAGTTTTCAAGAACGGAGGATTAGTCTAGTATAATCTTATTGGTGATCGTATGCGAGAAATTGTCGATTTTATAAGAACGACTGTTTTGAAGTGGGGCTATCGAGGGGCTGTGATAGGAATAAGCGGAGGAATAGACTCCGCGGTGGTAGGTAAGCTAGCCGTAGATGCCCTAGGTAATAGAAACGTATTTGGCCTTCTAATGCCCGAACGCGACTCTTCGAAGGATACCCTGGAGGATTCGAAGCTCGTAGCGCACTTCCTGGGAATAGACTTCAAAATCAAGAACATAAGTTCGATTCTCCGTGCTGTTGGTTGCTATAGACTTCAACCGCCGGCCCTTTTAATACCTCAGTCGGTTAAGGAAAGGTATGTAAGGGATAAGTGGCAGCAGCTTTCTTCAGACCCTTTCCTTGACGACCTGGCCGACAGGGGCAGTGAAGAATTCAAAAGGGGACTGGCTTTCTATAGAGCTAAGCACAGAGTCAGGATGGTTTCGTTGTATTTGGAAGCTGAGAAAAGGGGTTACGCTGTACTTGGCACGACAAACAAGACCGAATGGCTTTGCGGACTTTATGTGAAGTGGGGAGATGATTCAAGCGACATTGAGCCAATCAAGCATCTGTTCAAAACTGAGGTCATTAGCCTTGCTAGAGAATTGGGAATTCCGGAGAGGATCATAGAGAAGCCGCCGAGTCCTGACCTTATTCCTGGTGTTACCGATGAGACTGCTTTTGGGATGTCTTTTACTGAGCTTGATGAGGCACTCATAAAGATAGAAGCCGGAGAAAAACTAAACCCTCACGACAAGAAGGCCGTGAGGATCATGGAAATAGTGAAAGCGGCCGAACACAGACAGTTCAGAAATCTGTCTGTTTTTCAGCAGAAGTGAAGGTCTCTAGACCGTTACTCCACGAAATACTTATCAGATTAATCGCCACTCTTTCCAGCTGATGATCAGCAAATTCCGGAAAGTCGGTGAAATCATGCTTTTTTGCTTCCCCGGGTCCTACGCTTAGGCCCTCTAGCTCCTTCTCAGCAACGTAAAGCTCCTTGCCCATAGGATCAAGCAGTCTGAAAGATATATGGACTCCCTTAACCGTCCCAAGGTCTGAATTATTTTTTATCCTCAGAACAACTCCCTTCTTCTTGCTGAAGGTTCCGACCTTCTCTATGCTTGATTGAACCACGACTTCACGATGGAGAGAGTCGGTAGTCTTTCGATCCCCGGCCAGGTACAGGTCTGCAGATTCTGGAATGCTTTCTTCCAGATCCAGAGAGGATACTGGTATTTCCTCACCGAGCGGTTCAGGCAGCGATTCATTCTTAGTTTCAAAACTCTCTAGAGATTTGTACAGCTGATAAAGATCCCACAAGTTGTCGTTGAAGACTCTGTGCTTTTTCAATTCATTAACAATAATCTCCGTACTGAATGAATCTAAACTAACCTTTGAGTTCTCCTTGCGGATCTTTGCGCCGTCTTGTCCGAAGAAAACTCCAGAAAGAACAAACCATTCGTCAGGTAGCGGAAAGACGAATCTTCCCAAATGCTCTTCCTTTGAAGAAAACTCTATTGTGTTAACAATAATTGGAACCACATAATCTGTATCTCTCTTTGCGGGAATCATCGATGCCTCGTTGTCCGATACGACTCTAATAGTCTTGCCTAAAGTTCTCGATTCGAATGCCCAGAGCGATACCGAGTCTTCGTAAAGTTTGTCGCCAACGACTTTGATTCCATGTAGTTTAACTGAACTTAAGTCCAGCTTGCTCTTGGTTAGAGAGAATCTCGAAGCTTCCATTTTCACTTCGATAACGGCCATTAATCGGTCTCTGTATTTGGCAAAGACTGGATCGGAAGGAAATGTAAAAGTTATTCCGTCATGCTTTGATTCTTCAATAAACACTGAGCCTGAAGCACTTATAAGAAAAGCCGAGTACTCAATAGTCTTCATGTTGTTTCCCCCTTTCTCTTTGTTATCTCCGATAACAGCATTATACCTCATACGGTTGTTGTGGTTTAAGCAAAGTCGACTGGCGGGCAAGTTTTAAGTTCCTTTAACAAGTAGGATAACATAATGATTTTGAATCCCCATCATCGAAAGATTCAGTTTTACGAAAAGAATGCCAGGGTGTAACTAGCTCTTTGGCCCACGCTCCTCTTGCTTTATTCACTTCTGATTTGTGACTACATGAGATCTCGGTCAACGGTACAGATATAGTGCTCCCGAATAAAAATGTTTCAGGTTCTTTGCTCCCAACAAAGGTTGTGGGTATTGTGGAAAACAGGTGCAGGTGCATGCAAGTTTCTATGAGAATGTTAGAGACACCTATATGAAGAAGAGGGGGAGGATCCCCCCTCTTTGATTACTCTTAATGCAAAGTCCTGACTGAAGCGCGAAACCTCTTTCAGGGCCTGGTCTCTAATCCTAAGTAGAGTCCCAATCGAGAATTGCTGTATTGAATGCCAATCTTTGGGAAAAGATCTCCGAGACCGATAGTTGAACCGACATTTACAAATAGATACATAGCAGAATGATCTAGATTAGTGTTTGATCCATTTACCTCAATTCCGACTCCCATCTCTTTTAGAAAGAAGAGTGGACTCCATCCCCAGTTGATCCGATATAGTAGTTGGGCTCCATTGATATACCAGTAGAAGTCTTCGTAGAAACCCACTCCAAGACCGACAGACGTTCCCAAGGTTGGAGAGAATGTTGCATCAAGAGCAAGCAACGGTGTTATCTTTCCATTTGAGAGTCTTATGCCCGGTTCTAGGGAAATCGAGAAGAGATTTCCGTTTAGACTCAACGGGACGGAAGTCGTTATTCCACCCGATGTGTCCAGTCCAATGTAAGCATGCGATCTGAATCTTGTGGAAGGATTGAGAGGCAACTGGAACAGCTCAGAAGAGAGGCCGGCGCTTGCAATAGGAGCTTCGGGAACGCCCAGATTGACAGTAAGAATTGCATTGACCCCTTCAAATACCTGCCCACTGTACTCGGCAGTTAGGGAAAGCTTGTTGGTTCCGAATGTGAACGATGGCATTAGCGTCATAGAGTGGTTAGAATCATGGGACAGGTGAAGAGTTAAAAAGCCCAAAGAAAAGTGCTCGCCATCGTACGATACAAGAGGCGCTCTCAAAATTGGATTCAAGAAGTGAAGGAAGGTTTTCTTAAGATAATTGCCTTCTGTGTAGTCCGCCGCTGCAGGGTCGAAGTCGTCGGGTTCAACTTCTTTGACAACGTATGGGCTACTCTGTAGATCAAAGGTAAATATCGACATTCCTTTCTCTTGTCTGGAATGTCCAAATCCATATACAGTAGAATCGAGCACGACGGCCTTTTCGAGATTGGCTCCCTCGGTAAGTCTGAAAACCTCACCTGATTCAACATCTACGGAAAAGGCATCCATGAACCCCTCTTCGTAGGAGGAGGTAAAGATTATTTGCCCATTGTTATAGTCGATACCCCTTCCTTTGAGATATGGATCTTGTAGAATGATCTTGAATTCACCTTCGGTAAATTTAGCGATCGCTCCGTTGATACCGTCCTTCGAGAGGAGCATTATCAAACTACCGTCTTCGAGTGCTATTATGTCCTTGATCAACCACGGGATTGTTGTTAGCTGCATTTCTTCGAAGTAGATTGTTGAAAATCCAGTCTTCGTGTCATAAAGCGCTTTTATCAGTCTTCCATTGTAGATATCAAAGGCAGTTACCATGCCCTTGTCCAGAAGCCTAACTGAGAGAGGAGGTCTGTACGACCAGATCTCTCTAAGAGTTGTGCTTCTCTCAGTGACTGAAGTCATCAGGTAGATGTTACCTTCGCGCCATTTAAGGGTAATTGCTCCAAAGTCAGAGAGTCTTCTAGAAAAACCTCCATCAACATACTCTTCAATTCCTCTTTCAACTGCCCCATTCCATGAACTTGCTTCTCCAAAAACAGAATAAGAGAAAATGACGCCGTTTTCCGTCTTGGTCATGTCAAGTATCTGTCCATTCTTGATCGTCTTGACTTCGTTCAATGTTCCGTAGTCTGCGGCTTCAGATTCCACTTCTTCTTTCCAGTCATCATAAAGCACGTCTAGCGTTTCGTCAAATGCGATTCTTGAGGCGTTGATTACCCCTATGACAGGCATTCTCCCCGAAACTTCTTTGTGAAACTCCTTCACAGATTCTATTCCGAACCTTCTGACGAGATAATCATAGAAACTGGCAATGTAGTTGTAATAGAGAGCTCCTCCGCGGTAGTCCTCACGCGAAACGGACAGAGCGTAGTCCAGGCCAGCGAAGGAGTCGGCCTTCATATTCTGATATGTCATCTCTTTCCCCCACAATGGGTTGTTCAATCTTCCCTCGGAGAAGTAATTAGAGGATTCGGCGAACAAGGTCACTCCTTCAATAAATGGTGAGAACATCTGCGGCGAAAAGAGTTCCGTTCCTAAAAGCACTCTAGAAATGAACGCAGGCACACCTGTTGTGTAAGTCAGGTGGGCGATATGAGTGAATTCATGCATCAACAACTGTCTATACAAATTCGACACATTCATTCTCGTTGAGAGTATTGTGTCGGCAGGCCACACAAAGATCTGAATAGTCTTGTGGTTTTGAGCCTGAGCGATACCGTTCGTATTTGCCCCGAAATCTTTCAGAACGATGTTTATTCTTCCGGGGTCGTTGCCCACCAGTTCAACGACTTTCGGTCTTATAGATTCAAAGACATTACCTACATGGATAGCGATCTCCTCGAACCCCTTACGGTAGTAGATATCAGCATTTGGAAATTCAAGAACTTTGTTGGCCAGCGAAGTGACTGCGATTAGAGCCACAGCTGCCAATAGTATCGTTTTTCTCATGGCATACCTCCTGCCTCAGACCATAGGTGAATGAGTTTACCCGTGAACGACACGTTATACTCCAAACGTGTCCCTAAAAAAACGCTTAGTTTCCCTTACGTTTAGGTATGTCCTGAAGGTCAATTTCATTTTTCCGCCTGTCCAGACTATCTTCATCACGGTACTGTCTGTGTTAGCACCTCCTGATGAAGAGTCCATAGTACTGGAGACCTTGACTTTTTTCAGTGAGTCTTTCGGAATGAAGAGATTACCAGGTGTTTCGTTCAAAATCTCTTCTCTTGTCTTCTCGTTGTATCTGTCAAGCAAAGAAGAACCCGCAGACATCACAGATGCCATCTTTTTGAAGAACCCTTCGTTTCTTTCTTCGGAGGCTTCCTTTGCCTTCTTAACGGCTTCATTTGTTATTGATTTAGTCAACTGCACCAACAAGAGTCCCTCTGGAATTACAATAACATCGTACACCTTACTTCCAAAAAGTCCCGAAGAGCCTCCAGGAAAAAGTGCCAAAACGTTGTCCATTTAGAAAACCTCCAAATGAAAGGTCTGCTTACGGTTCCGTTATATTCTATCATTGATGTGCTGTCTTACCGCAAACTAATAGTCTGTTGATGCATAATGGTGTTATGAACGAAGTGAAGCTGGAGGAGGCACTTATGTGGGCATTTTACGATGGCGAATTTGTTCAAGAAAAGGGTAAGCATGTTCAACTGGAGAATAGGGGACTCACTTTTGCGGACGGTCTCTTTGAGGTTGTAAGGACAATCAAAGGCAGGATATTATTCTTCGAAGATCACTTCACGAGGATGATTAAGAGCGCTGCTTTCTTCAACATGGAGATTCCGTTCACTTCGAAAGAGACAAAGGAGTTTGCATCGGAACTAATCAGAAGAAATGCAATTGAAGACGGGGAACTCTATATACAACTTACAAGAGGAACAGATCTTCACAGAGAACACAGATTTCCTTCAGAGAAAACCCCAAGCACGTTCTTTATGCTTGCACTTCCATTGAGAAGAATTGATGCAGAGAACTGGAAGAATGGAGTTAAGCTCTTCACCTATCCAGATCTAAGACACAAGCTATGTGAGCACAAGACGATAAATCTGCTGCCCAACGTTCTTGCCAAGAACTTCGCCTATAGCAACGGAGGCTACGAAGCTTTGATGTTTAGAGACTTTGAAGGCAAGAAAGTTGCCACAGAAGGTGGCAGTTCGAATTACTTTCTTGTGAAGAACGGTGTTTTTTTCACTCCAGAAATCGATAACATTCTCCCGGGCATAACGCGGGGAAAAGTGATCGACCTCATTAAGAAACTGGATTATCAGGTTGTCGAAAAACCGGTTACCGTAGATGAATTTCTTGAGGCTGAGGAAGTCTTTCTCGTAAGCACAGTCTCCAGGGTGATGCCTGTCAGAGCGATAGACCAAGTCTGTTTCAGCGTTTGTGGTGATTATACTAGACAGATAATGCAGTCTTACGAAGATCTCTTCTTCTCTTCCAGGTGAATGATTTGGTATTAACTTGTGTTGGAAGGTAAACAATACGTATAAATCTTCCCTGTTTTGGGAAATCTTCTCTGTGACTGGTATATAATTACATAAATTTTCCGTGTTCCAAATAATCTTTCTTGGAGGTGTGCGGGATGAAAAAGCTCCTGGTTTTCTTTCTAATTATTCTCTTCTCAGCGTTCTTGTTGGGACAGGTTCTCCCGGAAGAGGCGATTCCTGTAATCGAATCAAAAGGAATCATGTCTTCAGTCGATGAATCACCGTTAACTTATTCAGAATTCAGGAATGCAGTTGAAAAGGCCTTTCCCGGCAAGGGAAATCTGATCTCCGGAGCAGGAGAGGTCTTGAGAGCAGACTTCGCCGTTGCGATGGTTGAGGTTCTCGGTCTGAAGTCTGAAGCTCAGTCCTACGATGAGATTTGCACCACAGCAATTGACGAGTGGGACGCTCCGGTGGAGGCATGGGGAGCCCTCACTGTTGCTTACAGGAGCAATCACCAACTTCTCGATTTCCGATATGGCCACTTGATCGAGGCCAGCTCACCCATCACAAGGGAAGAGGCTGCCATTTCGATCTACATGGCTATGAATCCTCCAGTTAGGGGCGGAATGGCAACGACTGCGGTTACTGCCGATGCTCCTGGTTTCAACACCTTGTTCACTTCTTCCGGACTGACATGGACGATCTGCAATATCATTGGCGATGGAATAACCGGAACAGACAAGGACGGATTCTACTTTCCGAGAATGGTCAAGAGAATGCCAAGTCTAGAAAACGGGCTGATGGTAATAAACGAAGACGGTTCACTTACGATAACTTACGAGTTAAGAAAGGGAATGAAGTGGCACGATGGAGAGCCAGTGACTGCCCATGATGCGAAGTTCCAGTGGGAAGTTATGAACAGCGGCGCCCCGGTTACGACGAACTACTTCGAGAGGTCAGTATCCGAAGTCAATGTAATTGACGACTATACATACTCTATTACCCTTCCTGAACCCCTAAGTAATGCCGAGCTGGGGTCTTCCGTCTATGCCTATTATTTCGGCTGGTTCCAGCTGCCAGAACATGTCTACAGAACAAGCTTCGAAGCAGCAAAAGCAAGCGGAAACTGGGATCGTTTTGTTGAAGAAGCTACGAAGAATCCTATTATGACAGGACCCTACAAGTTCAAAGAATATGCTGAAGGTCAGTATGTGATAATGGAAGCTTTTGATGACTATTATATGGGTAGGCCGAACATCGACCAGCTGGTAATGAGAATCATTCCTGACATGGACGTTGTTTTTGCTTCCACACTAAATGGAGAAATCGATTTCGGTAGGTACACTCTCTCCCTCAAACAGTCGGTACAGCTGGAGAATCAACGGGCAGACATGTTCAACGTTTTCTATACACCAAACATTGCTTACGATAATCTGAACTTGAATCTAAGGGATCCCGAGGATACAACAAAACCCCATCCGATCTTTGGAGATAAGAGGGTAAGGCAGGCCGTTCTCTATGGTATAAACAGAGAGCAGATAAGCAATGTAGTATACGCCGGACTGGCCGAAGTGGTGGATACCTGGATTACTGATCTTCATCAGATGAGAGAAGCACTTAAGGCGCCAGATGTTAAACATTACGAATACAATCCCGCAAAGGCCAAAGCACTGCTTGAAGAGGCTGGCTGGAAGCTCAACAACAGAGGTATCTATGAGAAAGACGGTAAAACCTTGAAGTTCAAGCTTTCTCTTGCTTCGGGAAGTGGAGATTATCAGATGATGGCACAGATTATCCAGGGCATGCTGAAACAGGTCGGAATGGACGTCGAGATCGATGTGAAGCCTGCTCTCGTTATATGGACAGAAGCTTTCCCTTACGGAAACTATGATGCTTTGCTTTCCGGCTGGGGTTATGGTGTCAGCGACGAAGCAGCCAATTACTGGACCACAGATCAGATACCTTCTGACGAGAACTACTGGGGAGGAATGAACTATACCGGTTGGGCAAACGCTGAAAACGATGAGATAATTAACGCGGCCGCAAAGGAGCTTGATCCAGAGAGGAAACAGGCTCTCTATGAAAGGCATTTCGCGCTCTGGACGGATGAACTCCCCGTTCTGCCGTTAGTAGTTGCACCGACACCTCATTTTGCAAAGAAGTACATCAAGAGTTTCAACTCTGGATATGATAATGGACTCGGCTGGATAATCCAGAACTGGTACATAGATAGATAATTGGCTTCTTTGGGGGAGAAGATGAGCTTCTCCCCCATGTTTTCTTACATCATCTTTCGGAGGTTTCGACATGAAGTTCAGAGAACTTATCGATGCAGTCCCCGACTACAAGGAGTTCTTCACAGTCGAGGAAATGAACCATAGATCGTTCGAACTCGCAAAGAAGTATCCAGACAAAGTCAAGATATATGAGGCAGGAAGATCACGTGCCGGAAATCCAATCTATGTTCTGGAAATTGGTAAAGGTAAAAAGAACGCACTTCTGTTCGGCTGTCCTCATCCAAACGAGCCGATAGGTGCAATGATGCTGGATTTCCTGAGTGAGAAGCTTGCAAGCGATGACGCTTTTCGCGATGGATTAGACTTCACCTGGCATCTGATAAAGGTAATTGACGTCGATGGCACAAAGCTGAATGAGGGGTGGTTCAAAGACTCTTCTTCAATAAGAAAGTATGCAGGCAACTTCTACAGACCGCCGGGCCACGAACAGGTTGAATGGACCTTCCCTGTTGATTACAAAACTCTGCATTTCCACTCGCCATTGCCGGAGACAGAAGTGCTTATGAAGCTTATTGAAGAGAAGAAGCCCGATTTCATGTACTCTCTTCACAATTCCGGGTTTGGAGGGGTCTATTATTATGTGAGCGACGCAGTTCCAGAACTCCATGAAACTTTCAGGAAACTTCCAGGTTTGTTTGGTTTGCCCCTTGCTCTTGGAGAGCCGGAAGCGCCTTTTTTGGAGCAGCTCGAACCTGCTATTTTCAAGCTTTTCGGAATGGCTCAAGAGTATGATTATCTAAAGAAGAATCTTGGTCCAAACAAAGACCCAGCAGACGTCATCAAAGCCGGTACTAGTTCTGATGATTTTGCTTCATCCGTGGCCGATACGTTTTCCTTGGTTTGTGAGATGCCATACTATTATGATGCAAGGGTCGAAGACATGTCTGAAGCAGAGATTACGAGGAAGGAAGCGCAGAGATTCAACTATCAGAGGTCCGTCGAGAATTTTGAGTTTGTGAGCGAAGTGTTGAAAGCGCTTGAACCTTACGTTATAGACAGAAAGTCGCCGTTCTACAGAGTCTTCAAGAATGTTCTTGAAACCTACCCAGATCAACTTCAAGCGCAGAAGAATTGGATTGAAAATGACCAGTCTCTGGAGAGAAAGGCAAGTATGGCAGAGGTCTTTGATAATAAGATTGTCAGCCAGTTCTATCAATCATTGATGCTAGGGATGCTAAAAAGATTGGTCAGGGAGAATGATGACGGATCGGAGAAGCTGTCGGCAATCTCCAAGATGGCAGATGAGGCATTTGAGAGGAAAATGGAGTATCTTGAAGAGAATCTAAACTACACTACAATCCCCATAAAGAGTCTTGTCAGTGTTCAGCTGATTGCAGGTTTGAATGTTGCCGATTATATTCAGAGAAGGGAAAGCCGGATATCGTGAAAGTATATTTCCTGAAGAGGTTTCTCGAACTTATCCCGGTCTTCTTTGCAATATCGATCATAATATTTGTGATAATGAACTCCATGCCGGGAGATCCTCTCCTCCAGATGAGAATGCAGAATCCTCGGGCAATGGCCAACGATCCTCAGAGGATGAAGGAACTAAGGGAGTATTATCGCCTTGATGATCCTCTTCCGGTGAAATACTTCTCATGGCTGAAGAGTGTTATGATTGGCGACCTGGGATATTCGAGCATGTACAAGACTCCGGTAATAGACCTCATTTTTTCACGGCTACCGAATACTTTAATCCTTACTATCACCGCATGGTTGATTGGGCTGGTAGTAGCTCTTCCTATTGGGATACTTTCGGCAGTAAAGAAATATTCTGTTTTCGATTACTCAACGACTGTATTTGCTTTTGTGGGAATCTCTTTGCCTGGATTCTGGTTTGCTTTGATCGCGATAATAATTTTCAGCGTTGGTCTCGGTTGGTTTCCCGTTTCCGGTATGTCAACCTATGGGGTCACAGGTACTTGGAATGTCTTTGTTGACAGACTGAGACATCTCGTACTTCCCGCCTTTGTTCTAGGTTTGGTACAGGTTGCTTCTTGGGTAAGGTATATAAGAACGTCTCTGCTGGAAGTTCTTGATCAGGATTATGTTAGAACTGCGTATGCGAAAGGGGTTCCCGATAGAAAGGTCATCATCAAGCACGCTCTTAAGAATGCTATGATACCGATTATCACCATAATCGCCCTAGACATTCCGTATTTCTTCGGCGGAGCATTGATCATTGAAACGGTCTTCTCCTGGCCGGGAATGGGGAGACTTATGTACAACGCGGTTATTTCAAGCGATTACAATCTGGCGATCAGTTGTCTGATGTTCCTAGCGATTGTAACCCTAATATCGAATCTGGTTGCCGATTTACTGTATGTGTTGGTCGATCCAAGAATCAGAATGGGCAGAAAGGGAGCTTAGCTATGCGAAAATTCTTCTATAAAAGGAAACTTGACGAAATCGAGGAGAAGGCGCGCCCGATCCATATAAACAGTTACAGGCAGTTGGTATGGGCAAAGTTCAAGAGTCATAAACTTGCCGTGTTAGGTGCCGTGATGCTCGTTGCAGTTGTTATATTCACTCTGATAGGTCCGCTCTTCATCGATGTGGGCTACGAGGACATGGATTTCTCTAACCTCTTTTCTCCGCCGTTTACAGAAGGTCATTTATTCGGAACAGATGAACTGGGACATGATGTGCTTGTTAGAGTAATGTATGGAGGAAGAATATCTCTATTCGTGGGTTTCGCCTCTGCAGTCATAACCACTCTCATTGGAACTGCCGTAGGTTTGTTTTCAGGCTTCTATGGAGGACTGGTAGATAGATTCCTGATGAGATTTGTAGATGTGATGCTTTCTATTCCTATGTTTCCAATTCTAATCACCCTTACACTTGTCTTTGGCTCCGGGATATCTAATATCATTCTAGTGTTAACGGTCTTCGGCTGGATGGGTGTTTCCAGGTTGGTCAGGGGACTGGTTTTATCGATAAGAGAGACCGAGTATGTTATGTCGGCCAAAGCTATGGGGGTCAGAAATGTGAGAATCATTCTCAGACACGTTCTGCCAAACGTAGTACCAATTGTAATTGTCTCTGCAACATTGAACATGTCTTACGCGATTCTCGCCGAGTCGTCCCTTAGCTATCTTGGGCTTGGCATACAGCCTCCCATGCCGTCATGGGGTAATATGCTTCAGAGAGCCATGAACTATATTCTTGGCACAACTACTGGGGTAAATCCATGGTGGCTTACCGTATTCCCGGGATTCTTCATATTCATCACAGTACTGAACGTGAACTTTCTTGGAGATGGACTTAGAGATGCTCTGGATCCGAAATTTGTGAGTGAGAGTTGAAAAGCATGGAAAGAATACTCGAAGTTGACAACTTGAAGATTTCCTTTAAAACCCAGCTTGGAAGGATAACACCTCTAGACGGGGTCTCCTTTAGTCTATCAAAGGGAGAGACTCTCGGGATCGTGGGAGAATCTGGCTGTGGCAAGACAATCACAGCTTTCTCAATAATGAGGTTGCTCCCAAAGAACTCCTTTCTCGGTGAAGACACAAGAATTGCTTTCAGAGGGAAGGACATTTCGACGCTCGGCAAGGAAGAGCTTCAGAGGATTAGAGGCAAGTCGATATCTATGGTATTTCAGGAACCCATGACCTCATTGAATCCCCTCTACACGATCGGATGGCAGATTTCCGAAGTATATAGACTGCACGAAGGTCTTAGTGAGGAGGAGGCAATGACGAGGAGCGTGGAAATGCTCCGGCTTGTTGGGATTCCAGAGCCTAAGAAGAGAGTCACGGAATTTCCTCATCAACTGTCTGGAGGAATGAGGCAGAGAGTAATGATTGCTATGGCGCTCGCCTGCAGCCCGGAGGTGCTCATTGCCGACGAACCAACTACAGCGCTTGACGTAACCATTCAAGCCCAGGTTTTGGAGCTAATGAACGAGCTGAAGGATAAGTTCAGCACAGCCACGATAATCATTACGCACGATCTGGGAGTAATTGCCGAAATGTGTGATCGAGTTCTTGTGATGTATGCCGGTCAGATTGTAGAGAGCGGTGGGATATTCGATATCTTTGACAGTCCAATGCATCCCTACACAAAGGGGCTGATCAACTCGATACCGAAGATAGAAATTTCCAAGAAAGAACAGAGAAAACTGAATGTTATAAGTGGTTATGTTCCGCATCCTTCAAGCTTTCCTGAAGGATGTAGATTCAGGCCCCGGTGCTCGGTGGCATTTGATAGGTGCCTGGAAAAACCTCCTCTGATCGATTTTGAGAACGGGCATTCAGTTCGTTGCTGGCTTTTCGAAAGGAATGATCGATGATGTTATCTCCAATGGTAGAAATCAAGAATCTGAAGAAGTGGTTTCCTATAAAGAGCGGTTTCAGAAAAAAATCGCATCTTAAGGCTGTAGACGGCGTGGATCTGCACATATTCAAAGGTGAGACTTTAGGACTTGTCGGAGAATCGGGTTGTGGAAAGACTACAATAGGAAGAACTCTAATAAAAATCTACCAGCCTACAGATGGAGAGTTTCTTTACAGAGGGGGAGGTTCCACGGATGACAACGTAGATATCTTCTCTCTTTCCGAATCGAAAATGAGACCCTTCAGGAAAGAGATACAGATGGTCTTTCAAGATCCATATGCATCTCTCAATCCGCGAATGACAGTACATGACATAATTGCGGAAGGATTGAGAGTACACTCCGTTGGCAAGAGTAAAGAAGAGAGAAAGTCTATGATATCCGATATCCTTGAAAAGGTAGGTCTGAGGCCAGAGTATATGTATCGTTACCCCCACGAGTTCTCCGGAGGGCAGCGACAGAGAATAGGAATAGCCAGATCGATGATCCTGAATCCTGCTCTTGTCATTTGCGACGAGCCTGTTTCAGCGCTTGATGTATCTGTCCAGGCACAGGTTATAAACCTTCTTGAAGATCTAAAACATGAGTTCGAGCTGACTTACCTATTCATTGCACACGACCTCGCGGTAGTAAAGCACATTTGTGACAGGATTTCGGTTATGTACCTGGGAAAGATAGTGGAAACCGCGGAGACAGACGAGCTTTTCAATAATGCGCTTCATCCCTACACTCGCGGACTGCTTTCTTCTATCCCCGTGCCGAATCCTCATTTGAGAAAGACTGGAAAGAGAGAGATAGTGAAAGGAGACATACCTTCACCTGTCGATCCGCCCGATACATGCAGATTTGTAAAGAGATGTCCGAAAGCCTTCGACAGATGCGGTAAAGAAAGCCCGTCGCTTAAAGAAGCAAGTGACGGTCATTTTGTTTCGTGTTTTCTTTATGGTGAATGAGGATTGCCGTGAGCAGCCTATCAAAGTTTCTATGGGCCTAAATGCTCGATTGCGGAAACACCATGAGCGTTCCTTAGTCGAAGATGTATATCCAGGAGAACATTGTGTCGATGAGTTGTCTGTCGACATGTCTGAACTCATAGTAGTGATCGGGTGTTGACAAGCCATCTCTTACAGGCATGAAATAGTGGTCCAGACCGGGTAATAACTGGAAATAGACGTTGATTCGTGTCCAGAGTGCATTCATAAACATTATGTAGTCCTGAACGGTTGACTCGAAATCTGCATCACCCTGGACTATTAGGACCGGTATTTCCAATTCCCTTATGGTCTCAATATGATTCATTCTGTCAAGTTCATAGTAGTAGCCGGCCGTTGCCGCAAGAACAGGAGTACCTGGGGGTAATTTGCCATCTAGCGCGGCCTGCAAGTAATCTGTAAGAAGTTGTGTCTGCTGCCCTCTATCTGTTTCGTAAATCGATGCAAAGTACTTCTGCTTATCGATTATTACTTGAAGCTCTCTTCTGGCCGGGGTGGCAAGAAGAATAATCCCATCAACTCTAGGGTCTCTGGCGGCGATTACTGGGGCAACTCTGCCTCCGAGTCCGTGCCCAGCAAGAAATATTGATGAAACTGACGGTATTCTCGACGCAGCGGTTATTGCACTGACGACATCCTCAATCACTTCTGTTTCGATGCTAGGAGGGGTTTGAGATAGCCGCTCTCCGAATACAAAGGATCTCTTATCATACCTCAGAACGGCCACACCTTGAGTCGCCAGTCCCCAGGCTATCTGCCTGAATGGTTTGTTCGGCCCAATTGTAGAATCTCTGTCCATAGCTCCCGAATCATGTATGAGAATCACAAGTGGATACTTGTCAATCTCTTTGGGAACGGTAATTACTGCGGGAAGCCGGTATCTTCCCTCGCCAATTGTTATTTCAAACTCATCAAACTTGCTTGTATCGATATACTCGGCTATACTTCCCGGTTGAAGAGTCGGTTGAATTACAAAAGTGTCGACCTTTCCCTGATCATCAATTACTACGTTGAAATCTATAAATCCTCTCTCGAACTGAGCGTGAAAGATGAAGACCGTGAAACCTCTTATCTCGCTCCTCTCTGTCGAGAAGACAAAAAGATAGTTTCCGTACTCGTCTCTTAGCTGCTGGAATTCTCTTTCCATTTCTTCAACATTGTACAGACCTTTTGCCCGCACGCTCTGCATTTCGTATGCAAGATAATAGTTGCCACGCAACAACAACTGAAGGTACCTATCGGCCAGTACCTCAGACCCAAGGAGTAATGTGAAAGCTAAAAAAGCTGCAATTCCTGATGAAATTATCCTTTTCAACCCTGGCTTCTCCTAAAATAAGATTCCAACATTTTCGTTTCTAACTCAATGATAAACCAACAGCCCTCAATTGATGAAATTAAAACGGAGGGCGTTTGCCCTCCATTTACAATAATCAGGCTACTTCATACCAAAGGCATCTCAAGAACCTGAACTATCCATTATCTTTTCGCTGTTGAAGACCTTTGTCAAGAAGTATATGAACAGAGATATGTAAGCCAGATTACTCAACAACATTAGCACAAATCTCGTCATCACAAAGTTAGCAGTAATAATATCCTTCATTACGAAGATGGAGTTTACAAGCGGGATGAAGTAAAGCAGGAGGTTATCGGGTGACTCCATCTGCATAGTTGCAACTCCCAGTACTATTGCGATAATATATATGGGCATCACATAACCGCTTCCCTCTTTCATGTTTCTTGCTAAGGAGCCAAGGAGAACAATTAAGGCGGCTGCGAGCCCAGACATTGTCACCAGTGTAATGAAGAGACCAAAGAGAGTTGTGGCTGACAGGGATGAGAAATTGAGCTCACCAGCCCCAAATGCAGGTCCTCCAACTCTAAAAGCGATTATCAGGCCGATGAAGGTGAATATGCTGTTCAAGATCGCAATAGTCATTACATACAGAATCTTCCCTGCAGCAATTGATGATCTCGACACCTGATTAACAAGCAGGACAGGCATGCTTCCCCTCTCTTTTTCGCCCGCAGTTGTGTCGAGGCCTATATTCATGGATCCGGCGAAGATGTAAATGAGCAGCAAGTACGGGATCAATGTGGCCAGCAGCTCTGTTCCCTGAGATTCTTCCGGCGCAACATCTCTTTTCTCTACACTTACTAGATTGAGATCTTCGAGTGTCAATCCATGTTCGAGAAGCTTCTCCGAAAGAAGTAGAGATGAATATGACAATAGGGCATTCTGAACTATTTGAGCCCCATACGAAGAACCTCTTGAAGTCGAATTATAGAAGAGACGCGCATCCAACTTCTCTCCACCACGAACTCTTTCCGCGGCATCTGCGGGAAACTCTACCATGATTGAGTTTTCCTGGTTTCTGACCGATTCTTCGCTAAGATTTTCGTCAATTTCAAATGAAATCATCTGGTCAAGAAAACTCAGGAACCTCCCATCGGGTAAATTAACTATCTTCAGCTTGTAGACTGTTTTTTCGTAGGTTTTGGCTTGGGATGAAGAAACTGTGTTCATTACGAGGAAGATCACTGGCATGATCAACATCGGCAAAATAAGAACTGCGAAGACAGTTCGGGCGTCCTTGAATATATTCTTGAGTTCCTTTCGAAAGATAATTAGAGCATCCCTAAACAATCTCAATCACCCCTTCTCTGTCGGCAATCTTAAAGAACACGTCTTCAAGATTGTCTTCGCCAAACTTCTCATAAAGCCCTTCAAGAGTGTCGTCTTCAACTAGCCTGCCCTTGAAGACAATTCCAACTCTATTACATAGCTTTTCGGCAACAGACATGATGTGAGTGGAGATTATTATCGTCTTTCCCTGGTCGCGGTAGTCTTTGAGAAAGTCGGTGACTGTTCTTGCCGTAAGGATGTCCAGACCGTTTGTGGGTTCATCAAAGATTATTACTTCGGGATTATGAATAAGACTCACTGCGATAGCAGCCTTTTGCTTCATTCCTGTAGAGAGCTTCCCGATTCTCTTGTCAAGGAAGTCATTCATATCCAGATATTCTGATAATTCCTTTGTCCGTCTAGAGATATCTGTGTCCCTCATATGACTGAGTTCGCCGTAGAATTTAAGCAGTTCCTTTGGTGTAAGGTTTCCCGATAGTTTCATATCGCTTGTAAGGAAGCCGATTCTCTTACGAACTTCTGTGGGTTGAACTACGCAGTCGAATCCCATTACGCTTGTCTTTCCTCTGTCTGGCTTGAGAAGAGTTGAGATAATTCTGAGGGTTGTAGTCTTTCCGGCACCATTTGGCCCTAGAAGGCCATAAATGCTCTTTGGCTCGGCGGAAAAGCTCAACGAATCGACTGCTACGACCTTTTTTCTTCGACTTTCGAAAGTCTTTGTGATTTTCTCAACCTTGACCATTTTTTGCCTCCTAAAAACGTTTGTTCCAGGGTGTAGAATAGCATTCTGTTGTTAATGTGAAGTGAAGAAATAAGAATCGCAAAAAAATATTTCATTATAGCGTGGATATGGATTAATTATATTCACAACGGAATTCAATTATTTCAATCCTTGATAAATTATAGTATAATTTGTCATAAGAAACGTGCTTGGAAATCTTAGTGTCGACTCTTCGGAGAAGGCTTGCTTAGTGATGAACAAAATACCATTGCATTAGGAGGTTCTAGATGAAGGTAGAAGATTCAAGATATCTAAACGATAAACGGGACTTGATGAAAAAACTTTTGCGTTCTCTGGAACGTGACTTTCCTTACGTTTCAGTTCTCGGCACGGATGTCAGGGGTAAACAGTACCAGGTGATGACAACTGGGATTAGCGTGAACGATTCGAGATGGTCCGAAAGAGGGTTCGTGCTCAGGATTCATGATGGAAGAGGTTACTTTGAATTCTCGTTTAATCAAATGGGGAATCAATCAATTGAGGAAATTGTCAAGTATGTCAAGAGAAAGCTTTCTGCGTTCAGGAAAAGTATGAATGAGAAAAGTCTAGATGCTTCAGCAGTATCGATGCTCGAAGAAGAGGAATCAAAACTCTGTTTCAATGACGAAGTTGGAATTCTTCCGGGTTCTCTTTCGGCAGGAGAGATAATCGATAGACTTTCTTCTTTTAAGGATACGGCTCACGAACTCTCCAATGAAGTAATAACTGTAATGGCCCTCATGGAAAACGTGCAAGTGAGTAAGCTCTTCATTTCTTCCAGGAAGGAGCTCTCACAATCCTACATCTGGTCTCAAGGTTATTTGCACGTCGTTGCCAGAAGAAACAAGAAGACCAAGTATAGTATGAAAGGTTTTTCGGGACTGAAGGGTCTGGAGGTTCTAGACGAGATGGAAGCGTTCGTCGGAAAAGTCGTCGAGAATGCTCGACTTCTGCTCTCGGCCGAGAGAATAGATCCAGGTGAGTACGATGTAATTTGCTCGCCCGATGTTGCGGGACTGATTGCTCACGAAGCTTTCGGACACGGAGTCGAAATGGACATGTTTGTGAAGGGGAGGGCAAAGGCCGTCGAGTATCTGGGAAAGCAGGTTGCGTCTGAGTTAGTTACGATGCATGACGGAGCGGCCGGTGTAAGAGAGGTTTCATCTTACGCTTTTGATGATGAAGGCAGTCTGGCAAAGGACACGGTGATAATAGAAAAGGGAATTCTCAAGAGGGGAATTTCAGATTTGATTTCTGCATCTGTTCTTGGAACTGAGCCGACCGGCAACGGTAAGAGGGAATCGTTTGAGAGAAAAGCATATGCACGCATGACGAACACATATTTCTCTCCGGGAAAAGATGATCTAAAAGATATGATCGAATCAATAGATTATGGTTTTCTTCTTGAGGACTATTACAGTGGAATGGAGGATCCCAAAAACTGGGGGATTCAGTGTGTCATAGCCTACGGACGCGAGATCAATAAAGGCCAGTTTACAGGTCGCATAGTATCTCCAGTAATGATGACAGGATATGTACCTTCATTGCTGAAGTCGATTTCCATGGTATCTGGAGATTTCAAGCTCTCAGGAACGGGAGCCTGCGGTAAAGGTCACAAGGAGTTCGCTAAAGTCTCTGCGGGCGGACCATATATTAAGGCAAAAGCGAGGTTGGGATAATGATAGAGACGATTGTAAAGAACCTTGAAGCAAATTCAGTAGATGCATGGAGAATAAGGGAAGAGAACATTGAGAGTGAAGAGTATTTCTTTGTAGGGAACAAAGCAGATCTTGGAAGGGCGAAAAAGGTAAAGAAGTATGAAGTAACTGTCTACCGTGATTTTGAAGAGGGCGAAAAGAAATACAGGGGAAGCTCGACGGTTACTGTAAACCCGGGAACAACGGTTGAGGAAATCGTCCAGTCAATACAGGAGGCCTTTTTTGCTGCAGGTTTCGTTAAGAATCCCTGGTATCCAATGGCACCGGGATTTTCACGGAGATTCGAAACAGCCGAACATGACCTTCACGATCTTTCAAGAGATGCGATCGGAGCAATCTTTTACAATGAAAAACCGTCCAATTCATGGTTGAATTCTGTTGAGATTTTTGTGACGAGAAACGGGTACCACATTCTCAACTCTGAAGGTCTCGATGTGACTTTTTCAAAATATAGAACATACATCGAAAGCATTGTAAGTTCTTCTGGCAGAGAGGAAGTTGAGCTGTACGATCAGTTTCTCCTTGCGCTTCCCGATGTTGAACGTATAAGGGAAAGGATTTCCAGGCTACTTCTGATGGTCTGTGAAAGGGCTAATGCTGTTCCTACGCCAACTTTAGACAGGATACCGGTAGTACTTACGGGAGAGCCGGCGAAAGAGGTAATGAGATACTATTTGAAACAGGCAAATGCACGTCTTAAGT
Organism: Mesotoga sp. Brook.08.YT.4.2.5.2.; assembly: GCF_003351125.1. Taxonomy (NCBI): domain Bacteria; kingdom Thermotogati; phylum Thermotogota; class Thermotogae; order Kosmotogales; family Kosmotogaceae; genus Mesotoga; species Mesotoga sp. Brook.08.YT.4.2.5.2. The sequence goes on from NZ_JPGZ01000040.1 coordinate 216,548, forward strand.
ATGACAGGATATCCGAAGTTGAACCTGGAGACTCTGTTCAGTCAGGAGAATCGGGAGATAAGATAGCGCTTGAAGTCGTACCGGAACTTGAAGGTTCATACTTCAGCCTTCCTGTTGACAATGATGGTTTTCTCATTGAGAAGAGGACGGTTATCGAAAATGGGATCTTGAAGGATTACTGGGGTGACATCAAATATTCCCACTACCTGGGAATCGAACCAACAGGTGCTGTTCTGAACTTCTCGGTTGGTCGTGGCAGTCTCAGCATTGACGAGATGCGAAAAGTTGATCATCTGGAGGTTACTAATTTTTCGGCAGTTGACGTTGATGAAACAACGGGTGATTTCGGAGGAGAGATCAGATTAGGCTGGTATTTCGATGGTTCGGAGAGAATCGCGGTGTCGGGAGGTTCAGTAACCGGTAATCTAAGAGAACTTGATTCAATCTATCTGTCGAAAGAGACAGAACTGGACGGAGATTACTATGGACCGATCTCGATAGCAGTAGAGGGGTTGAAGATTTCGGGTGAGTAGTTTTTGCGAAGGTGCACATGATTATTGAGACAATAAGAATGAGGCATTCAACGAGGAAGTTCCTCAGTTACGACCTGTCTGCTGAGGAGAAGGAAAGGCTAATGAACTTCTTCAGGGAGCTTCCTACTCTTCATTCTTTGCACCTGAAATGGACCCTTAGAGATCTAAACAAAGGATCGGGTGTTATATTTGCACCGTGTCCCGAAAAGCCGAACTGCCTTGTGGAATACGGATTCCAGGGAGAGATCATTGTTCTGGAAGTGACCAAGATGGGATTAGGCAGTTGCTGGAATGCCGGGATTAGAGAGGAAGGCTCTCCTGCTGGGATTATCCTTGGTAAGGAAGATTCAGGGAAGGTAACTTTAAACGATGTCCTTACCGGAATGGGGAGAAGGAAGGAGTTGAAATCTCTTGTCGAGGGACCGTTGCCCAAAGATGAGAGGTTGCTTCAAATATTGGAATCATGCAGACTTGCCCCTTCTTCGATGAATAGGCAACCCTGGAGATTCAACGTTCAGAATGGCGATCTATACATCTGGACAAAAGGCAACGTGATTGGAGGGGGTCACTGGATAGATCTTGGGATTGTGCTTTCACATGCATACATCACTGCGCTTGAGTTCTTCTCGAAGGTTTCGATAGAAAAAGCTGCCAGAGACAAATACAGAGTGATCATGAGTTAGCGGCTAGTTGTTGCTTCGTTCTGAAACTTTGACTTCCTGCAGACATCGGATTGCGAAAAGAAAAGGTTCTTCTCGTTCATTCTCTAAGTAGTCTTAGAGAGTTCATAACAGCTACAAGAGTTACTCCGACATCTGCAAATACAGCCCCCCACATGTTCAAGAGACCCAGAGCGCCAAGGCAGATGAAAAGGATTTTTATTCCCAAAGAGATTACGATGTTTTGGATAGCTATGGTATTTGTCAGTCTTGAAAGCTCTATCGCTCTCGCGACTTTTGTGAGGGAGTCACTTGAGAGAACTACGTCTGCTGTCTCTATCGTTGCATCTGCTCCAGAATTTCCGATAGCGATCCCAACGTCAGCTCTAGCGATTACCGGGGCGTCGTTTATGCCATCGCCAACGAAAGCTGCATGTTTCCCTCTTCTCAAAGCCGATTCCACAATGTTCATTTTTTCCTCGGGGGTTGCTCCAAAAACGAAACCATCAAGCTCGAGGCTGGTGGACACAGAGGCCGCGGCATCGTAGTGGTCACCGGTAAGCATCACTATCTCCTTGATCCCAAGTTTTCTCAATCTAGCCAGGGCTTCTGACGAATCGTCCTTAAGAGCATCTGACAACTCAAACACTCCCTCAATGCTGCTATCTATTACCATAAACAGCTTGTTGGATCCATTGTCTCCCTTGTACTCGATTCCAAGATCCTCTAGGAGGCGATAGTTGCCGACACTGATTTCCTTGCCGTCGACTTCGGCTTTGACGCCCTTCCCAGCTATCTCTGAGTAGTTGGAAACGCTCTTGTAACTGGGAATCTCAGAGACCAACCTAACGAAACGATCTGCAATAGGATGAGTAGAATAGCTCTCAATAAGAGCTGCATATTCCAGCAACTCTCTTTCACTGTATTGGCCAACTTTTTCCATTCTAGTGATTTCTGGTTTTCCTTTAGTAAGTGTCCCCGTCTTGTCAAAAAAGATCGAGTCTACTTTTCCTAGAGACTCAAGATAGTTGCTTCCTTTGAAGAGTATTCCTTCTCTCGAAGCCTTTCCGATTCCTATGAAGTAGCTTAATGGCACGGATATTACCAGAGCGCATGGACATGAGATTACAAGGAGTATTAGCGCTCTGTGAAGCCACTCAGATATCGTACCTCCCAAAAGCAAAGGCGGGAAGATGGCGACAGATGCTGCAATCAATATTACAAACGGAGTATAGATTCTTGAGAATCTTGTGATGAAACGCTCCTTGCTCGACTTTCTCAGAGTTCCTTCTTCTACCAATTCAAGCATTCTGCTTGTATATGACTTCTCAAGAGTAGCTGAAGCTACAACTTCTATCACACCGGACTTATTGAGTGTTCCTGCGATAACAGCGTCTCCTTCACCGACCAAAACAGGATCGCTTTCTCCCGTAAGAAGCGATTTGTCGAGTGAAGTGCTTCCTGAGTCTATTACTCCATCGATAGGGATCCTGTCACCAACTCTCACAATGAATCTGTCGCCGGGCCTAATCTCTCTTGCAGGTACTGTCTTCAACACTCCATCTACCATTTGAACAACTTCATCAGCTCGAAAATCAATGAGTTCTTTCACCGATCTCCTAGACTTCCGCAAAGCCAGCGATTCCAGAAGCTCGCCAAGACTGTAGAAGATCATTACTGCCACTGCCTCTGGCAGTTCGTGAATCAGAAATGCACCCAGGGTCGCCACAGTCATCAGGAAATTCTCATCGAAAAAGTCTCCCCTCAGAAGGTTCTTCAGGGCCCTCAAGAAAGTATTGCCACCGGCGACGAGATAAGCGATCACAAACAGACCATATTCGAGAAACTCTCTGTCTCCGTGAAGAATTGTGGACAAAGCGATCGCAATTAGAAGCAGAGCTGTTGAAACAATCAGTCTTGTCAGTTCCACAACGGGAAAGTCTCTCACAATCTTGGAGTGTTCTAGCAGTGAGAGTTCTGGATCTTGTTCCTTTATTATCTCATTCAGCTCGTCCAGTGAGTGATTATTCTCACCATATATAACAACAGTTGCAGAAGAGAAATCAATCTTTGCATTAATCCCTGATCGTTCAAGCCGGTCTTCAATTTTGACTGCGCATTTAGGGCAATCTAGACCTTCAATTCTGTACTTCATCATCCGACTCAACCTCAACCAATTCGTCAAAGTGCTCTTTTGCGATCTTTATCAGATCAATAACGTGATGGTCGCCTAAAGAGTATAGGACTGATTTCCCTTCTCTTCTACTCGTTACGAGTCTGAATGACCTAAGTAGCTTGAGATGATGAGAGATTGTTGGTAATGTTAATCCAAGAATTTCTGCAAGATCACATGTGCATAAGTCGGCGTTTGAAAGGAGGAAGACGATCTTTGTTCTGGTCTCATCGGAAACAACCCTAAAAAGCTCCGAAAGACCTGAGACTTCTTCCGCAGACTTTCTGTATCTCTCTTTGTCGACGTGGATTTCTCGACTTGGGCAAAGGGTGCTCACCAAAAACCCCCTTAACGATTAGATGGTTATCTAATCGATTATACTTCTTTTGGCTGCACTGGTCAAGTTATTTGCCCAATACTCTCGCAGGCGTTGAAATAAGAAGCCCCTTACCACCAAAAGTGAAAACACCCTCAACGTAATAGACTGTCGGTTGTTCAAACGAGAATTCAATTGCCTGGTTATCTTCGATAACCTTGAAGTCAAACTCTGATCTTTTGAAGTCGCCTTCAGGAGAAGAAGATGTGAAGATTCTTAGTTCCTTCAGCTCTGAGTCCCCTCTCTCGACTGTCGGGATGAACTTTGTGGAACTCCCGGATCGTTCTTCTGAAATGCTCAATGAAGGGAGAATCTCTCCCGCATTGAGATTATGGATCATCGAACTGATTGCTTGGGTTACCGTAAAGACTTCGTATTCATGTCCTGCGTTCGCAGCGTAAACCATGGAAGAATAGCCTGATAGTTTGTCTTTGTACAACCTTGAAGCGTCTATTGGCCAGTAGGGATCGTTAGTTCCAATAACAATAAGTTTCGGGATATCGAGTTCAGAACGATAGGTGAAGGGATCTATGTACTCAAGCAAATCTCTCTTTGTCGGATCATCTAAATTATCTAGGATTCCACTTTCAACATATTCTCTTATTGAGGGACTAAAGCTTCCCCAGAACTCGAGCTGATGTTCCATTTTGCAGCGACATTCAGATTATCAAACGTGATGGGAACGATTCCTGTAACTCTCTTATCCATGGCAGCGGTGAGCCAGCAAGTCCATCCCCGTTTAGACCCGCCTGTCAAGATGAAGCCGTCTACAGTGTCTCCGTTATCCCTCGCATAGTTATCTAGGAGACTCATGGAAATGATGGTCGATTGAACCACAGGTAAGAGAGCGGGCCAACTGTAGTCACCGGTCTCAATGCATTAGGAGAATGAGTAACTCAATAACCAATCCTCCCTAAGGCCACCAAAGAGGGGTTGGTTTGGAATATCAAATAGGACTGCAACATATGTTCGGTTTTGAAGTGCCAGCAATCTAAATAGGGAGAGTTCTTCCTGAGAATACTTGAAATTCCCTGCGATGAATACTACCGCAACATTAGATTTCACGCTGGGCGGTCTAATAATCATTAGGTGGTTCTGCCACTGAATATCCTGTCATAAAACGGAATCGAATCGAATTGTTTCAATCTCTATCAGTCCTTGCGAGGGTGTATCTACAACATGTGAGTTTGCTTCTTGGAGGGTTGAAGGAAGAGCGTGTGTTTGGAGAAAAGCATTTATTGTGACTCCTGAAAGTGCAGTTGCAGCAATCAAAATTGACGAAATGACATAATCCTCATATCAATCACTCAATACCTTTTCCAGAATATTGGTAACTACTCTTAGCCTATCAATCACATCATCCGGTGCAACGATCCTTATCGCTTCATTTGAAGCAATAAACATTATCAGGTCCCCAAATCGGAAGAAGCGATAAGTTTGAAGCTTACTGTCAAGTTCAAAGGTAACCTCTTTGAATTCAGCCTCGCGGGGAACCACTCTGTTCCACAGCATTGGCTCCTCAACGTAGTGTATGCTGGAGACTCTTGCTGTCTCAACTGTGTCGGTCCTTATGATACATAGATGTCCATCTTCGTGTATTCCGTAGAATACCTCGTGCCTCTGGTCAAAGCAAGCAGGATGGAATAAGAATTCACTTCCCCCTCTAAGAACTAGCCTCACCGCTTTCTTCCGCTCGACTGCTTTCAGTAAAGTGAAGCTCACCCGATCCTCAGCTATCATCTGTGATTTCATGCTGTCTTCGAAGAGAGAAGGAAGGCGGTAAGACTCAGAGTAGAAGTATTTCCCTCTTTTTCTAGAGTACTTGAGTGGTGCTCCCAGGTTTATTCTCAAGTATCTGAAGTCCCTTAATGCCTGCCGGCTTGAGATTCCGAACTTCTGAGTATACTCTTTCATGGAGGCTTTGTCGTTGGTTGACAGGCGGTTGTGAAGCCAGATAATTCTCATTTCTCTAGACATGTCTGCCACCTCCGGTAGCTCGGATGAAGCCTGCCATCTTCGCAGAACCGTATTTGAAGATGATAGAATTGCATTAGTATTATACAGAATTGAATAGACTAAATCCAGAAGAGAGCAATGGAGAGCGTATGATTAGAGGGATCATTTTCGATCTGTTCGGCACTATTGTAAGTAATAGAAGGCTTTTCAGACCAATTTGCTCGAAAATGGCAGAAGACGTTGAAGTTCAATCGGAAGAGATAGAAAGAGACTTTGTCAGTCTATACAGAAGGTACTTCAATGACTGTCATAAGATGCCGTTTCAACCTGAGAGATACTACTACTATCTCCTTATAGCGGATCTCATCGACAAGTACAAGTTGCCGGGAGATATGGAATCATACTGTAATTACATGTATGATTCTTTTTCAGAACTGCCGGTTTATCCCGATTCAAGGGTCTTGAAGAGGATCTGCAAGGACTATAAAGTTGCAATTCTGACGAATGCCGATGACGTCTTTGTCAGAAAAGTGGTTGAGAGAAATAGAATCCCTCATCATGTGCTATTGACTTCCGAAACGGCAAGATCATATAAGCCTTCAGAAGTGATTTTCAACGAGGTTCTTCTAATGTTGAAACTTGCCCGGAACGAGGTTTTGTTCGTTGGCGACAGCATACAGGTCGACATGCTTGGAGCCGCCGGAGCTGGAATTAAGGGTATACTTATTGATCGCTCAAAGTCTTATTTTGATTACGCACCCAGAATCGAAAGTTTGGAGGATTTGCCTAGTTTGCTAAGGCAGTATTGAGAGCAGATTCGAATTCTGTCAGGACTCTGTCGATATCATCGCGCGAGACATTCAGATTCGTCACAAAGCGCCACTCTCCACCTTCTGGGGGATTTATCTTAATACCTTTATCCAGCAGTGTTGCTACTATAGGTTGTGAACTGACTTTCTTCGTGATTCTGAAGAAGACCATGTTTATATCCAGCCTTTCATTGAAGACATCCACATTTGGGATCTTCGAAAGGCCTTCGGCGAGATACTTCGCATTACAATGGTCGATTGAAAGACGATCTGTCATCCCTTCTAGAGCATATATTCCTGCTGCCGCGATGATTCCGACCTGGCGCATCGCTCCTCCCATAATCTTTCTTCCCTTTCTTGCTTTGGCAATGAACTCCTTGGTCCCGGCTAGCATTGAACCAATCGGCGCCCCAAGTCCTTTCGATAGGCAGAACATTACCGAATCGGAATTTGCGGCGATTTCTGCCGGGCTAACCCCTGAGGCGATTGCAGCGTTGAAAATCCTCGCTCCGTCTAGATGGAGGGGGACATTTCTCGCTCTTGCCAATTCGTAGACTTCACTCATATACTTTAGAGGGAGTGTTATACCGCTTGAGTGCGCGTTTTCAAGGCAAATGAGGCCGGTTCTAGGATAATGAAGGTCTTCTGATCTGATCGCTTTCCTTATTCTCTCCACAGAGGGCATCCCATCGTCACAATCAAGGGTTCTCATTTGAACGCCCGCTATGACCGCAGAAGCACCTGCTTCGTGAACTATTATATGATTTGAGGCCGGGATTATTACTTCATCACCCCTGAGCGTGTGAGTAAGAATTGAGAGCTGATTTCCAAAAGTTCCGGAGGGTACAAAGAGAGAGGCCTCCTTTTTGAGAATACTTGCTGCTATCTCTTCAAGCTTGTTTACTGTCGGGTCGTCTCCGTAAACATCGTCTCCTACTTCGGCGTTGGCCATCATCCGGCGCATTTCCTCTCCTGGAACTGTAACTGTATCACTTCTAATATCGATCAGCTTCACGACAGCACCTCCAAAGGTTTGTTATGAAAACAATTATAAACCAAAATCACGATATTGAAAAAAAGCCGGATCTGATGATCCGGACTATATGGGGTTCCTATCTAAGGGGGATAGGGGGGTTATAAACTATAATTATTCTAATTTGTTTTTGTTAATATCACTTTGTGTTAATGGGGCAACATTATGCAGGATGAATTACTTATTGCTTAATACCTGATCGAGATATTAACCTAGCGCTGTCTGAAATCAATGGCTGTAGCTACACTATATAGGTGCTTATAGAAATGACACTGCAAAATGCAGTAGATAGATGTTACGCTAGAAGAAAGATATTCTCGAGAAAAAGAAAAATCGCGGTTCCGGCAAAGCCTTCATATCTTGCCTGCTCTTCACTGTTCTCGAAATGTTCTCTGTGTACCTTATCTAGCCTTCTTCTTGCGCCGGGTAGGGTTCTTAGAAACCTATCAAGTGTCTCGCAAGGGTAGCGATCGGATTCTCCACAATTTGAAATAGCCCTTTTTTCACAACAGATCTTGAAGGGCAACCTTCGCACAGTCTGAAATGCACATCACCGTGGCAACCGCTGCAGTTGATATCCATGAAGTTGAGGTCGAATCCGAAATCTTTTGACCATCTACTTGCCGTTTCCCTTCTCATTGAATCATCGTTGGCTAGAGTGGCTCTGTATGTGTCGCACTTAGTGCAGTCGATCCCGCAGAATGCTATCATATTCATACCACCACCTGAACCTGCGACAATCAATAGCGTCTACTCATGAGTAGAGCATAGCATTATGAGAGAAAAAGACAAATCTATGGAGGTAGAACTTGAAACCAATAGTAACCGAAGAGGTTTACAAAGTGAGATACTACGAGCTGAAGAACGATTGGAAGGCCTCAATTTCTGCTATTATGGATTATTTTAACGACATAGTCACTCTTCAGACAGTTGAGATCGGTCACGGCGTGGAGGTTATGAGTAAGGGCGAATATGCCTGGCTTCTGCTTCGTTGGGATATTGCAGTTAGCAGGTATCCAGATTTCATGGAGAGCGTGGTTGTCAGGACTACCCCGCATTCAATGGACAGGTTCTATGCTTATAGGCGTTTCGAGATATTCGACAATTCAGGGCTACGTATTGTTGAGGCAAATTCGCAGTGGATCTTGATCGATCAGAATCGACGAAGACCTGTTCGAATTGGAGAAGAGCTCTACAGAAGATATGGTATTGACGAGGGTTTTCACCGACCACTTTCTTTCCCTAAGATCTCTGTGTTTGAGTCAAAGGGAGAAATGACTACTCTGAGAGTTCGAAAGTCAGATCTAGACACTAATGGTCATTCGAATAACGTATCGTATGTCAAATGGCTTATGGAAGCGATTCCGGAAGAATTTGATGGCAAGACACTTCGAAGACTTACTATTGAGTACCGGCATGAATCTAGAAAAGAGGATGAGGTTCTTGTGGACGGGGTATTTCAAAATAAAAGTAGTTTCGTTGAGGGCCTTCATAGAATCAGCAAGCGTGAAAAGCTTCTGACGCTAGCCAGAACAGAGTGGATATGAAGGACGGTGTGTGCCGTCCTTCTTAAACAAGAGTATCTGGATCTACGTAGTCTTCCAGCCAATAGGCATCAGGATTTCTATCGAAAGCCATAAAGAGATCGTATCTTCTGGGATCTGCGGCTCTATGGTACTTCATATATATTTTGTTTTCATCAAGACCTACATATTCAATCTTTCCCGTTGCATGAGACATAACAAATCGAGCTCTCTTGGCAAGGCCCGAGACACCGTCTATCGACTTCTTGAAGATTTCGTAACCTCTTTCGGCAGGGACTGCGTAGGTGTGATTGCCTTTTGTAGGTCTGCACTGGAATACATAATAAGGGGGAATCCCAATGAACGAGAGCTTCTTGAATAGATCTGTCATGACCTCAACGCTGTCGTTCACTCCTCTTATCATAGGTGTTTGGTTGCATATTACCGCTCCGGCATCCCTCAAAATGTTTAGGCCCTTTACCGCTTGATCTGTCAGTTCTCTCGGGTGGTTAAAGTGGGCCATTATATAGATTCTCTTCTGTGGAGTACTGTACTTACTGATCATTTCTGGCAGATCGGGATCGTTTATTATCCTATAAGGATTGAATGCAACCATTTTACTCCCGAACCTTATTATGCCCACGTGATCTATTTCTCTTAGCTGTCTCACAATGTCACCGAGTTTTTCTGTGGATAGTATTAGTGAGTCTCCTCCTGTGAGAAGAACATTTGTAATCTCTCTGTGTTTCCTAATATACTCTATTCCTGGCCTGACGTCATTCACTACCTCTTTGTTGTCTGTCGAAAAGAGTCTCTTTCTAAAGCAGAACCTGCAAAAGCTTCCACAGACCTTCGAAACAAGGAGCAAAGCAGTATCTGTGTACTTGTGTTCCGTTCCAGGGGCTACAGCATACTTGTGCTCCTGAGAAGCATCCAAATCCCCCCACTCGTCGAGTTCTTCAAGATCGGGAACGATTATCCTCTTTATTGGGTCGTGAGGATTATTCCAGTCAATAAGTCCCAGATAATAGTCGTTGGCCCTAAAGGGATAGACTTCCGTAACCCTTCTTATTTCTCTTATCCGTTCTTCACAAAGGCCCTCGATTTTGTCAACACTTGTGAGGTATTTAGGACTATGCAAATTCACCACTCCTTACATTTGGATTTAGTTACACTAGAACACTTCTCTTCTGAATCGAGAAGGATCACAAAAAACCAGATTCCCGGACAACTGGACTACTCAACGTTAACCATGAAGCTACACTTATCCTAGAGGAACACGAAGAATCAATGATATTAATCATACGAGTAAGCCAGCTTCGCACTCAAGAAACATGAGTCTGTGCACAAATAACGATAAATTATAACACATGAACTACTCTGCCTCGCTTAGATCGACGCATGATCTTGTTATGGATCTTCAAATGAGCTTTACAAGACCATACACCTAGGGGGTATAGAGAGAAGTGAAAAGCCCCTCCGGAAAGAGGGGCTAGTATTGGTGAAATATCGGGAGTTCTATTCGGTCACTAGAATGATATTTCCCATGTAATCGCCTGCAGGAGAGTATATCTTTCTGTTGAGTTGAGAATCAACATCATCAAATACCGCAGTACCGATTAAAGTATCTCCCGATTCGTTGACCGCGAAGAAGTGAATCTCATTGAAGTCGAAGATCCAGTCTGTTTGAATTACTGACTGTCTTTCCCGAGACAGAATCTCGTGCTGACCAGCAACGATTCTTACCAAATCACTATCAACTGAGCGAAGTGCATATGAGATTATCGTTACCTTTTCTGAGGTTTCAACCATAACTGTGAATCGATTCTCTGTTTTCATTCCCTTTTCGTCCATGACTTCCAGGAGGACCTCATTCTTTCCGATATCTTTTCTGGTGGGAATGAATGAATACCTCCCTTCAACTACTTCGCCAGGTCCCGACAAAAGTCTGAATTCAAGATTATCGCCATCTGGATCGCTCGCGAACTCTCTAAGGTATAAAGAATACTCGCTTCCTACCTCCGCGATGCCGTCTGGTATGAATAGATCTGCTGGTCTGTTCTTGTCTCTCACGTCTATTCTAATAAGAAGGCTATCCGACAAACCGAGGCTGTCGTATGCAGTGACAGTGGCGAGTTTCTGCCCCTGGTCGTTGTAGCCGGGAGAGAATACATAACTGGACTCCTCTATTCTTCCATAACCTTCCATCTCAAACTCAAGATCATCTCCATCGGGATCGAAAAAGAGACTGCTCAGGTCCAGGTTAAGGGTGAATGTCTCCATAATCGTTGTATTCAGCGAAGGGATGACCTTGACAGGGGCTCTGTTCACGTTCTCAACGTCCACGGTAAATGTGCCGATGCTTTCGAGTCCCTTGCTGTCTCTGGCAAGCAATTTGACTTCATGAGTGCCTTCTGAGTCGAAATCGGGAGAGTAAAGATAGTGACCATCTTCGATCGCGCCGGGTCCTTCAACGATTTCGAAATCCAAATCATCTCCATCGGGGTCGAAAACGAAAGCCCTGAGATATATCCTTAAGGTCTCACCCTCTTTAACTCCCCAATCTGGTATAGATACTGTTGGCGGTCTGTTGACGTCTATAACAGCTATGTTTATGGGTAGCGAAAGGCTACCTCCCTTACCGTCTGAAGCGGTTATGATTACGCTCTTCTGTCCGGCTTCGCTGTGGTTGGGGGAGTACGAGTAATAAC
>NZ_JPGZ01000025.1:0-2494 GCF_003351125.1 Mesotoga sp. Brook.08.YT.4.2.5.2.
CCCTTGCTTCGAAGATTCTTTCATTAATGAAGATAACACAACCCGACAAGGTAACGCCTCAACAAGAACTCACTCTCTGAATACAGAGTTTGTAGTGGCAAAATTCTTCGTTTCTAAAAATACTTTCGCTTGTTTAGCTGTTTTCAGAAGATTAAGTGATAAACTCAAGATAAAACGCATCAGCCACAAAGAAGTTGCGCGTATTCTGCGAGACATTTCTGATGACAGTGGCGGGAACAGAGTTTCTGTGACCGTTGCAAATACTAAGCCGATTCCTGAAGAGGTCACTCTAAGGCTTGACAGCGTTATAAGGATTGAGAAGGATTCTTTGTCGCCCTCGATTATGGGCGAGTTGCTGAAGCTTGCCACATTCGACAATCCTGATTTTTTCAGGGCTCAGGCTATGAGGCTTCCCACTTACAACAAACCAAGACGAATCAACTGCGCAGAAGAAGATGATATCAACTTTCTCTTGCCGAGAGGCTGTCTGGACGATTCAATTGACCTTCTGAAAAGCAACGGAATCGATGTGAAGCTTGAAGATAAACGCTGCAGCGGAAGTTCTGTCGATGTCGCCTTCTACGGGAATCTGACAAAGGAACAGGATATGGCTGTCAATGAGATGTTGGAGCATGATTTCGGGATTCTCTGCGCTCCTACGGGTTCCGGAAAGACTGTAATCGCCTTGAATTTGATCGCGCAGCGAAAGAGAAGCACACTCATTCTCGTTCATCGAAGAGAGCTTCTGAGACAGTGGGAGGAGAGCGTGCAAGAGTTCCTGCAGATCGCTCCTGATGAGATAGGACAGATTGGTCAAGGAAGGAATACGGCAAAAGGGATTCTTGACATTGCTCTAATACAGACACTTAGCCGAAATGAGGATTCTCTGAAGAATCTTCCGGATTATGGGCATGTTATCGTCGATGAATGCCAGCACATTCCCGCCTTCACACTTGAAAGAGTTATCAGGAGCATTCCAGCGCAGTATGTAACGGGTCTGACGGCCTCACCAAAGAGAAGAGATGGCCACGACCCTATAATGTTCATGCAGTGCGGCCCTATAAGGCACAGGATGACTAGAAAGGGGAAGTTCTTCTTCGAACGAACGTATGTGCCTAGGCAGACCGGTCTTGAAACAGAACCAGATTCCAAACCCAAAGAGATCTACAAAGCGATCGAGACCGATAGAGATAGAAATGTCCTAATATGCAACGACATAAGGAAGGCCATAGAAGCAGGAAGGTATTGTCTAGTCTTCTCCGAGAGGGTTCTTCATATCGAGACTCTTTACGAGATGTTGGGTGGTTTGGAGAACAGGATCTTTCTCTTACACGGGAAGCAGTCAAAGAAGATACAGAGCGAGAATCTCAACAGTTTCAGAAACGCTGACAACGGTCTCGCACTGCTTTCAACAGGAAGATATCTAGGGGAGGGATTCGATGACCCAAGACTTGACACTCTCTTCCTCATCTTTCCGATTTCCTGGAAGGGTGTTCTTCAGCAATATGCAGGAAGACTGCACAGAGAGAACTTTGGAAAACATGAGGTCAGAATATACGACTACGTAGATGAGAATGTCCCTATGCTGAAGAAGATGTTTGAAAACCGCAAGAAGGGCTATAAAGCTCTGGGATATAAAGAATTCATCGATGTCCTGTGAGATCAAGTAAGTAAGAGATAAACGCGAGAGGCGAGGCCGACTTCGTCGGGAAGCGAGGCTAATTGATTGACGCAAGGCGCCGAAAAGCATCGGCGGACGCAAGGCTGGCGAAGACCACGCCAGGTCGCAATGCCCGGAGAAACGTCCGGGGACGCAAGGCCCGCTTCGCGGGGAAGCTTTTGTTGGTTCAACGTTATCTTTAGCAGCGTTCAGCGGGTCCTTGTTCTTAAGCGTACAACGGATTTTCAGGAGCCACTGACCTTCGGTGGCCAGTCTTTGCTTCGCTATGGCCAGTTACGCTATGCGGTCAAACAAAGACCATTGAGAAAGAGCGCTGTCGAGACGTTCGCTATGCTCACGAGAGAAGAGAGAAGAAACCAGTCATTGGTCAAATGAGACGCAATGCGCCGAGGAACATCGGAGGACGCAAGGCTGGCTTCGCCAGGAAGTGATGCTAATTGATTGACGCAAGGCGCCGAAAAGCATCGGGGTTCTGTCTCTTTTTTTGTGTAAACCCCTTTTTTGTAATGGGTTTAAGAATCAGCTTATGTACTTAGCTAATCTTTCATACTTTATCACAAGTTGAGTAAGGATCTTTGACCATTCAAGGGTTCTTACTGTCCATTTCTTTGTTATATTTATTATTGCTAGATAAGCCATCTTTAAGAGAGAAGTATCCGTAGGAAAGACTCCCTTATTCTTCGTTACCTTCCTCAGTTGTCTATTAACTGATTCAATGGGATTAGTTGTATAAACCAATCTTCTCAGTTCCTCTGGATATTGAAAAAAGGTTGAGAGAGATTCCCAGTTTTCCTTCCAGCTTTTTATTGACAA
>NZ_JPGZ01000067.1:0-1590 GCF_003351125.1 Mesotoga sp. Brook.08.YT.4.2.5.2.
GCCTTCCCTGGAATCCACTCACCTCGGTCATCCCTTAGTGGTTCTGTACGGGATCTAATCTCGACCGTCTTGAGCTGCGTACGATGTAAGAGGTTTGAGGCTAGAGGTCAGAAAGACAAGATCTAATTGCTCTTCTTACCTCTTCCCTCTTGCCTCTTACGTCTTTTTTCCCTTCGACCCCCAATGGTTGGACAAGAAGTCAGAGAATCACGGTTTTACGATCTGAATCGGAGTTTCATCGTTTAGTTCTTTGAATGCATTAGGTGTTAAGTAATTCAAAGATGCATGCGGTCTAAGATTGTGGTAGAAATCCATGTACACCTTGTATTTCCTGAGAACATCCTGCGAATCCTCGAAGTGATTCAGGAATACGAACTCTCTTTGCACATTTGAATGCTGAGACTCAATGTGAGCTTGAGAATCTGGATTGTGTCTGTAACCGAACTCCTGGATTATATTGAGCTTTTCAAAGAAATTTCTGACAGCATTGGCTTTGAACTGTGTCCCGTTGTCCGTTCTAACTACTTGTGGAAGTGATTCCTGGTAAAGAATCGCTTCTCTGAATAGAGCAATGACATCTCCACTCCTACAGCTGTTGCCAATGAACGAGCCTACGATTTCCCTTGAATAGACGTCTATTATGTCCAGTAAAGCGATGTTTCCTTCCGTGATGGTGGATATGACCTTAATGTCTGCTTCCCAGAGTATTCCGGGTCTATTCAATCTATGCACTGTAGAGCGTCTTACAGGATGCGTATGTCTGGTGTAGTACTTCCTTACGATCCTCAGCTTCTTTCTCAGTCTGTGCAGTTTCTTGTGGTTGACTATTATACCCATCTCGTTCAGCAGATACTTACTAAGTTTCTTACTGCCGAGGACCTTCAAGTAATACCTTGGATCATATGGATCGTGAAAATAGAAAATCTCCAGGAGTATCTCTTCAAGTTCAATGTCGGTAATCATTGTTCCATCTCTCTTGTTGCAGAAACCGCGAGTTCTCTTAGGTGGCTTACCGACAAGGATAACCTTCACTTTCTTCTTGTGGTAATAGCTGCTCCTTGGAAAAGAAAGGACGAGTAGAACAAACTTAATTGCAAAGCCCAGTCCTATATAATCGTCAGCCAAGAATCTGTCAGTTATTCGGTTTCTCTCTTTTTTTTTAACGCTTCTTGCAGTATCTTGACCTGCAATTTGTATTCGGCTATTTCTAGCAATAGCTTCTCTTTCTCGGTAAAAGGACCCTTGAGATCACTTGGATTCTCACTTATCTTGTCAAGTCCCAGTTCCTTGTATAGAACAGGTGGAATCTTATTTGGATCTCTAATGAAACTTCCCCCTCGTGATCCCTTAAAAAACGCAGCTTCTCCTTCCTTTCTGTATTTCACAGTCCAATTGTTCAATGTCTTGGAGCTTATTCCATTCTCTTGTGCAATCTCTTCAAGTGTCTTGTCTGTCTCTGCAAACTCCTTAGCTAATCTAAGTTTGAACTCAGGATCATAACGCTTGCCTCTCGGATGCTTCATCCATATTCACCCCTTCTTAGTCTACTATTCCTAACTTACTTGTCCAATTCCCCTGGGGGGTGAATAC
>NZ_JPGZ01000068.1:0-2453 GCF_003351125.1 Mesotoga sp. Brook.08.YT.4.2.5.2.
TCCACATTCCTCACCTTTCTGCCCATCTTTGATTGTTATTTTCTCGGGCATTTCAGAAAGAGTCTTTTCTCTTTGTCTTGTATAGCATTTATTATATATGCTATGATAGTGCTATGTCAAATGCATATGTTGAAAAACTACTCGCTAGAAGAGCAATATTGCTCAAAGAATTGAGCACTCTATCCCATCTTATCCACGGATCATGGTTTGAGAGATATTCCACCTGTTCACGCCGCAATTGTTCCTGTCATACAGGTAATCGTCATGGTCCTCGACATTACCTTGTAGTTCAAGAAGAAGGACGTCAACGCCAGAAGTATGTTCCAAAGTCACAGGTATCTGCTGCTTTGAAAGGGATTGAACAGTATCACAGACTACAGGAGATCGTGGAAGAAATCACACAGATCAACCTGGCACTTATGAAGGAGAGAGCTTATGAAAGATCATGATCACTTACCTGATGAACTGGCAGGACTGAAAGATGCGAGCGTATATAATCATGGTTTCCTTCCTATTGCTGCAGCATACTGCAAGAAACTCAAACTGGCAGAAGTTGTAGACCAGATGGTTTCTTCAAAGATGGAACTGCGTCCTGGGCTGGTGGTTCAAGCCATGGTACTGGATGTTTTGTCAGGAAGGAGCCCCTTATACAGGCTGGAAAACTTTCTTGCAACTCAGGATACCGAGTTATTGCTGGGACAGAAGATTGATGTCCACAGCTTCAATGATACCAACCTTGCCAGGTCCCTTGATGCCGTCTTCGCCTGTGGGACATCGAAGATAATTACAGAGATAGGTCAGCGTGCAGCATCTATTTTCAAGCTTGACTTGAGAACTCTCAGTTACGATACTACCTCTACCAGTGTGTGGGGAGAGTATCGCCAATGTGAGGAAGAAGAACCACCCCCAGGGCCATTGATCACTTATGGTCACAGCAAAGATTATCAGCCTCAACTCAAACAATTCATGACAGAACTGCTGTGTGTAGACAGGGGAGTTCCCATCTTTGGCAGAACCCTGGATGGAAATGCATCGGATAAGACATCGAACAACCAGATGTTGTCACGCATAAGCTCCATCATGGCAAAGCACGGGCTTGGATCGGGGGCATTTGTCTACGTTGCTGATTCTGCCATGGTCACTCAGGACAATCTGAAGGCAATAGGAACGAACCGTTTCATCTCTCGTCTACCTGCAACATATAATGAGTGTAAAGCAGCCATCATTGAAGCAGTAAATGCAAAGCAATGGGAGTACATAGGACCTGTAGCAGAGCCTTCAGATACTGACGCTCGTTCTCATACACAATACAAAGCTTATGAGACATCTGTGAAGCTGTATGATACATCCTACAGAGCCGTTGTTGTTCATTCTGATTCACATGACAAAAGAAAGCAGAAGAAACTGGACAGACAAATTGCTGCATCGAAGAGCTCGATCTCCAAACAACTGAAGCGTATCCAAAAGGTATACTTCTGCTACGCTGATGCCGAAGCAGCAGCACTAAAGGTAGAGAAACTTTCGGATAGGCTCCACAAGGTTTCTGTCAGCATTGATCCAGTGGAAGTAAGACAACGGGGACGCCCGCCCAAGGACAGACCCGTTCCCACAGTTACTCACTACCAGCTTTCTTACAAACTCAATGAACGGACTGAAGGGATAGAAAGAGAGAAAGAAATGGCTGGATGTTTTGTCTTGTTGACCAACGTCCCGGCTCAGGGCAAAGACGCTTTGGACAGTAAAGGAATCGTTCGAACTTACAAGGGACAATACATCGTTGAGAGTGACTTTGCATTTCTCAAAGACCCGCTGGTAGTAAATGATCTGTTTCTCAAGACACCTTCACGTATTGATGCTCTTGGTATGATCCTGATCATTGCCCTTATGGTATGGAGGCTTATGGAACGATCCATGAGGTTATACCTGGAGCAAACGAACTCTACCGTTCCTGGTTGGGATAACAAAAAGACAAACAAACCCACTGCGTTCATGATGACAACAGTCTTTCTTGGTATTCAGGTCATACTACTCAAAGGCCAGCGATGGCTGTTAAAGGGTCCGACAGAACAACAACAGTCGTTTCTTGAAACTCTGGGACTCGACTCTTCGGTATTTCTTGATCCAGAGTGTTTGTGTACACCAATAGTGACTTAAACACAGCAGATGAGGAGAGAATCTGAGATATACCCCGGATGCTGTTTGATGAACACATTTTCGTTGAAGAGCAGATAGCTCACATTTGAACAGGACAGTAGCAGAATAGCATCTCAATGACAATCCCCATCCACTAACTCATCCTGACTGAGTGCTGTAGAAAACAACAGATGAACCAAAGACCGTGTGGTTTCAGCAGGAACCGCATGGTAAGTGGTAAGACCATATTCGAAGATGTTTCTAGCCGCGAATCGATAATTCCGGTGAGTTCAACGTCAAAAAGGTGAGAAATGTGGGTT
>NZ_JPGZ01000004.1:0-9481 GCF_003351125.1 Mesotoga sp. Brook.08.YT.4.2.5.2.
CTCTGATGTTTCTTCACAACAACAGGCTCAAATTCACCTTTTCTGTCCCTTGGTATCTCAAGTTCTATTTCTCCGTAATCGCTCCTAACTGTCTTCTTGCTATGTCCATTCCTCGAATTGTCAGTCTCTTTGCTCTTGTAGTCATGCTTCGAATATCCAAGCTCTTCCTCTAGCTCTCCTTCAAGCATTTCTTTAATAATGTCACCAAACAACTCCTTCATTACCTCTTGAACATCTCCGACATTTTCAAATCCATTCTTCTCGATTAACGACTTGATCTTTTCTCTGTCAAATTTCATCTTCTCTTCCCTCCATTCTTCTATTCCATTCTAGAGGGTTTACACAATCTTTTTTACATACTCCTTTTCGAATCGCTTCCCCGCGAAGCGGGCATTGCGTCCGCCATGCTTTTCGGCGCCCTGCGTCTTGTTCCGCTCTTTCCAACCCGCTACCTGCAACTCCCGACAACGGTTTCTCATAAGCCCAGATCCTTAACAGGAGCGCTTCAGATGACGAGATGAGCTGGTTCTGATGAGATTGCTTCATTTTGCTTTCTTCTCCGTTTCTTCTTCTTCTTACAACTCACAACTTGCATCTTGGAACTGCTCTTCACAACGTACAGAGTTTTCTCCTAAGCAAAATTGGCTCTTTCCCCGCGAAGCGGGCACTGCTTCCTGGTGCGATCTTCGCCAGCATTGCGACCTGGCGTGATATTCGCCAGCCTTGCGTCCGCCGATTCTCTTCGGCGCGTTGCGTCTTATTCCGCTCTTCCCGACCCCCTACCTGCTACCCCTGAACACGTTTCTAAAAGTCACTCCAGCTCCTTAATCCATTCGACAATCAGGTCTATCAATTCAGCGGAGACATAACCCGGCCTGTTGTATTCTTCGATACTCTTGATCGTTCCGTCCGTTTCTATGAAGATATGATTGAGTCCTTCAAGCAATTCAAGTGTGACATTTGGACTTTCTCCAAGCTCCTCAGCGAAGATGTCGAAGTAGTGTTTGGGACTCTGAAAATCAAGCTCGGCATTTGCAATCAATACAGGGAGCTCCGTTTCCTCCAGTACCGGCATACAAAAATATCTGTCAAGGCTGTAGTAATAGCCTGCCGTAAGTCCGGGGGCAATCTCCGTTTCTTCCGGGATTTCTCCATTCAATAACTGAGTGAAGAACTCGATTGTCTGAGCTTTCTGTTCTTCCGTCATTTGGTCTCCAGCCAGATCGAGATTCTGATCCAGACTTATCTGAGCGAGTTTAACGGGAGAACCGGCAAGAACTATCACGCCATCGACTCCAGCCTCTTCAGCAATCCATGGAGCAACCATTCCGCCCATGGAGTGTCCGGCGAGGTAGATCCCGCTGAATAGGGGAATTGACTTCATCTGTTCGATGACGACCAGAGCGTCGTCTACGTATTCCGCTTCGGCAGTTGCTCCGATTTCGTCCGCTTTGTCCGGGTATACAAGGTATTTCTTTGGATATCTCAGTGTCGCAATTCCCCTGGATGCGAGTCCCGCAGCGATGTCTCTGTAAGGCTTGTTCGGGCCCAGAGTACCATCGATATCGTGTGTTCCCGATCCCTGCAAGATGATTACTAACGGATACGATTCCAGACCGTTAGGAACCATCAGTTTTGCCGGAAGATAATATGGTTCCTTGCCTACAGTGATGTCTTGTTCCGTGTAGGCTGATGGGTCGGCATATTCAGGCAACTCCCTTTCGGAATATGCTGACTGACGGAAATAGAAGCCTGCCACCTTCTCGTCGCTGTCGAGAGTGACAGTGATGTCGAAGATTCCATTTGCAAACCTGCATGCTAAAACAAAGGAGATCATACCGTCATTCGTTGATGAGTCCAGATTCAGAACTTCTTGGAATTCCCCGGCCACGCCAACAATATTTGCGTATGCGCCGCTTAGCGCTTCAGGAGTGAGACTTGCCTTCACCTGTTCATTCTGAAGCTCGAAGATATTCTCGAATTCTCCGGAGAAGAATCCCTTGAGATAGGTGTCAACTACTTCATTTCCTGTTTCAATCATTATGCTCTCCGTTTCAAGCTCTACGTAAGAAGATGGTCTTATGAAGAATCCCGCGACCTTTTTCTCGGCATCCAGAGTAATTATCACATCGAATACTCCCGCCTTGAATTCAGAGGCGAATATGTAGGACACAAGATCGCCCTGAGGTACTTCGCTGATATTTAGGATCTGGACGAAATCTCCAACCTGCATCTGCAGTTGCCCTCTGAGATTTCTCATTGCTGAAAGCGGCTGCGCCTTCTTCATCTCGACATTCTGCAGCTCATAAGCTTCGGGAAACTTCCCGTTGAAGAAACTGTCTAAGTACTGCTTCGCGATATCAATCGACGCGAAAGATAGAACGGATGCAATTAGAACCGCACTTACTAGAATCCTTTTGATCATTTTCCTTCCTCCTTAACAATTAGCAGTGTTACGATTACCTTCAAGAATCAAGATCTGTGTTCATCTTAAGAATTCGGGCCTCCAGCTCCAAATAACGGGCAGAAGATTCGATGGATGCTGGAAAGAACCGTCCTAGGATGAGATCAATATCAAGCTAGAGGGCAGAGGTGCGAGGGTAGAGGTATGAAGATCGAGATCAATATAATACCAGGAAACGCTGAACTTAGAAAGCTTCTTGCCTCTACTTTTTTTGCTACCTCTCGAGTGTAAATTTACGACCTCTTCCGCTCTCAATTCCGTATGATCGAAAATCAGTCCTTGGTCCTTCGTCCCAAATCATTTAGGCATAGACACTCCGCTTGAGCGGATCATCATTACCCACATCATATTCTCTGGATCTAATCATCTCGCGGCGTCTAATGAAGACCCTGGACACGGAGTGTCAACGATGAACCGCTCTTCTGTTCTTGATCTTAAATCCCCGCTCGAGCGGGGGGGACCGCTTGCGGTGGGGAGTGTGGATGAGATGACCCGCTTGAGGGGGACACTCTCCCAAAAGGGGAGTAAACAGCCTGGCCTCACAAGGTCTGTACTCACTTTCACCGCGCCATCTCTTGACCCTACCGCTCTTAAGATCGGTGGAGCGTGAAGCTAGAGAAAGGGCATTTTCGAGACGTTCGCTTCGCTCACGAGAGGACGAGAACTCCCTCTCTCCTGTTTCTCGTACTCTCTCCTCATCTCGTACTCTCGATGCTCTTCTTTGAAACAGACACCCTCCGCCACTTCGTGGCCCTCCTCCCTCAAGGGAGGACTTAAGATCAGGATCATCAGGAGCGAACCACAGTGTTTCCGCAAGTGCCAGTATATGAGTGCCGTTTACCTCCCTAACTTATGGGTAATGACGAGCTCTCGGCCCAACCGCATTGTTCGCTTCTTTTGTCTGTCATCCTGCAGTGACAACATTCAGATCTGCTTTTCTCGCTACTCAGGGCAGTCTCGAATGCCGCCTTTCTCGAAGCGAAGCTTAATCTCAAGTGCAAAGCGTCTTTTCGTTCTCTCGATACGGTTTCTCCATCTGACTGAGAAAGGCCAATCGTTGACGGCCAGAGATCCGCTTGTTAGGGAACGCTGCAAGCTGAGCACTTCAAAGAATCGGCCTCAGTGGGATTTTCGGAATTGCTTCCCCGCGAAGAGGGCATTGCGACCTGGCGTGATCTTCGCCAGCCTTGCGTCCGCCGATGCTCTTCGGCGCCTTGCGTCTTATTCCGCTCTTCCCGACCCCCTACCTGCTACCACCGACCACGGCCAGGCCCGCATTAGCGACATTCTCGCCATCATTTAGCCTTCCGAAAGTGGTCTGTTTTCACACTTCCTTCTTTTCAAAGACCTTGTAATCAGTTACGGTCAGTACAACTGTCGCTGCAAGCAATGAGACCAGATAGATCCAGTCAATAGTCCCCTTCTGTGCTATACTCGATCCCAGTATAAAAGGATATAGATTCAGCCAGGAGAGCGTATCAATCATTCCAAGTATGGGCAATCCTAGGACTATTACTACTCCGGCGACGACTGGTTTAACCTGATCTCTACTCATTATAGAAATCATCGTAAAAAGAGAGTAGAAGAATGTGACTCCGACCAGCTGCTGGAGCAGCACTTTCAGCGTATCGGCAAACACCGTGCTGTAACCGGCGAAATTCATTGCTACTGGACCGAGCAAAGACAAGACCGCCGTTATTGTCAGTACGGCTCCGAGCCCCGCAAGATACTTTGTCCAGAACACTTCGTTTCTGTTCTTTCTTGAAAGCAGGAAGTAGATCGTCTTCTTGTCGAATTCCTTTGCGAATATGGGGAAGGCAATCAGCAGAACGACGAAGGGGAGAAACTGCCCGTAGTTCTTTCCGTGCCACTGACTCAACAGATAGTAGTTGTCTTCATTAAGTCTCGAAAGACCTGAAACGTCTCCCATAAGATTCTTAAGAAAATCCGGCATATCTTCAAGTTGAGCGGTCATTTCTTCCATCATCTGCGCTGCATAAGGTCTGAGAGCAATAGTTGTAACCAATGAGATTAACAAGACGACGAACATGATTACTACTCTCAATTTCATTTCGTGGATTTCCTTATAGAACATGCTTATTCCCCCTTACAATTGTCCCGAAGAAGGATTCAAGACTAACCTCTTCTCTTCTAGATCCAGCTATCTCCTTCAGCTTCGCAATCTCTTTAGGGTTGTCGGTGAGAACTTTCAGCGCATCTGCTTCTTTGACGACGGCGATGAAGTCATTCTTATCTATTTCCGTTTTCAAAGGCAGAGAGTAAAGAGCAAACCTATCGTCCAATCCCTTCATTTCTCCTGAGTAGAGAATTTCGCCTTTGTACATTATCGAAAAGACATCGGCGATCTTCTCTACCTCGGGAATGATGTGAGAGGTGTAAAGTACTGTCTTTCCATTAAGGGATAGATTCTTTATCATCTCAAGAACTTCGTCTCTCCGGAGTGGATCAAGACCCCACGTGGGTTCGTCAAAGATGAAGATGTCAGCGTCCTGAGACATTGCAATTGCCAGATAAGTGGATGTCTTCATGCCGTGAGAGAAAGCAGATATCTTCTTATTCATAGGGAGATCAAAGTCCTTCATTTGTTTAGCAGCTTTATCTGCCGAAAAATTGCGCATGAGCATCGAACACATCTTAACTGCCTTTTCCGGAGTCAGGTTGTCATAGAAGCTTTTGTCTTCCGGAACAAATGAGATTCTCTCCCGGGCGACATCGATTTTCTCTCCAAGTATCGTTATCTCTCCGGAATAATGAACAAGACCAAGAATTGATTTTAGAGTTGTGGTCTTTCCCGCGCCGTTAGGACCCAAAAGAGCGTTGACCTTTCCGGGCACAAGCGAGAGGTCTATCCCTTTTACAGCCTCGAAATTCCCGTAGCTCTTCTTAAGGTTCTTAACTCTGATCGCTTCTTCTAACATTGAATTCACTCCTCACTGACTATCCTAACTGTACTATATCAACTAATACAGTTAGTTGTCAAGGGGGTGCTCTGAATCTCCTGCTTTTTCCAGTGATTCTAGAATGTAGAAGTCAAGAAGTGATCACAATGTATAATATTGCAGTCTTCAGAGAAACGAGAGATCAGGGAGCTGAAGACAGGGGGGATGTTTGCGATGAAGAGATTTCTAATGTGCGTTCTTTTATTAGTCTCGCTTACTGGTGCTTCGATCGGTTGCACAGGGTTCAGAGTGGTTTCGAGGGATGGTTCAATTATTGCTGCAAGGACTCTCGAGTTTGAATTTGATCTCGAAAGCAAAATCATGGTTGTACCTAGAGGTACTTTTATGACTGCGTTTACAACCGGCTGGGAGGGCCTGAGCTGGAATGTGAAGTACGGATACGTTGGGGCCAACGCCTTGGGCATGGATTTAGTTGCAGATGGAATAAACGAAGTTGGTTTGGCATGCGGCGCATTCTACTTCTCCGGTTGCGCAGGTTACCAGGAGCTACAAAGAGAGTTTTACAGAGAAACTCTCTCTCAGTTTGATCTGGTAGGTTGGATTCTTGGCAACTTCGCAACGGTAGATGAAGTGAAAACAGCGCTCGAAAATATCCGTGTGTACGGCCTTGCCATTATGGCCACGGAGTCTACTGTTATGCCACTTCACCACATTGTCTATGATGCAAAGGGAGGCTGTATTGTAATAGAGTACGTTGAAGGTGAACTGAACATTCATGAAAACCCTCTTGGAGTAATTACAAACAATCCCACATTCGACTGGCATCTTCAGAATCTCTCGAACTACGTAAACTTGACTCCGGTAAACATCAAGAGTTCTAAGTTAGGCGATTTTGAAATTAAGGCGACAGGAAATGGAACTGGATTGCTTGGGCTTCCTGGGGACAACACATCTCCAAGCCGATTTGTGAGGGCCGCCTTCTACTCTCACGGAGAAGTGAAGCCAGCCCATGCAAAAGAGGCGGTAACTTTGGCCTGGCACATCTTGAACGCTCTGGATATTCCTGAAGGTCTCGTAGTCAATGAAGAGCTGGGATGGGTAGTTACAAGAGACATTGCTTATTGGTCGGCAGTAAGGGACTTGACCAACAGAGTCTACTACTACAGGACATACGGTGATCTGAATATCAGAAAGGTAGAGCTTGATAGAATCGATTTTTCGAGTGGAAACATAAGATTTCTGAATATGAGTCACGAACAGAGTTATATCGATGTGACTGACGAAATCAAGTGAAAATACAGTCGTGAATATGTCGAAGGGCTCCTAGGTTATGTGAGAGCAAATACGCGAGAAACAGCCCGCTCGACTAGAAAACGCTGTACGCTGCTGAAGACAACGTTGCCCGTCTACGGTCAGCCACCCTCCGAGCAAGAGCAGAAGTCATTCTGCCTACGGCAGGAAGCGATGCTGGCGCTTACGCGCCAGAAGGCATTTTCAGGTTTACCGTCAATGATCCTCCGTTCTCCCACAAAAGTGGGCGAAGCGGATTATGAGGATAAGAATAGCAGGAAAGGGTTGTCAAAACCGCGTTGCCGAGGTGTGAAAAAGGGGAATGACGAGATCCTAAGGGCATCATCTAATCGCTTAACAGGAGCCCAAAACCTAAGTGTTTTTGGGCAGGCTTTCAGGGCTGGCTCCGCGGGATAACAACGAATGGTAATTCCGAAAACGTCACATCACATCATGCAGAAGTGGGAACCGTCCTTGTTCCTTTGTCAAGATCATGAACCCTTCCTTCCAGAAGACCTGTTCTTCGTTCCGACGCTACGCGTCCAGGTTCTTGGTTCTTCGTCTAGGATTCCGCATGCCGAACTTGATTCACCTTCTTGCCCTTGTCCTTCCAGTAGATGGGCAACGGCTAACCAGCTTATATCCGCTCTTTCCTACCACCAGCCCGTCACCACCAACCTCGGTCTTACAAAAAAGCCCTGATCCCGAAACAAGTTCGGGATGATGTCCTCACAGGCGCTGATAATTCTGAACGGTTCAAGCTGTTTTTGTTTGTCAGACCCTAGACTCCAGAATCTTACCCGCTATCAATACCGTCATAAACTTGTTTCAGGCCAGGGTCATGTATTGTGATTTCAGTTCCTCTTCTTGCAAATGACACACTGCAACTTGGAACTGATCCTTCGCTATTACCTGCCAACCCGCGGCTCCCGGCCATGGTCTTCAAAAGTGCAGATCCCGTGCAGACCCCCAAACAGGAGCATTTTGAGGCGGGCTCATTGGGGCAGGCTTACGGGTGATGAAGTAGGAGTTTGTACGAGTGACATGGGGTGATAGTCTTCTCTTGCATCGCGTCATTCTGAGATGATCCTGCTCAGAATCCCGATCTTCACGTGAACACAACGGCTCTTTTGTCCGCGAAGCGGAACTGGCTTCGCCGAAGGCGAGACTGGCCAGGCGAAGCCTGAATGGCCTGCGCCAGCAGACTGGCCACCGTAGGTGAATGAACCAACTCGGTTTGTCATCCTGACGTGCTCTTGGTCAGGGCGAAGGGATGAGGCGGATCAGAGGTAAGAGGAATGAGGCTAGAGGTAAGAAGATCAAGATCTCTTCGCTCTTCCGACCTCTTGCCTTTGACCTCAGGCTCTTCCCAAGGACGGGTCCATGATCCGGGACGGGCAACGAAGGACGGTTCTTAAGATCGAGATGCTGAAACAAGTTCAGCATGACGCATTGTCAACAAACAGGGGTTTCTAGCTTCCACCGAGAACATCGGTGAGATTGATCGAAACAATGATCCTTTTTATAGGTTCAATGAGTCATCTGTTTTGAAGATCCACTTAACTTCTTCTCTCAATCTTTTAATGAAGTAGGACGGTTCTTTGTTTAATTTATTCCACTCGGCCAAAGTGTAGATCAGAAGATCGACCGGAACCGGTAAAATCGACAAATCCCATTCCGTTCCCCGTTTTCCGAAAGGAGCTTTGGAGTCTTTCACTACAACAATCCCATCAAGGTCGCTTCCCACTCCATTGTCGCCCCGAGCGTAGGAACCGAAGTAACCTATACTTAGAATGTTGGAATCCCGCTTCAACGTTTCTGACCACTTAAAAAACGAATCGACTACAGCCTCTTTACTTGGCCATTTCATTATTGACGAATTCAACAATCTCACCGGCATATGCAATAGCCTCCTCACTTTGCTTGCTTCCGAAATACTCAAAAGGAGAGCCTTCGGGATGACTATTCGGATATCTCGCAGGTATGTAAGAATTGTCAAGAATTCTCGCCTTATCCAATAAATCGTCGGGCAGCACAATTCCTTCAGGAAGTTCTTGAATCAGTTTGCTTACCATGTGCCCCCACGCTTCCTGACCCAAAGAAAGATGGAGAGCCCTTACTGCCTTTTCTGCCGCTTGCTGTGACGCAAAGCAAGCCCATTCATGCTTTCCATTTATAGCAGACTCTCGAGCGTGTTCTAGATCTCTTTTTGCTTGACGTAACCAATCCAACGACCTATCGGGCATGGATATCCCTCCCAATCGTGATTATAGCACCTGCAACCAGTAAGAGGATGTGGCCTTCAGTGGCAAGTCGCACTTTGCTCTGCTAGTTCCGCTTCGTAGGGAAAGAGCAGCTGTACGCTTAAGAACAAGAACCCGCTGATCGCTGCTCAAAACAACGTTGTCCGTCAACGGTCCACCGTCCACCGAGAAGACCGAGACCGTTGAACGCTTAAAAGCGGTGAACCCGCTGAACGCTGTGAAGAGCCGACTTTGTTGAAATCAAACCCGAGAACCTTTTTCTTAAGGAAAGAGCAATGTCGAGGCGTTCGCTGCGCTCACGAGAAGGCGAGAAATACGGAAGCCAGTCAGGCCTCGGTGGAGGATTTCCTTTTCGGGCGAACAGCCGTTCGCCCCTACAAAAGAATTGCATAACCTTATGACATTGTCATCCCGTAGAGCCTGCCCTGATGTGCACCTGTTCAGGGTACCTGCACGGGATCTCGCCCTGAAGATCCGCTATACGCCAGAAGTTCTGCTGTACGCTTAAAAGCGGTGAACCCGCTGAACGCTGTGAAGAGCCG
>NZ_JPGZ01000035.1:0-1345 GCF_003351125.1 Mesotoga sp. Brook.08.YT.4.2.5.2.
ACTAGTATAATTAATAGCCAACCATATCTTATAATCAGTTGCCACTACAAAATATAGACAAAAAAATAGCGTTTACGAAACCATGCGGGTTTGAGACGCTATCTTCTTTGTTTTATGGGTCCAAGTGATAAAGTCAAGAGCGATGAGACAGAAGATCCGGAGCCATTTCTATTTTGCCAGAAACATATTGCGAAAACCCCTAATATCATGTAACCCGTTTTCATCGCAAAAAACGATCGAGCGAAGACGTATTTCTGAGTGTGGTTTACGAATCCTCATTCATATACAGGGAGCCTTCATTTTCCGTTTATCCGTCATCATTAAAGAGTTCTATCTGCCTCTCAAGATGAGAGCAGATTGCTTCTATGTCTTCTAGATCTACTCTGTTCTCATCTTCTCTTTCCGGGTGAAAGGCAAAACGAGGATCCATATGAACAATCACCCTGTCACGACGATTCTTCAGTCTCGCTATTCTGTTTGCCAGAAGAGCCTCTTCTCTTTCGAAGTCGTCCAGAACACGATAGAGCTCTCTTCTAAACTGCCTGGGGCAACCCTGTCGAATGTATTCGCGGAAACTCTTCATTGTGAACCCGCTGTTTCTGATAAGTTTCGATGCTCTTATAATTGCGCTGTCGAAGAGTGAGCTCCTTATTATGGAATCGGCAGCTGACCTGAAATACTCTATCTCGTTTCTGAGAAGGTCAGTTTCACGCCTGAGGACTCCAAGTCGTATGGTATAGCCTTCCCGCTTTTCGAGTTTTATCATATGAAAGATATCCATACTCAATTATAGCCTTTGAAAAGGGTGGCAGAAGTTTCATGAGAAGAGCGGGCAGAGCCCGCTCTCAAACGAGCATTCAAAAGAGTATCACGGAGCCCATTTAGTGAAGATCATTGGTTGTTGAATGGAGCCTGCGACTGAACGCTCTGTCAAAGTCCAAGAGGTAGTAGAAGGAGATGCTCCCTTTATCGATGTATAGCATTTGTAGAATAGAGCCGGAAGTTGGTCAATCGATTTGGAAGTGGCATAAGTAGTTACTTCTGGCCAGTGAGCATCACTTGTGTAGTACGACAATCTCTGCAGGAAGTCTCCAGACCACTCAACATACATATCGTCAGGGTTGTGATCCGACGAGCCACCTGCACTGTCCCAATCGGGATATGCACTCTTGGCAGCGGTAGTTGTAGTGATAATAATCTCGATGTTCGCTGGAATGACTCCGCCGGATTTCAGACCATCAAGCCAGCTTCCTGCATGGCATGATTCGATTATTATGCAGAACTTTACATTTGGATGTTCAAGGATGTAGCTTCTCAACTGACTCGCGTAGAAAGTTGTTCCTCC
>NZ_JPGZ01000039.1:0-5932 GCF_003351125.1 Mesotoga sp. Brook.08.YT.4.2.5.2.
GAGGTTTCTTGAAGGGAATGGCAAGTATATCGAGTACCTAGGGCTGAAGACGATACCATCATTCCAGACCTTGTGTCGAAGAGCCAAATGGATACCTCTTCATGAAATAGTCCAGAAGATAACTAAACTCTTCACAGATCTGGAAGGGCTCGAAAGGAAAGAAGTTGCGGTAGATTCGTTCGTAAGCGGTCATGTAAAGGCTCTACAGCACAGAGAAGAAGGAAGAGAGGGAAGTATAAAGACCAGGAGGCCACTTTGCTGTGCTGCGACTTATTATACCCACTTTTGTTTTTAACTCGCGACGATACATGAACTAGAATGAAGAAGCATAGAAGAGTAACTAATCAATAATCACCTCATGTCTCAGCTGAACGTTCATGATAATGTGTGAATAGACTTGGCTATTACAATACGAGTGTGTTTATATTACTGTGTAATCGTTTACGCAAACGTTTACAGGAGGATTTAAGGTATAAATGAAGAGTAAGATAAGCATACGTGAAGTAGCGGAGAAGGCGGGAGTTTCGACGGCCACAGTCTCCAGAGTTCTCAACAAAAGTCTTTATGTAAGCCCTGAGCTTGAAGAGAAAGTCAATAGGGCCTCTCAGGAGCTTGGTTATGTCCCCAACAGACTTGCCAGAAGTCTCAGGATCGGTAGTAGCGGCATGATAGGCTTCCTTATCCCCGATATTGTGAATCCCTTCTTCTCCCAAATAGTAAAGGGAGCCGAAGATTATCTGCGCGTGAAGGGGTATTTCATTTTTCTTGTCAGTTCATCAGGTGATCCTCTAAAGGAGGAAGAACTTCTAAAGGCACTGTATTCAAGGAATATCGAGGGAATTGGCGCAATACTCCTTGGAGAGCTTCCCGAGTCTATTAAGGCCATTTCATCTCACCTACCGATCGTGATTATCGATAACTATCAAGATTGGGAAGGGGTCTCTTATGTCTTTTCAGACAATTACGACGGAATGAGAAAGATGATGGATTATCTTATCAGAGCTGGTAACAAAAGCTTCGCTTTTTTAAGTGGTCCCGTAAATACCTTCTCCTCCAGAGAGAGGTTGAGGGCATTTGAAGATGCTATCTCAGAAGAAAATAGTGATTGCGAGATACATTTTGGAGACTATACCTTTGAGAGTGGTAGAGAGATGTTGAGAAGACTCAAGAGAATACCCAATGCCATAGTATGCGGCAACGATATGATAGCATTCGGAGCGATGATGGAGTTGGCTGAAATGAAATATGATGTGCCTAAAACCGTTTCGGTTACTGGATTTGATGACATACTCTTCTCAAGGATGACCAACCCAAGGTTGACAACCGTTCGGCAGGATGGATACGCTATGGGTAAGGCGGCCGGTGAGATGCTTCTGAGAAAGATCAGCGGTCAAAAGACTAGCAGCAAGGTCCTTCTGAAGACCTCGCTTCAAATCAGGGAGAGTAGCAATGGATGAGTTCATTCTCAAGATGGAGGGTATCTCCAAGAGCTTTCCCGGTGTAAAGGCGCTGGATAGCGTCAGTTTCGATCTGAAGAGAGGAGAGATTCTTGCTCTGATAGGCGAAAACGGTGCCGGCAAATCAACTCTCATGAAGATTCTGAGTGGTGTTTACAGACAGAATGAAGGGAAGATAATTCTCGAGGGCAATGAAGTTCGCTTTGAGAGTCCTTCAGATGCCATAGCGCATGGAATAGCAGTAATCTATCAGGAGTTGAATCTCAGCGAGGATCTAACTGTTGCAGAGAACATATATCTGGGAAGAGAGAGTAGCTCCTGGTGGAATCTTAATCGCAGGAAACTCAGAAGAAGGGCCGAGGATCTTCTGAGATCACTCAACTTTCCAGTGCCTGCGGGCACGACAGTTAAGAAACTCAATGTTTCCGAAAAACAGCTTGTCGAGATCGCCAGAGCCTTGGCTTCCGATGCAAAGATAATCGTTATGGATGAACCTACTGCAACAATAACAGAGCATGAAACGGCGATACTTTTCAGACTTATGAGAGAGCTCAGAGAGAAGGGCGTTTCGATAGTCTTTATTTCTCACAGACTTGAAGAGGTTTTCGAAATAGCCGACAGGGTTACGATATTGAGAGATGGATCGTTCATATCTTCCGGTCCTACGGAAAGCTATACTGGCGATCGTTTGATAAAGGATATGGTAGGAAGAAGAATCGACGATATGTTCCCAAAAGAGAATCTTGTGACCGAAGAACCCGTTTTCATGGTTGATGGGCTTTCGGTATCTGGACATTTCGAAAATGTCTCTTTCGAAGTGAAAAGAGGCGAAATCTTCGGAATAGCGGGGCTTGTGGGTTCAGGTAAGGGAGCAGTTGCCCTTGCCATATACGGTGGCTTAAAGGCTAGTGCAAACAGGGCCGAGTTATCCAAAAGACCATATCCTATTCCCATAAGGCCGGACAGAGCACTGGCAAGAGGAGTTATTCTCATACCCGAAGATCGCAAGACACAGGGATTAGTAATGCCTTTGAGTATAACAAAAAACGTTGTGCTGCCAAATACGGAACTTGTAAGTAAGCTAGGTAGCATTAGCTGGAGAGCGAGTAAGAGACTTGCTGAAGCGATGATAAAGAGACTGACTATAAAGACACCTTCTCCAGATCAGAGGATTAATAACCTTTCTGGAGGGAATCAACAGAAGGTAGTTCTGGCAAAGGGACTCATTAAATCTCCTGAACTCGTAATCTTCGTTGAACCAACCAGGGGAATCGACGTTGGAGCAAAGGTTGAGGTTTACCGCTTGATGAATGAACTGGCGAATCAGGGTAAGGGAATCATCATGATATCTTCTGAGCTGCCAGAAGTAACCAGTATGAGCGACAGAGTGCTCGTAATGCACCGGGGTCGACAGGCAGCCATATTCGAAAGGAAGGATATTAATCAGCAGAACATCATTTCTGCGGCAATGGGAGGGCAAAGATGAAGAAAACCCTCAGCCTTTTGAGAAGGTTTCCGATCGTTGTCGGTTTTGTTGGAATTGTTCTTGTGTTCAGCTTTCTAAGCGATAGATTCTTTACCGTTTCGAATTTCATGAACGTTCTCAGACAGGTCTCTATAAACGGAATAATTGCATTTGGGATGACCTTTGTAATAATCTCTGGAGGGATAGACCTTTCAGTAGGTTCGATATTCGCTTTCTCAGCAGTAGTCGGGGCAAGTGTTATTAAGAACACTTCTCCTCTGCTTGGAATTCTGGCTGCGCTCGGAATAGGTGCTCTTATGGGTGCATTCAATGGTGTAATCATTGCCAAAATGAAACTTCAGCCCTTCATAGTAACTCTTGCCACTATGGCAATTGCCAGAAGTCTCACTCAGGCTTTCACTCAGGGAAGGCCTGTAACAGGTTTTCCGGCAGGTTTCAGGGAAATCGGGCGCGGAGAGATCTTCGGAATTCCTGTGCCTGTGTTAATAATGCTTGGAGTATTTGCTCTTGCCTGGTACCTTCTCTTCAATACGAAGCTGGGTCTATACACTTACTCAATAGGTGGAAATGAGCAGGCGACAAAGTTAAGTGGTGTGAAAGTAGATAGATATAAGATTGTTATTTACATTATAAGTGGGCTTCTTTCTGCACTGAGTGCGCTTATTTTGACAGCAAGACTAAATAGCGCCCAGCCCATATTTGGAGAGGGTTATGAGTTGGACGCCATTGCCGCAGTCGTTCTGGGAGGAACGAGTCTCTCCGGTGGAAAGGGGTCGATAGTCGGAACGGTTTTTGGCATCATGGTTCTTGGAATAATAAACAACGGTATGAATCTAGTAAATATCTCACCATTCTACCAGCAGGCAGTAAAGGGAGCCGTAATACTCCTGGCAGTTATGGCCGAAAGTAACAACGATTGAGCGATCTTATTAAAGGCCTTCAAGGCCTATTTTTGATAAGGAGGTACTGAAATGAAGAAACTACTTGTAATTACCTTTGTTCTGGTAGTAGCGTCAGCATTTCTCTTTGGAGCAACGTACAGAATTGGACTCTCTCTATCCACTCTCAACAATCCGTTCTTTGTAACACTTAGAGACGGAGCTCTTGAAGCAGCGGCCGGTCTAGGAATAGAAGTTATCGTAGCCGATGGTCGCGATAACCCTGCAAAGCAGCTAAGCGATATCGAAGACTTTGTGCAACAGAAACTGAATCTAATAATCATTAACCCTACTGACAGCGATGCTATCGTCACTGCAGTAGAGGAAGCTAACAAGGCTGGGATTCCTGTAATAACGGTTGACAGAGGAGCTAATGGCGGAAAAGTAGTTGCGCATATTGCTTCGGATAATGTTGCGGGCGGCATGATGGCCGGTGAGTACGTTGCAATGCTACTCAATGGAAAGGGGAACGTAGTTGAACTTGAAGGAATCGTTGGAACATCGGCTGCGCGAGACCGTGGTCAGGGCTTTGGTGCAGCTATTTCAAAATACCCGGGCATCAAGATAGTTGCAAAACAGGTTGCAAACTTCAACAGAGCCGAAGGACTTGTAGTAATAGAGAACATCCTTCAGGCGAATCCAAATATAGACGCTGTGTTTGCTCACAATGACGAGATGGCTCTTGGAGCAATCGAAGCCATAAAAGCCGCCGGTCTTCTAGACAAGATCAAAGTCGTAGGTTTCGATGCCATTGATGATGCCGTTGCGGCCGTAAATGCAGGCGAAATGGCTGCTACTGTTGCTCAGCAACCATTTGTTATGGGCCAACTTGCCGTTGTCAAAGCGTTCGAGTATCTGACTATCGGTACGATTTATATCCCCGTAGATCTCCAGTTGGTAACGCTGAAGTAATTTGGATTAAAAGGCCGGGGGGCGTGATCTCCCTCCGGCTTTTTTATGGAGGCCTTTATGATAGCAGTTATTGGAAGCAGTAACGTCGACATGGTAATAAACGTAGACAAATTCACTATGCCCGGCCAGACTCAGAAAGGTTTGGAACTTTCCTACTATCCAGGAGGCAAGGGCGCAAATCAGGCAGTAACGGCCAAATCGCTTGGTGGGGACGTATTCTTCCTGACTTGCCTGGGAAACGATGGAAATGCCCAGATGATGAAGAGAGAGCTTGAAGCTATTGATCTTGGACACGGAATAAGACTTGTAGATTCTCCAAACGGAGTTGCATTGATAGAGGTTGCAAGATCAGGAGAAAACAGGATAATAGTATACCCGGGTGCAAACTCTCGACTGTCTCCAGAGATTATCGACGATTCAAGAGAGAGTTTGCTAAAGGCTGACATTCTTCTGCTACAAAATGAAATCCCCTTCAAATCGTCTCTATACGCAGCAAAGCTCTTCTACAAAGCCGGAAAGACCGTTATCTTCGATCCTGCGCCGTCAAGTAATATAGATAAATCGATTCTACAATACGTAGATATTATTACCCCGAACGAAACGGAGATGGCTGAGCTTACGGGACCGTCGCTCTGTATTGAAGAAGCCGCCGTGAAGCTTCTTGAAATGGGATGTGAGAATGTTCTGCTAAAGAGAGGGGAAAAAGGAGTTCTCTTCACAGGAAGGTCTAGAAGTCTAGTTGTTCCGACTTTCAGAGTAAAAGCTGTTGATTCAACCGCAGCTGGTGATGTCTTCAATGGCGCCTTCGCCTGCTCGCTTGACAGAGGACTGGATCTTCACTTTTCTCTCAAGTACGCCTGTGCAGCCGCGGCTTTATCTGTTACCAAAAGGGGAGCCCAGAGGTCAATTCCAAGAAGTGAGGATATCGAAAGTCTCCTTTTTGAACGAGGGTTCGAGAGTTATCGGTAGTCTTTTTGAAAGACCTGATTGCTTCTGAAATTCGAACAATCCTAGAAGTTTCTTCTCTGTTCAACTCTCTTCGAGATTAAGTTTCAGGCCGTTCGTCATTTTGACTGATGCTGATTTGATCTCGAAATAACCTTCAAGTGTTAGAATCAAATATAAATCGAATTGCTATT
>NZ_JPGZ01000069.1:0-1262 GCF_003351125.1 Mesotoga sp. Brook.08.YT.4.2.5.2.
TCGCGTAGAAAGTTGTTCCTCCAAGATTCATCAGATTAGTGTTTCCATGTGCAATGAAGTAGAGGGTAATGTAATCCACTTTTTCAGTAGTCAAGAGATCGTTCATTGCAGCTTGAACGGCAGTCCAGCTTGGAGCGGCCGCTCCCGCGACATATTTCACGTCACGTACTCTGTCAGAACCCATAATGGCCTTGAATGCGTCAGACATAAGGTTTCTAACGTCACGAGCCTCTGCATAAAGATTCTGTGATGGTGTAATCCCACTGGTAATTACAGCGCCTTTTACTCTGAGAACCCTCTCCAACAGAAGTTCTCCGACATGAAATGAATGAAACCCATTCCCAGAGAGGAAAAAGACACAATAACGTAGTGAAAGTGTAGACAGCGAATAGTCAATTTCTAATTGATTTTGCTATCTTCTTTGTGCTTTCACACTGTTCTGTTATGAAGAGTAACCTAAATAGGGTGTCTCACTAATCAAATAGCTTGAATGATATCCAATCCATAATCTTTCTCAAATAACGATGGTGAAGATGATAGTAAATGACCACGAGATTGTAAGTGAGAATCTTAAGGCCGATAACTGTGTCAAAGTCTCTATTTCTTATGTACTATGTGAATTCCGAATCAAGGATACCTTAGAGTGTTGAATTGGTTCTCTCTATCTCTTCCCTTAGCTGCTACCTCATTGAGTGAAGCTTTTTCAGTCCAGTTGCCAGTCAACGGAGCTGTTTCTGCTTTTCTGTATCTAGACCTCTCCTTCTGTTTGTGTCAATAACCGGTATCAAACCGGTCTTCTCGAATATATAGCCATAGAACTGATTGGAATCATATGCGCTATCAGAAAGAATGTACTTAGGTTTACATGTGTCAGCTATCTTCGGTGCCACCTTCGAATCGTGTGTCGATCCTCCAGTTATGATCCAGTCGATTATTAACTTGTTGACCAGATTAAGAGATATATGCACCTTTCTTCCATAACGTAAGTCTTTGTTCGTCTTCGCCCAAGTGGCCCCCTGGTCTTTATACTTCCCTCTCTTCCTTCTTCTCTGTGCTGTAGAGCCTTTACATGACCGCTCACGAACGAATCTACCGCAACTTCTTTCCTTTCGAGCCCTTCCAGATCTGTAAAGAGTTTAGTTATCTTCTGGACTATTTCATGAAGAGGTATCCGTTTGGCTCTTCGACACAAGGTCTGGAATGATGGTATCGTCTTCAGCCCTAGGTACTCGATATACTCGCCATTCCCTTCAAGAAACCTC
>NZ_JPGZ01000044.1:0-1857 GCF_003351125.1 Mesotoga sp. Brook.08.YT.4.2.5.2.
AGATTAAACAACTCATTCTTCTGGGTATCGATCACTGCCGCGTAGTCAACCGCATAATTTGAAGGGATCACCTTCAGAGTTATGAGGTTTCCCATCACAGTCTCGACTTCAGATTGAGTGAGACTCGCCTTGGGCTCCTTTATGTAGAAGCCCTTGGACTTCTTCGCGGCTGAATCGTACCACCTAACGCTCAGGTTTCTCATGTGAGTTCCTCCTTTCGAGTAACGGTTCTCAGTTGACCGTTATCCGTCCTCCGAAAGAGCTATAAAGTGCAGTGGCATTGCATTTTCGATCCTAATCGGCGAACGGACTACGGCCTACGGTTACATTGTTTCACCGGTCAGAGGTAAGAAGTTCCCAACTTCAAACCTCCAGCCTCTACCCTCTTACATCAGTCTCTTAATCGATCGGTCCGAGGGTCTGGGTTTCAACTAGCTTGATATCGGCGATGATGTAATCGGTGAGGCCTGCGATGTTATAGGCTGCGTCATAAGCCTCCTGCGCAGTCATTGCCGAATCGACTTTGAGAGTCTGCCTCGAGAGGACTGGTTTGTCGTCCTCAATAACACCTGTATCCCAGGTGATCGAGAGTGCCTTCTCAGTTCCTACTACCATTACAGTTGTGCCAAGTCCCATGAAAATTCCTCCTTGATCTAGAGACCGGGGTCAGAGGTAGGGGGGTTAGGGGTTTGAAAGATCTTACCCACCCGCTACCACGTTCCCGCAACCTCCGTTTTTTATTCGTGGCCACGTGAGATGAATATATATCACCGGGTCAAAAATCTCCAAGCTCAGGTGAAAAACACCTGACTTTGGCTCTGGAATTACGGGAATGTATAATCAGAATGTGGAAGCAAAGGCTCGTTTCTCGAGAGTGACGGCCGTTAATTCTAAGAGCGGTTCGACACAAAAAACGAAATAAAATCGATGAAAGAACAAGAAATAGAATCAAAGAAATCGAGCAAAGAAAATAATCCGATCTAATCAGCAATAATCATGAATAATAAGCTGTATTTGAAAATCGCTCCGGTCTCTCAATACTGAAAAGCTCATGAATAGTTATTGACAGCATTTATGGGAATGAGATAGAATATATACAACCTGTTTTGATTGACTTACGGAGCTTATGGAGGTTCTTCAAAATATGGATAGTTTTGAAAAAACTGCTTTTATCTTTTGTTCTCTTTGTTTAAGGGTTTCTTTCTTGAAGAACTCAACTTCAGGTTTGTCCCCGTAGAATGACATTGGAATTCCTGACTGCACAGGAAACAAGTCCGTTCAAGTTTCAAGCATACTACTGCGTTTCAAAGCTAAAGACAGTCCGGTAATATCAGCATGAATATGAAGAGATGATTTGAAGTATATCGAAGGCTTCGAAGCCGATGCATTCAGAAAATAGAGTTCTGAA
Organism: Mesotoga sp. Brook.08.YT.4.2.5.2.; assembly: GCF_003351125.1. NCBI lineage: Bacteria > Thermotogati > Thermotogota > Thermotogae > Kosmotogales > Kosmotogaceae > Mesotoga > Mesotoga sp. Brook.08.YT.4.2.5.2. Next base: position 1,409 of record NZ_JPGZ01000044.1, read on the forward strand.
TGAACTGCTTCCATGCAGAGAGGAGGTGATTTATGGGCAACCTGCGCGATGAGAGGATCATGAAGCAGCTTAGCCAGAGGGAGCTTGGAGAGGTGATCGGGAAGGACCAGAAGTATATCTCCGAGGTCGAATTTGGAAGGATAATTCCCTGTTTCCAGAAAGCGGATACGCTTGCCCGTTTTCTCGAGGTTCCGGTGGAGAGGATCTTTCCCTGTTTCACGAGAACTTCCCGCTTTCCCGGCTACAAGGATATCATGTATCTCTACAGTCTCGGGTATGACATAGGGGTATATGAGAACGTTCTGAGAGAACTAACAACGAAGGAGGCACAGTATGACTTATGAGAAAAGGTCCACCGTCAACGGTCCACAGTCCAAAGATCCGCGCTGGTCGCTTGCAGGAGACGTTCTCCGCTTGGAAGATCAATGCAACAATAAGAACAAGATCCC
>NZ_JPGZ01000019.1:0-7907 GCF_003351125.1 Mesotoga sp. Brook.08.YT.4.2.5.2.
TAAGATATTCCTTCATAAACGTAGGTAACCCCTGTATCCTTATTTCTTACATGAATACGATGAGCCATGCATTCCCTCCTCTCAATAGGTACAATTATACCTAATAAATGCACGAAATGCAAGCCCACAAGATACTGTAACGAAGATGCTCTGTTGCCTTCGAAGAAACCTAGTTACAAAACAAGCGGGATGTCAGGTCAACAAAGGTTTTTCGCTCGTTGAGCTTCTTATAGTTCTTGCTGTTATAGCCGCTCTCATAGCCGTAATAACGCCGCTTTCGCTTAACGCCATGAGGAAGGCGACGGCGGTGAAAATCGCCTATAATATGAAGGCTCTTTCAAAGGCTATGGATCAGCTCTTCTATTTAGAAGGTATTTCTTCGCTGGAGAATATGACTATCAACGATCTGGGCAGGAACGTCGATGGTCAGAACTGGGGCGTTCTGTATGTACCCGGAACGGACTATTCCGTGGCTTACATCTTCACGAAAGACGATCTGCATTTCGATACTCTGAGAAACATTCTTCCGGCAGTCACCAGGGTCACACCGGGCGAGACGCTGACGGGCTTTTATGAAATGGCCGGCGGTCTTGACAAGGCGGCCTTCACGCCTCAAGAGGTCACCGCCGTTTACAGGGTGAAGGTCGGGACTGCGGGTGTCGGGTTCGGCACTTTTGATCCTGGAGGGACACCGGAGTTCATTGAAGTCGTTAACAGAACTTCGGCTCCGTTGTCTCTTGTAGGATGGAAGATAAAAGATAGACTGGAGAAGTCAGCCGTGTATACTTTTGGTAACGTAACTCTTCCGCCGGGCGGGATTGTTCGAGTGTACACTTATACCGAAGCCGGTACTCATGCCTCAAACTATAACGATCCGGCGAATGGCAGAATAGGTATCTCGTGGAGAAAGAACGCCGTCTGGCTTAATGAAGGTGACATCGCATTTCTCTTCGACAGCAACGGTGTCCTAATCGATTATATAGCCTATGGAAACCAAAGCTTCTAATAACCCCCTCTTTGGGGAAACGCTGTTCGTGAAAAGCAACGGTTAACTGAAATAGATTTCTCCACCTTCGCAGTCTATTTAAGGGCCCGGGAATGAAAGTACCCGGGCCAATTAATTTAGTTTCTATAACCTATATTAAACATTTGTATAGTTATAGTTTCTTACAGATCTCTTACTTTCGATTAGTAGAGATATTTTATGAGATTTAGATGAATATACAGCTTGTCGAGTAAGCCAGATGTTATGCAAAACCCCGAAAGATGATCTGAAACTTTCAATGTTTCGAATACTCTGAACATAAGCTATCCGATTTCTGAAGTCTGCGATTACGCTCTGATAATCATCTGAATTGGATTACAGTCATGGCACGTCATTGCTGATAGTTGTTCGATAGTATTCTTTGGCTTCCACGGGAGGCTGATTATTATGGGGAATTGGGAACAAAAAATAGGGGGAACAAAAAGAACAAGACTGGGAACAAAAATGGGGACTCCATTTTTAGGAACAAGAGCGGTTCCTCGTTCTGACGCTGCGCGTCCAGGTTCTTGGCAAAGAGAGAAGATCATTGTTCTGGTGCTTTGCACCTAAGTTCTTCGTTCCGACACTTCGTGTGCAAGTTCCTGGTACGAACCGGATCTCGGGTAATAAGTCTCGGGTCTCGTAAGGGCATTGAGAGCCGTCCGGCGTCCAAGAGCATAAACCCGTCCTTGGATAAGATCGAAGATCATAATGCCATTCGTGGTTTTTTGCCTTAACCAAGAACGAAGAACAGATAATCGCTCTGGAACGAACAACGGGTTCTCCTCGAAGAACCGTTCAACTGTCAACCAGGTTCTCTCGTTCTTTCCTACCACGAACCCGCTAACCCCAACCCCGTTCTTATGCTTTTTCTTACAACTTGCATCTTGGAACTTGCAACTGAGCTTTTACAAGCGATTAGCGAATTCTAAGAACGAAGAACAGGTACTTGCTCCGGAACGAAGAACGAGTTTTCCTCGGAGAGCGGAGAACCGTACAACCGACCTCGCTTTGCTTTCTCTAACCAGTTACCTGCTATCCCCGACCACAGTTGAATGAAAATCTTCCACATCGGTTCGAGAAGGTATTTCTTCAGTCACTTTTAGACATCTAAAGAACTTTCTTGACTCAAAGGACTAAATTAACTTGAGCTTTGCAGTTAATTACGAAGGCTTCGATGGGATGAATCAAGTATGTGGCACGATGTTGCATTTACACAGTCGACCATAATTGGGGAGAGTGGAATAATATGAGAGAAGAGTGTTTTAGAGATCACAGAGGAAAGGGTTTTTCACTAGTAGAATTGCTGATAGTTCTTGCCGTTATCGCTGCCCTTATAGCCGTTGTGACTCCTATTGGAATAAAAGCCATGCGAAAATCCGCGGCCGTTGCTGTCGCAAGAGACCTCAAGACACTCTCCCAATCCTTCGCAAACAAAATCTACCTTGACGGAGAACTACCCCAGACAATAAGCGAACTCGGAAGGAATGTTGATTCGTCTCTGTTTGGGGCCGCCTGGAAGATTGGCGAAGATGGCGAATATAACTACTTCGTATTCACAAATCGTGAGGCCGATTTCGAGACTGTCTCCGGTGTTCTTGTCGATTCAAGGCAGGGAATCCCATTCGGAGTAGATGACTATGCTTTTCTTGATAATGGACTCGGAAAGGAATCTATGAACTCCAGAACTCTCTACTATAACCTTCTGGGTGCAGAATCAATAGCGCCTCTTACACCTTTTGGTTCGACTTTCGCAGAGATAAGTAGTGGATTCGTGAACCTAATCAAAGGGTTCTTTGAGAAGAACGGAAGATATCCCAGAGATTGGGGTGAACACCGTTACAAAGATCTTGGTCTTAATGAGGCTTCCTGGACACGTTCAATCAATGGAGTGGTCTACAAGCCTTCTGGAAGACTTCTAAGAGTAATACCTGATTCAGAACACAAATTCATCTTCAACTTCCTCGATTCCTCCGATAAGTTTGAACTTACAAGCAGATACAACTGGGACCTTATATTTAATATTGGAGATGATTCTTCTGATACCGGGCATTGGTACCTAAATTCCATCAAAGAAAGAAAAGTCGACATCTCAACTCTAAAGATTGTTAAGATAGAATAATTGCTAGAAGAATATCTGACGGCAGAGTCTCGAAGTTTGTGATTTTCGTTCGATGCTCGTGGGGATACAAGAAACCTATCTCCCTTCCCGCGTTCTTCTTTTCCCAACGTTGCTACTGCCTGTCCGAAACCTCGAGCTCATCATTATTCCACGACACACTCTCTGGAACTCAATCATCATTTCCAGACACGGTCATCGCTATCAAGTAGACCTGGTTTTATTCGCTTCTTTGCTCTTGATCTTAAATCCCCGCTTGAGGGGGACGCTCTCCCAAAAGGGGAGTAAACAGCCTGGCCTCACAAAGTCTGTACTCGCACCGCGCCACCTCTTGACCCTACTCTCTTCCGATCGGCGAAAAAAACCGTGAAGAGAAGAAAACCCGTCCTTCGAAAGAGCGAGAAGATCGGTTCTTCGTTGGAGCTAAAAACTTTGTTCTTGGTTCGCAAGAGCGTGAGAGACGTCCGTTGTCCTACGTTCTCCGAAAAGAACACGGCCGCTCTTCGGCTTTTGATCTGAAATCCCCTCTGGGAGAGGGGTGGCGGCATGCTCCTGCCGACGGGGTGTGTTCTCTCGTGAGCGAATCGAATGTCTCGACAATGCTCTTTCTCTCCACTTTCAACGCTCCACTCTCCACGGATCTTATGCCCGCGAAGCGATACTGGCGAAGGCGAAGCCTTTACTGGCCGTTCTTTCGCTCTTGCGAACCAAGAACCTGAACGCGCAGCGTCGGAACGAAGAACTTGGGCGCAACGCGCCGGAACTGCTCTTACGCTCAATAGAGAAAACCAAGAAGATAGAGTGGAACGACATTTCCAAATCCCGTTTCAATTCCATCTCTCAACACAATGCCATTTGGAACGTCTCTTAGCTGTTTCTTGCCTTTGTGGGCACCCCCTATTTCGAATACTATCTCCGTGTCTTTTAGGCTCAAAGCGAAGTCTCCATTTTTCGGCACACAGATTCCAAGATGACTTACTTGAGAGACAAAGAAAGCCTCTCTTATCGTTCCCATATTGCTTTCGAGATTCCATTGCGACAGTCCCAAAGCGTAGTAGATGTTCGTCTCACCCAAGAATACTTTCGAACCACTGCGGAGTCCCTTCAAGTCTCTACCGCACGGTGGGACTCTTCTCAAAACTCCCGCCCTCTCCAGTGAATCAAGATAGGCATAGAGTGTTACCTTACTAATTCCCAGATCCCGAGAAAGCGATTCCGGAGATATTGAAGGAACTATGCTGGTGGCCACAAAGGCAATGATCTTCTTGGCTACTGAGGCCGCCTCGCCCCTGAGTGAATTCTCCTGAACGACATCCTGATAGATCGATTTGTCCAGAACATTCAGCAGCCTTTCGTAGTAAGAATTCGAAGCGATCCTGAAGGGATAAGAGCCAACTCTCAGATATTCCCTGAATAACTTCAGTGGCTCAAATCTCAGCATCGTATTGCTCATCTCTCCATGGTTTTGTAGAAGCTCTTCAGGCGACACTGCAGAGAAGTCGCTCCCGGTCTCCAGATTCACGAACTCCCTGAAAGAGAGGTGCTTCAATTCATGCAATACTGCCCGTCTTGAAAGATCTGCCGTTCCCATTAAAACCGAGAACTTCGAGCTTCCACTGAAGTAGATCTGCTTCGTCGGATGAGCGTCATATAACGCCTTAATATCGTTAGACCAGCCGGTTTGCCGGTGAGCCTCGTCCACAATGAGTGTCTTTCCTCCGATCTTGAAGAAAGCATCTCCTATTGCATAAATACTTTCCTTCAAAACCAGAGGATTGTCTGCCGAGATATAGAGGCAATCAACTCCTCTCTTCTCAAGAATCTTCTGGAGAAGCAGCGTTGTTTTGCCGCAGCCGCGCGCACCAACAATTCCAAGAAGACGGTCTTCCCAGTTGATCCGGTAATAGGCATAGCGCTTGAAAGACTCGGGAGTTGATGAGAGCATTCTTTCGTGGATCTCGAAAAAAGGTTGAAGATCTATCATCTCGCACCTCCATTAAGATCACTATATTGTACCATATATGGCTTTGTAGTTAAGTATGATGTACTTAATTGTTTCTCTCGTCATCAGTTCCAAGTTGCAAGATGCAAGTCGCAGGAACGGTTATCCGTTATCGGTTCACCGTTCGCCGAGGATAATCGGTTCTTCGTTCCAGAGCGAGTATCTGTTCTTCGTTCTTGGGCAATCGACGAGGCGGATCAGAGGTAAGGGGAATGAGGCTAGGGGTAAGAAGATCAAGATCTCTTCGCTCTTCCGACCTCTTGCCTCTGACCTCAGGCTCTTCCCAAGGACGGGTCCATGATCTGGGACGAAGGACTAAGGACGACTCTTCACAGCGTACAGCGGAACTTCTGGTGTACAGCGGCTCTTCAGGGCGAGATCCCGTGCAGGTACCCTGAACAGGAGCATTTCAGGGCAGGCTCTACGGGATGACCCTTAACAAAACCATTTCAGGGCAGGCTCCCAAACAGAATCCCTGAACAGGATCCCCCAAACAGGTGCATTTTGGGGCAGGCCTTCAGGGCAGGCTTATCAGGGCAGGCGCTACGGGAGGACAGAGTCAGTCAATTCGCCTGCGCGCCATAATGCTAATCCCTATCCATAAGTCAGGGAGTTCATGAGAAATCATGTGATGCTCCTTCTCCCATGACAATATTTGCTGTACTTAACTCCTGATGATCTTGATCTTAAATCTTCCCTTGAGGGAGGAGGACCGTGTAGCGGCGGAGTTTTTTTGAGGAGAAGACGATCATCCCCACGTGAGATACGATGATTAAATTATCATAACTGATACGGAGAATGATATAGTAATATTGCAGTTGCCAATTCTCTCTTTTTGATGTGTCTGCTTCTGTGAAATGGATAGAGATTTCTGATCTCACGAAAGATGGTTTCGGAATTCAGTCTTTAGTGCTTTGAGTCAACCTCAATGCCTACCAAAATTGTGTCACCACTCTTTATAGCGAGGTGTGTTGATTATGAAACGAGTATCTCTTATGGTTCTCTTAGCAATTACAGTTGTGATGGTACTTACCGGGTGCCTGTCGGTTGCGAAAACGAGAAGTCTTGTTGGCGCATGGAACCTTTCAGTTAAAAGAAGTGAATCGAAGACTTTCGAGGCCATCATGCAGATAACTACTCACGACAAGGGCAAGCTCTCCGGTTATCTGGGAAACAACATCTATACTGCAAACTATGGCACAATTTCCGGGACCACTTCCAAGGACAACATCTCCTTTGTCTACTCAAGCTATGAGGGAGGAGAAACAATTCAATTTGCAGGCAAATTCGACTCGGATGGAATGACCGGTACGGCGACTGTTTATATCGACGGCAGTTACAAGTCTGGCCCTCATGACTGGAGTGCGCAGAGAAAGGAATAGTAGGATCGGGCAAAGAGATTCGATTTACGTCCTTTCGGGACTCGATTATTTACATCCAGTTAACAGATAGAGCGCCGAGGATCGTCGGCGAAGGCGGGGCTGCTTCGCTGGACGCAATGCACTGAAGAGCATCAGTGGACGCAAGGCCCGCTTCGCGGGGAAGCTCTTGATGGTTCAACGTGCTCTTTCCTACCACGAATCCGCAACCTCCAACCCCGGCCTTTTGCTTTTTCTTACAACCTGCAACTGATGCGGTTCCCGGCAAACGGTGAACCGTTCAACGGTCAACCAGGTTCTCTCGTTCTTTCCTACCACGAACCCGCTACCCCCAACCCCGTTCTTATGCTTTTTCTTACAACTTGCATCTTGGAACTTGCAACTGAGCTTTTACAAGCGATCAGCGGGTTCTCGTTCTTAAGCGCACAGCGGAACTTCAGGAGCCAGTCTGCTGGCGCAGGAAGTGATGCCCGGAGAAACGTCCGGGGAAGTGATGCGCCGAAAAGCATCGGCGGAAGTGATGCCACCTTCGGTGGGACGAAATGCACTGAAGAGCATCAGTGGACGCAAGGCCCGCTTCGCGGGGAAGCTTTTGCTGGTTCAACGTGCTCTTTCCTACCACGAACCGCTACCCCCAACCCCGTTCTTATGCTTTTTCTTACAACTTGCATCTTGGAACTTGCAACTGAGCTTTTACAAGCGATCAGCGGGTTCACCGCTTTTAAGCGTACAGCGGAACTTTGAGCGAGATCCCGTACAAGACCACTACGGGATGACAAAGCAAAAAAAGCGAAAAACGATGTGAGAGGCATTTCAAAGAGCACACTCCCCACCGCAAGCGGTCCCCCCCGCTCAAGCGGGGATTTAGGATCAAGACAAGCAGAGCGGTTCATCGTTCCGACGCTGCGCGTCCAGGTTCTTGGCAAAGAGAGAAGTTCATTGTTCTGGTGCTTTGCACCTAGATTCTTCGTTCCGACACTTCGTGTCCAAGTTCTTGGTCTCTCTCCTAGAACTGGGTCCAGGGTATGGGGTCTAGGGTCTGGCAAGAGCTGAAAGAGCGGGAAGAACCGTCCTAGCGTCCAGGAGCATAAACCCGTCCTTGGGAAGAGCCTGAGGTCAGAGGCAAGAGGTCGGAAGAGCGAAGAGATCTTGAGAGTATGTAAAAAAGATTGTGTAAACCCTCTAGAATGGAATAGAAGAATGGAGGGAAGAGAAGATGAAATTTGACAGAGAAAAGATCAAGTCGTTAATCGAGAAGAATGGATTCGAAAATGTCGGAGATGTTCAAGAGGTAATGAAGGAGTTGTTTGGTGACATTATTAAAGAAATGCTTGAAGGAGAGCTAGAGGAAGAGCTTGGATATTCGAAGCATGACTACAAGAG
>NZ_JPGZ01000070.1:0-1318 GCF_003351125.1 Mesotoga sp. Brook.08.YT.4.2.5.2.
ACGGGGCCATGCTCTTATCGGAGAACGGTGAACCGATAACGGACAACCATTTTCTTTTTCAACTCGCAACTTGTCACTTGCAACAGTTTCAAAGATCGAGATCCTGGCCAGTAGCATGCCAGCTACTCTAAGTTGTCAAGTATAGAATTAGGAGAATTATGAGAGTGAAAGGTCAAATGGAACGTTGTTTTTCAAAAGTTGGTAGACCATTTCAGCTGCAGCTCTTGCAATTGCTACAAGGGCCACTTTCTTTTTCACCCCCCTCTCTATCATCTTCTCGTATTTGTTCTTGTACTTTTCAGTGTTTTTGATCAAGTTTTTAGCTAACTGGTAGAAGGTTTTTCGTAGATGTTTGTTACCCTTCTTGGAGATTGAAAGGCCGCGAGTCATATTACCACTCTGCTTAATAACAGGATCAAGGCCTATATACGATACAAAGGCTTTCCCTGAAGAGAATCTGTTTATGTCGCCTACTTCAGATACGATTTCGGCTTCTGTGATTTCAGCAATACCCGGTATGGTTCTTAGGGGATTGTCAGGGAACTTCTGAAGAAACTTCTTAATTTCCTCATCCAGGGCTTTTACGTGTTCTTTGAGAAGCTTTATTTCAGTTATGAATGTGCTGGTAATAGTTGAGTAGGTTCCAAAGGTATCTGGCTTGCCTATTGAGTCTTTGAGTGAATCGATAACCTCTTTCGCTTTCTCTTCACTCCAGTTTCTGTGAGAGCTGAGCAATTTGACTGCATCTTCCTCATTGGCAAGTATCTCTTCCCTGGATGGATAAACACTCAACAAATGCAACAGCACAGGTGAACTAATTGATCTGAAGGTCTTAAGAAGTTCAGGCATGTGAATCTTCAATTTGCTCTTCAGTTTCCTTTGAAGATCAGAACAGTTTGCTACTACAGTGCTTCTCATCCTAACTAAGTCCCTGAATGCTGACATCTCTTCCTCTGGTACTTGAGAAACGCTCAGCAGATCGAATATCCTGTACATTGCAACTGCTATGCTTTTTGCATCTTTCTTGTCTGTCTTTGACCTGCTCATAGCCTTCATGAATTTGCTAAGGGTATACGGATCGAGAAGCTGTACGTCTATCCCTTTGCTCCTAAGAAATCCGTACAAGTTGCTATGATACGAACCCGTCGCTTCCATTCCGACTTGTTTCTCGCCCTTGTAAGTATTTAGCTTCTTTAGAAATTCCCTAAAACCTTCCCTGTCTTGTTTGTACTTCATGCTTTTCATTTTCTTCTTCTCTGGTAAATAGAAACAAACGTCAAAACTTTCACTGGATATGTCCACTCCTACATACAACATG
>NZ_JPGZ01000032.1:0-95749 GCF_003351125.1 Mesotoga sp. Brook.08.YT.4.2.5.2.
TGCGGTCTTATGCGGTATTAGCTGTCCTTTCGGTCAGTTATCCCCCTGCGTAGGGTACGTTCCCACGTGTTACTCACCCGTTCGCCACTCTATGTGTTGCCACATACCGTTCGACTTGCATGTGTCAAGCACGCCGCCAGCGTTCACCCTGAGCCAGGATCAAACCCTCCATCCATGACTCATTTTTTTCGAAACTCGCTGGATTGCTATCCATTTTTCAATGACCCTTCTTCCTTCGCTCGCTCTTACCACTAACGCTAACTTCGCGTCAGCAATTCCTATATTACCAGTACCCCTACCCACTGTCAAGTTACAGGTTCGTTTCCTTAGTCACTTCTTTGCGTGAATACATTGGGAGGAGTGCTGAAGATCAGATATAGTCGGAAAGCTCCGCTTCAATTTCCGTCAGTGTCTTGTTTTCAAGTATTGAAATTCTCATCGCGATCGGAGGATGTGTGCTCCACAAGGATGCGAAGAAGGAGGTCTTATTGTTTATCCTCCTCTTCAAAGGATCTGATATGAATAGATGAGCGGTCGCCACATTTGCTGTCTGGAGTTTCGCAGAAGTCGTTGCAATCTTTCGGAGAGCTCTCGATAGTCCTGCGGGATTTCTAGTCAATTCGACGGCTCTCGCATCAGCAAAGTATTCTCTTGTTCTCGAGACAGCAAGCAACGAGAGTCTTCCAGTAAAGGAGAAGAGTGCGCCAAGCCCTGCAACTGCCGCAAGAAAAGCGATTATAGGCAGAGCAGAGTTGTCGTTCTTCTTTGAGGAGCGTTTTGACCTTGTAGCCGCTCCAATAGCGCCAAACCGCAGGTAAGTGATCAGTGCCCTAAAGGCAAGCAATTGAACAATCACAACCGCACCAAGAAGCGCAGAGATCAGCGTCATAAGGAGAACGTCCTTATTTAGTATGTGACTAAGTTCGTGGCCGATTACGCCGGAGGTCTCCTCACGATCGAGATTCTTCAAAAGTCCGCTAGTTACGCAAACGACGGAATCATCTTGTCTCCTTCCGGTAGCGAATGCATTGATAACCGAGTCATCATCAATCACAAATACATCCGGAGGTTTCCCCATTCCAGCTGCAATTGAGAGTTCATCTACGATGTTCTTGAGCTGTCGTTCCTCTGGATCGTTCGTTTTGAGAGGGCGCGCTTTTACTGATTTTAAGACGATCTCTTTTCCTGAGGAGAGAGAAATAAGAATCTGTATTAGGGCAACGGAGAGGAAAACAAGAGTGAATATAGGTAGAATACCGAAGATCAAGTCTATTATCATGCCGAATGCAACCATCATGGCAAGAAAGACCATCACGAGAATGATGGTCTTTCTGACATTCTTCCTGCCTTCTTCGTAGAAATCTACTGTAAAAGACATAGCTCTCAGAAGGAAAGATCTACTTTGGGAGCTTCTTTTTCGGCCTCTGTCACTTCAAAGAGAGGAAACAATTCAAATTTGCCCCCAAAGAAGCCAACAATGACGTTATTCGGGAAGATCTCGATCTTTGTATTGAACTTGGTAGCAGAATCATTGTAGAACTGTCTTGCGTAAGAGATCTTGTTCTCGGTAGTGGTCAATTCTTCCATCAGCTGTGATACATTTGTGTTTGCTTTCAGATCAGGGTAGTTTTCGACTACTGCAAGCAGTCTACCGAGCGCGCCGCCAAGTTCTTGTTCTGCCTTGATCTTGTCTCCCACACCTTGAGCTGAAACAGCTTTTGCTCTCGCTTGCATTACTTTTTCCAGAGTTTCCTGTTCAAATTTCATGTAACCTTTCACAGAGCTAACAAGGTTCGGGATTAGATCATGTCTTCTCTTGAGCTGAACATCGATCTGCGACCATGCATTTTCGACCCTCTTTTTTAGGGTGACTAAATTGTTATATACCCCGATGAGCCATAGAGCTAAGACAACAATAATTCCAATTACAACGAAAAGGATGACCATTCAATCACCTCCAACTTATGGTAATTATACAGTATTATCTTTGTCAATCATCGCTGCTAGTGATCCGGTGTTCTGCACAACTCTGTAACTATGTGTAACGGGTATCATATCTTCGGTCGTTTCTCCCGATAGAACAAGGTAGGTGTCAACTCCCGCTCTCAGTCCGCACTCAATATCTGTGTAGAGCCTATCTCCAACCATAACCGTCTCTTCAGGTGAGCAACCGAAGTCTTTCATGACCATATTGAGTATCGTTGGATCCGGCTTTCCGACTATTTGATCAGGTTTACGACCCGTAGATGTCTCGAAGAGGCTAATAAGACTTCCAACATCCGGTACAGGGCCTTCTTCGGTAGGGCAGTTAATATCAGGATGACTTGCAATGTATGGAACACCTCTTCTTATGAAGAGAGCGGCCTTCCTGATCTTTTCGTAAGTAATCTCTGTGTCGTATGTCAGAACGAGAACATCAGGATTACTTTCATCGAGGACTATCCCCTTATCTAAAAACATCTTCCGGACTGAATGCGTTGACAACAGATACACCTTCTTGCCAGGAAAGCAGTTCTTGAGGAGACTTACAGTAGCCTCCCCGGATGTGTAGACCTCGAATAGTCTCCTTTCGATGCCCATTTTCACCAGTTTTCTGATATATTCTTCAGGAGTACGTGATGAATTGTTGGTTAGAAACACGAGTCTTGAATTGTGTCTGTAGATGGCCCTGGCGAAATCCAGACTGCCTGGTAAAAGATGCTCGCCCAGGTAGAACGTTCCATCCATATCTGAAACGAAGAGTCTTTTGTGTTTGAGCATCTCTTCCTCCATTTTTCCAGCTGTTTTCATATGCAGAGTATAATACAAAGGGTGAGATGAAATGAAAAGGAAATTCGAAAGAAAGTACTTCTTTATCATATTCATGATAGTCAGCGGATTTTTTATGTTCATTGCCTTAGGAAATGGCTTCTGGAGGGAATCAGCTCCCTACAAGATCGATTCGGTTGAAATCAACGCCAGACTGAATGATCAGGGGGAGCTTCTCGTAGAAGAGCTTTCAGTTTATACGCTATCTCGCAACAACAGGACAGCGACTAAGAAACTCCATTTATCATATCCCTCGGTTCTCAACTCGTATTCTATTGAGGTTTCCCAGGGAACCGGTGTTGTCAGAGAGATATCGTCATCCCCCGGCGGCTTCGATGCGAGGATCTTTCTTGAACAAGAAGTCACCCAGTTTCTGATGACAACTGAATACAGTTTATCCGGTGTTGTCGAGATAGGAACGGATATCGCCGTGTTGAGCTATAGATTCTGGGAACCAAACTCAGATGCCATGACCAGAGACATCTCTCTTTCCATAGAGTTACCCGAGGCCATAATCTCTAGGATAACAAAGGACGATATCTCTGTCAGGCCCTATAAAGAAGCCAGGGTGGAGATAGAAGGAAACTCCGTGAAGCTTCGAATGAAATCTGTTCTTTCAAATGCATCGGGCGAAATCAAGATCTCGTTTCCAAAAAACATTGCCAGTACTATGCCAAACGCGGTGAGTACAACCGTAAGCAAAAGTTCGATTCGCAAGGAACACGAGATAGCCATGTTCCAGCAGGCTTTTCTTTCGGGTTTGATCGGGTTTCAGATAGCAGTGCCTTTTTTCGTCTTATTCTTCACGTTTATCCTTTTTGGAGTCGAGCCTCAGGTTAAGTCGGAAATTGGTTATAGAATCTACGATGTACCGGGCTATATTCTTAATGCAGTAATAAGGAATCCATTCCAGGAAGTGGATCACAACGGCTTCCTTGCAACGATTCTTGAGATGCACAACAGCGGAGAGATATTTATCGGTGAGAATTCTATATCCGTGAAGGCAACTCATAATGGAATCCCAACGCAGCAGCAATGGGCGCTTCAGGCCATCAAGTCTCTAAAGAGAAATGAAGACGGTTCAATAGAGATTCCTGATGCTGAAAACAACAGCGTTTCGCTCAACGAATTCAGGGAACATTACAGTCTTTGGCAGAAGAATGCGATGCGCAGCGTGAAGTCAGGAAGATTCTATGAGTACCTCGGTTCTACGGTCATGTCGGTTTTTTCGATCTTCTACTTAATCATCTGGTCCATGATACTGAAGTTTGTCTTTGGAAACTGGCAGATTTACCTCTCCTTTCCAGATGAATCTCTCGTGCTGTCAATAGTTCTCTATGCAGACTGGTGCCTGGGATGGCTTCTTCTAGTTGTCCCGAAGAGGATTTTCGCAAGATGGACGCCTTCAGGGAGACTGTTCTATATGGAATGGAAGAAGTCAGAGAAGGATCTTCTTTCAAAGCCCTCGCTTAACAACGATGATTTGTCAAAGCTTGTAGCTATGGGGCATCTGCAGAATCTGATTGCCAACAGACAGAAGGTTAACGAACAACAGCTTTCAGTACTCCGCCAACTGCAGAAACTCGAACTGCTTCTTGATAAAGCGAAATCCTGATAACTTCTCCCGAATGAATACATGTCTCCCTAAATCGAGCAGTTGACAATTGTAGCAGAAATATTCTATAATTTACTTACTAATACCCCTAGGGGGTAAATGGAGGTGTGAATTTCATGAGCGCAAAGGTAGTTGTATATTCTACTCCCACATGTCCCTGGTGCAAGAGAGCAAAGGACTATTTCAGGGCAAACGGAATTGCTTTTAAAGACTATGATGTAAGCAAGGATAAAGCCAAAGCGGAAGAAATGGTCAAGAAGAGTGGGCAGATGGGTGTTCCGGTGATAACAATAGGAAGCCAGGTTATTGTAGGATTTGACAAGGGAAAGATAGACGGCCTTCTGGGTATCCATTAACTGAAGAAGCGATTTCACGGCGGGCATTAGCCCGCTTTGTTTTTTTGTCAACGGGGTGCTATTCTCTCAATATAGAGCAAAAAGCATATATGTACATTGCTGGAGGTGTTGAGTTGAAGAGGTACTTTGTTGCGCCTGGTAGGATTAATATCATTGGAGAGCATACTGATTACAACGAAGGGTTCGTAATGCCAGCCGCGATTGACAAATATGTTCTTCTGTCAATTGAGAAGAATGGTAACGGTCGGATTCACCTGAGCTCCATGGGAAGAAAACCGGTGTCATTCGAAGAAAGTGTTATTGAAAAGACAGGTGACTGGAGCGATTATCTAAAAGGAATAATCTGGATCTTGAAGAATAAGCTTGACGCCAAGTTCGGGGGAATGGATATTGATATTCGCTCCAGCCTTCCTGAAGGAGCAGGTCTCTCGAGCTCTGCCGCTTTAGAGGTTGCCTTGATAGTAGCACTGAACTCGGTTTTTGATCTAAAGCTCAGCGAAACTCAGTTGTACAATTATGCTCAGGAAGCAGAGAACGATTTTGTCGGAGTCAAGTGTGGAATTATGGATCAATTCACGGCGGTAATGGGACGTAGGAACAAGGCGATATTCCTTGATACTCTCAAGATGCAATATGAGTATGTCCCCCTGGAACTGGGCGACTATACGCTTCTTGTGTTCGATTCAAAGGTACATCATTCTCTTTCAAGAGGCGCGTATAATTCAAGAAGAGAGGAAGCACGAAAGGCTCTTGAGATTCTTGGCAGGAGTAGCTATCGCGAAGTTTCAATGGTTGATCTGTTTCCGAACAGAGGAAAAATGGGTGATCTCTATTATAGACGAGCTTTGCATGTTGTTTCAGAGAACATGAGGGTTCTGGAGTCAATGAAGATTCTATCAAACTCGAATTTTGAAAACCTTGGCAGGCTTCTCATACAATCTCATGAATCTCTGGCTCTTGACTATGAGGTTACTTGTGAAGAAACTGACTTCATTGTTGATACGCTTAGAGAGATGAAGGGCGTATCGGGTGCAAGAATGATTGGAGCCGGGTTCGGTGGATCGGTACTCGCCCTTTGTGAGAAAACCGAGGAGAAGAAGATAGTTGAAGTGGTGAAAACGAGATATAAAGAGAAGTTTGCGATAGATATCGATTGTTACGAAGTAAGGCCCTCGGATGGTGCAAGGGAAGTTGAAGCCTCTTTCCCTTTGTGAGAAAGAAAGTCTGACTTAAATGGACTTATCCCAGTTCTGTTGCTTTGAACGGTTTTGCGAAGGAGGATGATATGAACATTAGACTAGGCGTTGTAGGAGCGGGAATCGCCTCAAGGGAACTTCATCTTCCCGCCTTAATGGAGCTGAAAGATCTATTCACAATTACTGCTGTAAACAGCAGAACAAGAAAGAAGGCTGAGGAGTTCGCCGATCTCGTTGGAGGTAAAATCAAAGTCTTCGATTCTTATGAAGAGATTCTTTATTCCGATGATGTCGATGCGATTGTCCTTGCAGTGCCAATTGCCCTCAATCCCGAAATGATCGTAGCTGCGAGAACGGCGGAGAAACCAGTTATTTGTGAGAAACCTATTGCTGCATCGGTGAAAGAAGGACTTTCTCTGTTGAATCTTCCGGGGAATTCACCTGTCTACATCGCAGAGAATTACAGACACATAGAAGTTTACACTAAGGCTTCCGAATTTGTGAGGGAAGGAAGGATCGGCAAACCAATCATATTCAGTTGGCTCAAATGGGTAGATTTCGGACTGGATAACAAGTATGTTCAGACTAAGTGGAGGCAAGCCCCGAAACATGTGGGGGGATTCATTTCTGACGGTGGCGTTCATGACATTGCGGCCTTGCGAAAAATCCTTGGGAATGTGAGAGAAGTTAGCGGATTTTCAGAGAAGAATCTCGATTATCTTGGTGCGGAGAACTCAGTGGTCTTCAATATGACACTGGGAGAAGGAGTGATTGGGAACTACTCGGTTGTATATGGAGCTCCGGCCACTCTTAACAGACTCGAGATCGTTGGAACAGAAGGCCTGTTGCGTGTTGACAAGGATGAAGCGACAATCGAAATCGAGGCTCACGGTCGAGAGAAATTCTACGCAAATAACAGTGATGGATTCGTTGAGGAATTTACTGATTTCTACAGAGTCATTAAAGGTCAGAAGAATTCTCTCGGCTCTATTCGGGAGGCAATCCTTGATCTGGCGACCGTTGAGGCCGGATTGATTTCTGCAAATGAGAAACGAGTAGTGATTGTGGACTCATTGATAGTGGAGAGTTGATGGGAAGATGAGTGGCTTCAATACTAGAGCTATTCATAGTGGCGAAGAGCAAAAAGTTTGCGACGCCGTAACAACTCCTATTTTCCAGACTTCGAACTTCCTGGCAAATGACGACAAGTATCTCAGCGAAACCTCAGAGACCTTATATACAAGGGTCGGAAATCCGTCGATAGGAGTTTTAGAAAGGAAGCTGTCCGATCTTTTCGGAGGAAAAGGCGGAGTGTTCTTTTCATCGGGAATGGGCGCTATCACTACGGTATTTCTCACTTTTCTCAAGTCAGGGATGAACTTGGTGATTTCGAAAAACGTTTACGGAGGGACTCAGAGTCTTATCGCGGAACTACCCGGCATGGGAGTAGAGGTCAGGAGATTTGACCAGTCAAAGTTAGAAGACCTTGAGAATCTTGTCGACCACAATACCGCTATCGTGTATGTTGAGTCAATGGCAAATCCGAACCTGGTCTTATCGGAAATCGAAAACATATCAAAGATAACAAAGAAGAGCGGAGCGCTTTTGATAGTCGACAATACATTTCTGTCTCCCTACAATTTTAGGCCGCTTGAACATGGTGCCGACGTAGATATCCAGAGTCTGTCTAAGTATGTGAATGGCCATTCCGATGTCATTGCGGGCTTTGCCGCCTTCAGCGAAGGCGATTCTGAGAAGCTTGTTAGACAGAAAATGATTAGGTTGGGCACGAATGGAGCTCCATTTGATGCTTTTCTGGTCAGTCGTGGAGTGAAGACTCTTGGTCCCAGAATGGAACTGCATAATAAGAACGGGGAAGAAGTAGCGGTTTTTCTCTCGAAAAGTCCAAAAGTGCGTAGAGTCTCTTATCCTTCTTTGATGAACACTAAACCTAGCTGCTTTGCAGATTGCAAAGGCTTTGGGGGAGTCGTGTATCTTGAGCTGGAGAATCTGGAAAAAGCGAAAAGATTCATAAGAAGCAGCAAGCTCTTTCTAGAAGCAACAAGTCTGGCCGGAGTCGAATCACTTGTCACGATACCTGTTCTCACCAGTCACTCTTCATTTACAGATGAACAGCTTAGTGAAGTGGGTCTATCCAAAGGAGGGGTAAGGCTTTCGGTGGGGATCGAGGATGTTGAAGATCTTCTGGAAGATCTAGGTGCAGCTCTTGAAGCAATCTAGGAGCAACCAAGAAAATGAATGGTTCTGCTTCTTTGTACCTGTTCCGAGAAAGAAAGGAACCCGGCGTCTGAAAGAGCAAGAAAAACCGACAACCAGAATTGGAGTCATAAACGTCTTTCCTCTCAGCATCAGTAGTGAAACCGCGATTCAACTTGTTTTCTTGTTGGCCTATAATAGACAACAAGGTTGTGAGGTGATTTGAAGTGTTGAAGACAAGAATCGCGGGAATAGAGGAGCTGTTCCTTAGCAGCGAGAGAGAGTTCAAGATAGAGAGAGAAAACCTTGTCCTTATCTATGGCTTTTCAAACCTTCCAGACTCATCGGGAGTTTTGCTCAGGGTCTCAATTCGCAACGAAGATCCCTCTCCTAAGAAAGTTGGCAAGATCGATCTAATCGAAATCCAGGATGTTAGTGAGCCCGTTTACTACAACAACTGGCAGTCATGGTTCCCATTCAAGGCTTACTGGGAGCGACCATTAGTGGATTCGTTTGTTCAGTACGCAGATTCTCAAGGAATAAGTCTCTTTGCCGCCTCCCCAATACCTGAGCTCCTTAGGAAAGGGCAAAGACCTAGCGATTACTTCATTGCCACCGACGAGCTCCTTGTAGGTTTTGTCTCGAATCAATTCACTCACCAGTATTTCCTATGAGACGATGAGACCTTGAGCATCATTGGTTCAGTGGATCTCTTCGGTACTGAACTTGCATCGGGCGAGTCAATAGAACTCGAAGAGATGGTTATTCTTGGTAATAAAAGCCTCTGGACTATGCTTGAAAAGTATGCTGATCTCATAAAGCAGAGTAATGAGGTTGAGTTTAATGAGTTTGAAGGGATAGGTTGGTGTAGTTGGTACCATTACTTCACCGACATAACTTTCGATGAGTTGTCGAAGAATGTGAAGCTTCTTGCCGAAATTCGAGATCGCGAGAGAATCGATTACAGACTGGTTCAGCTTGACGATGGTTACGAAAAGGAAATAGGCGACTGGCTGACGACCAACTCCAAATTTCCGGACTTGAAAGAAATCGCTTCTGAAATTAGGGGAAAAGGCTTCAAAGCAGGACTGTGGATAGCCCCGTTTTCTGCTTCCGAATCCTCAAGGCTGTTTAACGAGCACAAAGAATGGTTTGTAAAGAACAGTGATGGCAATCCCAGAGTAGCATACAGAAATTGGAATAAGCAGGTTTTCGCTCTTGACACGACTAATCCAGAAGTTCTACTTCACCTCGAAAGGCTTATAAAGACAATAAGGAGTTATGGCTTTGACTATTTGAAAATAGATTTTCTCTTCGCTGGTGCGATTCCTGGAGGGCGCTTCAACGAATTCTTAACACCGGTTGAGGCGTATAGAAGTGGAATGCAGACAATTAGAGCTGCTGCCGGAGATGATTGCTTCATTCTTGGCTGTGGAGCTCCTCTGCTTCCCTCAGTAGGTTATGTTGATGGTATGAGAATCGGGTCCGATACTGCGCCTGAGTGGAATGGGGAAACGATGGATATAGGAGTTCCGAGCGCAAGGTACAGCTTGAGAAATGCCTACACAAGGTCCTTCATGCACCGCAGGCTGTGGCTGAATGATCCCGATACGATTGTTTTGAGGAACTGCGGACTTACCGAAGAAGAGAAGCGAGTATTTGCATTATCTGTGGGTCTACTTGATGGAATGATGCTTACCAGTGATGACATGTCTCAGGTTGGCCGCGACGGGATTTCTTTGCTCATGGAAGCGATGCAGCTTAGGGGAGGAGAACCCAGGGTCTTCCTTGACGGCATGAACGGAGTCTTCGCAACCTGTACGAGAAATGCACCCGTCTATGACGTCACCTCTTTCGTGAATCTTAACGATACACCTCGGCACTCAATTAAGCTCAAGAAGATGTATCAGGATTGGTCAGGCGTAATTCCTTCCGTTATGGAAGTTGAACTACCTCCCCGAAGCATATGGATAGAAAAGCGAGAAGCACGAGAAGGTTTAGAATGAGCCGCCTGAATCAACTACCGACAATAAACTCGGTTATGGATGAATAGTTGACGGGACTTAGAACTCGATATCAAGAGTTGTCGGCAGAAGCCAGTTCACCGCTCTCGTTCCTAACAAGAATCCAAACTGTTATAGCAGGGATCTCTACTGTGTGCTGATCAATTACCAGTATTCTTCCGGAAAGATACTCAAAGAATTCGCCACTTGTCGAAGGACTGAAGGAGACGCTTTCTCTTGATGGATTAACTACCACAATTACTTCATCCTGATCGTTCCATCTTCTGTAAGAGAGAACGGGGCCACTGGTTGTCATGACTTCATATTCTCCGGTACGAAGAGATTCGTGAGATTCTCTAAGCACTGTTAGCTTCTTGTAGAATTCGTAGATTTCCCAGTTCCATCTCTCTTCGTCCCAGATCATGGGAGCTCTGTTCTCCGGATCCTTTCCCCCCTTCATTCCGATTTCGTCTCCGTAGTAAATTACAGGGCTGCCGATGAAAGTCATCTGAATTGCCACTGCTATCTTCAGAAGATCAACCTGATTGAAGGCAAGGGTAAGAATTCTCTCGGTGTCGTGGCTGTCCAGAATGTTCCAGAGAGAATGCAGAGTCTGAGGCGGATAAGCGTTGAGATACAGATTAGTCATAGCTGCGAACTTTGCAGCAGAGTTTCCCGCTCTGAAAACATACTCCACAACCGCATCCTTAAAGGGGTAGTTCATAACCGAATCAAAAGACTTGCCTCTAAGCAGTGCTCTGGCGTCTCCCCAAAATTCCGCGACAAGCAATTTTTCTTTGTCTAACCCCTTCACAAGTGGTCTGAAGAAATCACTCCAGAAAAGAGGGTCAACTTCCGTTGCAACATCGAGACGCCAGCCACCGATTCCTTCAAGATCGTACTTGCGTACAAGTTGTTCCACGTAAGCCTGCCAGCCTTCGTTGAGGCTGTTTATCTTAGGCATATATGCGTAGCCGTTCCATCCCACATATGTCATTGCCCTATCCTGGATCTTCCTTATTGGAAAGCGTTTGACAAAATACCAGTCCTTGTAGGGGGAAGTCTCCTCTCTTTCACGGAGATCTTTGAAGGCGAAGAAGTCGTAGCCGGTATGATTGAAGACTCCATCCAGAATCAATTTGATGCCAGAATCTTCTGCCAGTGAAATGAGCTCCTCGAAAACATAGTCGTCGCCGAAATTGTCATCTATCTTCAGGTAGTCTTCAGTATCGTACTTGTGACTCGAAGGGCTTTCAAAGATCGGGTTCAGGTATATCGCATTTACTCCCAGCTCAAGAATGTGATCGAAACGATCGATGATCCCTTTGAGGTCTCCTCCGAAAAAGCCATCGCCGCCGAGGTTGGCGAAAACAGGATCAGAATTCCACGGCTGAACTCCAACAGGATCGTTTCTGGGATCTCCATTTGCGAATCTCTCAGGAAAAATCTGATAATAAACGGCTCCCTTTGACCATTCCGGAAGATCAAAATACGTTATGGGAAGCCTATCTTTCTCGAAAATGAATGGAAGACGTAACTCCTGGCACAGTCCGAGAGAATCGAGGACCACTGAGTTGTCTCCATCCTCTATCTCGAAGTAATACTCCAAGTTTTCAACTTTTATCCTGTCTGTACGATAAAAGCTATCTTTGCCGAAGTCGCGTAGATACTCTAGATTGTAGCGAGTCCCATCGACAATGAGGCTGAGCTGATAAGTAGTTCCAATAGGAAGTGAAACGGCAAAGTAGAATTCATTTTCGTTTACCGGGTTGAAGTAATCTCTGTCGCCAACACTGTGTCTGGCAAAGTCTTGCAGGTCTCCAAGGTTTTCTACTCTTAACACTGATAGTTCTGCTCCATCTTTGTACGACTTGTCAGGATTCCTTTGGTCAAGAAAAGTCGCATCTTCTGTGGAATAGTAGTAATGATAGAGACCTGGCTCAATATTAACTTCTGCTGACCACCAATTGTTATCGAGTCGAGACATATTCAGTTCCAGTGAACTCTCAATGATCACTACTGAGGGTGTTGAATCTGCAGTAGTAAGAAAGGATACTCCTCTGGCAATTGTCATTGCCAAGATGAAAACCGTAGTAACGACGCTCTTCATTTTCATCATTTCGACCCCTCCTTGATTTTCCTCTTCGACAGAGCGTTGGCCCCCCATACTCCGAAGAGAATAAGAGCTACTCCAAACATCTGAATTGGTCCGAATCTTTCTCCCCTGAAAATCACGCCGGCGAGAAGAGATACAACTGTTGAAAGGTAGACAAAGACGGTTGAGCGCGATGCTTCAAGCTTGGAAAGCATGAAGTTGATCAGGAAGAATGCTCCGACCGACGATAATGTACCGAGGTAAAGCGCAGCAATGGCGACACCAGGCTGAGCAATTCCGCCGATATAGAACAAAAACTCTCCTCTTGACAAAGACAGTATAACTGCAATTACGGTGAAAGAGATGAAGCCCATCGTCATCATATGATATGTGATCTCCCATGAACTAAACCTGACAGAGGCTTTTCGCGAGAGAATGTTATAGAAGGCTGCCGAGATTGTGCTACCTATCAAAATGATCGGCCCCAGTGGACTGCTTCCTGAGGAAATCCCCTTTCCGGCGGTTATCAAAGTTATGCCAAATAGCGCAGTCACAACTGAGATTATCTGAGGAGCGGCAAGTCTCTCCTTAAGAAATATCCTGGCGAAAATCAGTACGAATATTGGAATTGTCGAAAGGAGTATTCCAGCTTCGGATGAAGTGGACAAAGAGACCCCAACATTTTCTAAGATGAAGTACATGACCGGTTGAACAAGGCTGAGAAGAAGAAGGTCTTTAAAAACTGCTCTGTAGGGTCTGATTCTGACGATACCAAACAATCTAAACAATGAAATAGTCAGAAAGGCAACAGAAAATCTGTACGAAAGAAAGTACATGGGATTTGTATATTCAAGTGCGTTCTTCGTAAATAGAAAGGAAAGACCAAAGATAACTGAAGAACCGATTCCTGCAAAATATGCCAAGAGCCTGTCTCTTTCTATCTCTGCCATAAAGCACCTCAACCAATAATAGCACTGCGACGAAGTAACCGGCAACCTTAGGGCCTTGTCGCCTTTGCATAGTCTATAATAGTAGTGATCTCCTTTTCAAGAAGGCGGTGTTGTTTTGTTCAGAAGATATATTCCGTTTTTTGTTCTGCTGATTTCGGTCATCGTAAGCGGATATTCATTCAGAGATCTGGACTGGTTGAAGCATGAATCAGAGCACTTTGTTTATATATACCATAACGAAGTGGCCGGTTCGGTTTCCCAAATTGAAGAGATTGCAGAAAATACCTTCCTTGGCTTGAGTGAATTATTCGGGAACCCTTTCAGAGACAAGATCTCCATATTGATTGGAGGCTATGAGGATCGGTCAAACGGTCTGGCAAATCCAGTCATGGAATCAATCTACATAATGACGATCGGTCTCGACTATCCCTACAGAAATGACGGCTTCTGGTTGGAAGAAGTGATCACTCACGAACTTAGTCATCTTTTTCAGATTACCGCAACAACTCAAGTTGGAAACTTTCTGAGAAACTATTTCTCAAGACTTTACCTTCCTAACGCCCTTCAGCCCATGTGGTTCACCGAAGGCTTTGCGCAGTTAGGGAGCGAACTTATTGGAGACCTTTATGAGTACGATTACAGACGCTTACCTTTTCTTTGGGATCAACTTGACAGAGAGGACCCCTTTCTCGAGGAGACCGTAGTATCCGGTCACAGCGGCATCGGGGGAGAGGCCTATTACAATTACGGCTATGCGTTCCTGACATTTCTATATGAGACCTATGGCTTTGAAAGCATTCAGGAATTGGTCAGGATAAAGTCGGGGATTCTTGGATTTGCAGGAATTGATTTTTCTTTTGAGAGAGTATATGGTAAAAGCTATCAGGAGCTAAAGGCGGAGTTTATCGATTTTGAATCGGAAAAGTGGAAAGGAGTAGAGACTCCATCGATCCATAGACTCTCTTCGGATATCGGGGAATTTGTCAGTCACTACAGATCAAAGACCTACGCGAATAGACTGTATTATATTGGGTTTGATAGAGAGCAAAGATACTACACGCTATATAGGGAAGACACCGAAATTCTCAGAACCAGCATGGAGATCATTGATTTCGCTGTTTTTGAGAATGAAATTGCATTGTTGCTTTTTGAGAAGGAAGTCTCCGAAACAAGGCTTTACTTCTTCAGGGAAGGAAGGCTTGAGCGAACGAAATACTCCCACCTTGTCGGAATCGATTTCGCCGGAAAAGATCGTCTAGCAATTCTGAGGAATAGTTTGGGGACTATGTCTGTGGAAATCCTCTCACTTCGAAATGAAAGGGTGACGACGATTTTCGCGGCAATAGACCCGGAAATGCAGATCACTAGCGTCAGAGCATCTCAAGATGGTGCGCTCGTAGCGTTCAGAGTCAATATGCGCGGAAACAAGTATATTGCATTCTACTCATCGGGTTTCGATGCCCCTTTAATGTACAAAATCGATAAGGACTTCTCACTTGGAAGCTGGACTTCAGGCGGATTTCTTATTTCGGTAGAGAACGGATTTGGCAGCAGTGTTTATCTTGTCACATCTGAAGGCGAGATGACAAGTCTTGCCACCTTTCCCAGGTACGTCAGAGATCCTGCCAGAACAAGAGAAGGAATTGTGGCTGTCGGTCAGGTCAAGGGAAACAAGTTGTTGTACTCAGTTGAATCAAAGACCACTGAGTTCAAGCTCAAAGAAACGACTGTTGAGATGCGAGTTCCTGAGCCATTAGAAGGCGAGAAATACGAAGGTTTCACAAGTTGGAGATTTGTGTCTCCCATTCCTTACAAGGGTCTGTCTTTGCTTTTTTCCGATCTTACATTTCACAACCATCTGATTGCCGGTGGATCTTTCGACTTTGGAACAATGCTTCCGAGCCTCCACCTCGAACTGTGTAGTATTGACTACACGCCCGTTGATTTCACCCTTTCGTTCGAGTTTTCGGATCTCAATGTCGAAGCTTCTTTGGAGGCTTATCGTCAGTATGTCATTAATCCCAAACTTGCTTTCGGCTGGAAGGCCGAGCTCAATTATCCCCTGCAAGTCTCGGGATCAATTAACGTTGTTCTTCAGGATTCATCTGTGCTTTACGGGGGTCAGGCATCACTGAAGACGAATATCGCCGTTAGGGATACGCAGACGGCAACTTCAAATCTTGTGGACGTGGGGATAAGAGTCGATTTTGACTGGAAGAAAAACGGATTTGCATTAGATTCAGCTATCTTTTCTAGGGTAACTTTCGGAGAAGATCCATCTCTAGTACCGGTTGAGCTATGGGATTTCAGGGACGATTCCAACATAGTCGTTGGCCTTTCAATCTCGTCTGACTACACTATTTCGAGGAGAGGGTTCAATCTTATTAATCTTGTTCACCTTTCTGAGGAAGGAATTGGAGCGAAGATCGATACGTTGATAGGAAGGAGCTTTTCCTGGAGACTGGCTATATATAAGTTTGAGACGGTCTACCTTTACGCAGCTTACCCAATTGAAATAAAAGCAGGAATCATGCTTGAAAGCATGAGACTCCTGCCCTACATAGATTTCGCACTACTTTACTAAAACTTCACAACCCTCAGGAGAATCCTGCACGCTCACAGCGTACAGCCTTTCTCCGTTGTGAACTTCGAATGTCAATGATCTCTCTCTGCATTTGAAGCTACCTGTTTTGGGTAGAACTTCAATTCTAATTCCATCTGTACAACTGCGCACAACTATTTTCTTCAAAGAATATTCGCCGGTTTCGTGAGCGTTGCTAATTCCGTCGTCTTCATACAGTTCAAACTCCGCATAATTCTTAACAAAACCTATGATTCGAAGATCTCCCCAGGATCCGCTCTCAACAAATTGAGAGCTGCAGGTGGTAACGACCATGGAGTCCTCCTTCAAGAAATAGGGAATGGTATCTAAAGGAGCCTCTGTCCAGACATGGCCTGAAGCGAATGCTCTCTTCGTGTTAAGATCTAGCCATTCTCCTTCTGGAAGATAAACGTGCCTACCCTTTGAATTCCTCTGGTAAATGGGAGCAACCATGATAGACGGACCTATCATGAACTGATCGTCGGCGTTATAAGTTTCCCTGTCTTTGGGCCAGACAATCGGGAGGGGTCTAATCATTGTCATTTTTCCGTCGGCTGACTGCTTATGAATTGTGTAGAAATAGGGAAGCAATGAGTAACGAAGCTCTATTGCCTTCTTAATAAGCCTCTCCACCTCGCTGTCGAAGGCCCAAGGTTCCTGTCTCCTCGTTCCAATGGCACTGTGATTCCTGAAGAAGGGAAGAAAGGCCCCCAGTTGAGTCCATCGTACAAGCAGCTCTCCGCTACAATCGCCGCCAAAGCCGCCCACATCGCAACCAACAAAGCTTACTCCTGCAAGCGAAATGGATTGGATTAGCCTGATTTCGCTTAGCAGCTGTTCCCAACTACTCTCGTTATCGCCCGTCCAAAGGATCGCGTATCTTTGAATGCCGGGATATGACGATCTAGTGATAATGAAGGGTCTTGAATCGGGCCTGCTTTTCCTTATTCCCTCGAATGCTGCTCGAGCCATATTGAACCCATAGATGTTTCGGACCTTTCTATGCAAGTGAGCGATCCCATTATCATCAGTCTGAACAAAATCCTTCCCGTAGTCGTAGTACTTCTTCTTTGAGGCAATCCTCGCAAAAAGGAATTCCGTTTCAATTCCATTGTCATCTATTTCGGTTGCAAGCTGTTGTAGCTCTTTGAGCAATTCAGGTGTGTAGAAAATCGAGGGCTCATTCATGTCGTTCCAGAAGCCAGAGACTCCGTCCTTCAAGAGCCTGTCATAATGTTCTCCCCACCAATTTCTCGTAGCAGAGTTCAGGAAGTCCGGGAGTCTGGATTCTCCAGGCCAGACTGCAGGTCTAAAGGGAGTACCATCTTCCTTCTTGCAGAAGAAGTCACCCTTGAGGCCATCCTCATAGATGTCGTAGTTTTCAACTGCCTTAACACCCGGATCTACTATTGAAATGATCTTAATGCCCATATTAGATAGTCGTTCTATCATTGACGACGGATTGGGGAAGCTATTCTCATCCCAAGTGAATACCTTATAACTGTCCATGTAGTCAATATCCAGATGTATTGCGTCGCATGGTATCTTTTTGTTCCTGAGATTTTCCGCGATTTCAATAACGGATTTCTCATCTCCATACGACCATCTTGACTGATGATAACCCAAAGCCCAGGCGGGTAAGAACAAAGGGTTCCCGGTTAGTCTGAATAAGTCTCTTATAGTCTCATGTGGGCTCTCAAAGAACATGAAAAGACTAAAACCATCACCTTCTATATCGATTTTCAGCCTGTCTCGCGTTTCGAAGCCTACGTCGAATCTGGAGTATCCCGGGTGATCTAGAAAGAAGCCGATCTGTCTCCTGGCTGAAGCTATATAGAATACTGGAAGCGTTGAGTAAAGCCTTTTCTTTGAGGGAGAATGATCAGGTTCATCGGTATTGTACATCTCATAAACTGCGCCCCTTTTGTTGAGAGGGCCGATCGATTGTCCGAGTCCAAGAACTGCCTGGTCGTCATGTAGTTCGATTTTAATACTGAATCCATCTGTCGTTTCTACAATCTCCATCTCGTTGAAGTCCTGCGATGAGGATCCTTCTAGCCCGTGCAGCCTCAACCCTTGGAAGAGATGATTTGCCACGTCGCTGTCCAGTTCTTCTGCAGGCGCCGTCAACACCGAATCAGTTTCGAACTTCGTCTTTCCCTCTCTTTCAACTTCCATTTTGATTACTGAATCGAAATAGCGAAAGAATCGTTTTCTCAAAGCAGCGCCTCCATTTATAGGAAATTTCGATCTCATTGTACAACAAAATGTTAGACTTTGTATGTAAAGCAGAAGCGAGGAGGTAGATTGATGACAGTCAGGAAAGCTATTGAGAAGATCAAGGGATTGGAAGCTGAGATGCTTTCGGAGATTACTGGAAAATTCTCGTTCTTTATCGAAGGAGGTGATCCACAGAGATTCACTGTCGAGATCTGCGATGGCAGGCTAGAGGTTTTTGAAGAAGAACGACCTTCGGATTGCTCAATACGCACAGATTTCGCGACCTTTGAAGGACTGATTGAAGGAGTTGTGAATCCTCTGACAGCTTTCATGACTGGAAGTTTAAGGGTATCGGGCGATCTGGCCTTTGCGATGAAGCTTAACAAACTGCTTGGAGGTGGATGAATGGCACATGAAGTACTGATATTGGCTTTTGAAGGGAAGAAATCTTGTTTTCTTCATGCTTTGCTGAATGCACTTGACATGTCGGAAAAGGGATTTGCCGTATCTGTCGTAATGGAGGGAGAATCTCCCCGTCTCATGAAAGAGATTACACATGAAAAGGATCCTGTTCATGAGATTTACATTGAAGCGAAGAAAAGGGGCCTTATAAAGGCCGTATGTTATGGTTGTTCGAAAATGATGGGCGTCCTTGACATAGTAGAGAAAGAGGGTCTCCCCCTGAATGGGGACATGAGGAACCACGTTCCGCTGGCACCATATGTGGAGCGTGGAGCCGAGATCATTACATTCTAGAGGAAATTCGAATTATTACTGCGGAGAGCTGACTAAAGGCAGATTTCTCTCAAAGAAAGGAGTTCGTGATGAGGAACAGTCTTAGACGATGGAAGAATGAAAAACTGGCGCAGAAACTCATAGAAGTCTTTGAAAGCAAATCCGTGAGGGTGATTTACCTCCCAGATATAGAAATGGTGGTCGAAGAAGTTCATAAGCTGATTCCCGATGGAGCTACCGTTAGTTCAGGCGGATCGGTGACACTTCAGGAGTCTGGAGTAATGGATTTGTTGAGGTCGGGGAAATATGAATTTCTTGACAGAGACTCGGTTTCCGAAGATAGAGAGAAAAGGGAGATCATGATCAAGGCATTTGAGTCCGACTATTATCTATGTAGCGCGAATGCCATAACAGAGAATGGAGAGATTCTACTGCTGGATGGGAGCGGCAACAGGGCCGCTGCAGTAACGTTCGGCCCCGAGAAGGTGATTTTTGTCGCCGGAATTAATAAAGTCGTGAACGATCTGGATGCAGGCATCAAGAGGATCAAGTCGATAGCACCGATGAATGCAAAGAGGCTGAACTTGCATACTCCCTGCGTGACAACCGGATTTTGCTCCGACTGCAGCAGCGAAGAAAGAATATGTGAAACGTACTCGATAATAATCGATTCGAGAAGAAGACCATGGCGCTACACGATCGTTCTTGTAGGTGAAGAGCTTGGCCTGTAAGAAAACTCTCAGGATAAGAGTCTTTGGGCGTGTGCAGGGCGTTGGTTTCAGGTACTTTGCCCTTCACACCGCCACGTCTCTTGGGGTGACGGGTTTTGTGAGGAACGAGCCCGATGGAAGTGTGGAGATCGTTTGTTCCGGATGTGATGAGGAAATCGATGCTTTCGTTGAAAGAATAGATAGGGGTCCATCCTATGCCAGCATTACAAAGACAGAAATTGAAGAGCTCCCATTCAAGCCGTTCAATAACTTCGAAATTAGGTACTGAGGTTTAGATTTGTCCCCATTCTGCTAGGAACCTCTTCACAAACTCCACAACGAAACTGTAGCGGTCCTCAGCCATTTTTCTTGCAGTTCCCGTCCAGAAAGTTTCCGGTCTTATCTTAAGTATCTTCTCGTGAAAATGATTGATAGAACTACGCGAATTGCCGCTATAAGAGTTGCACGGACCGAATTGGAGAGAGTGAAGAGGAGTTCCGACCTTTCCGGAATAGGCAAAGACCCTTGCTATGGCCACTGCACCTATAGCGTCTAGTCTGTCCGCATCCTGGAGGATCTTTCCCGTCACACTGGTAGGTGTTAAACCGCCGGAGTATCTGTGCGATCTAATCGCCTGCGAGACTTCCGAGATAAACGAAAAGTTGAATTCCATGGTCGGTAGAAGTCCTAAAGCATATTCCGCGCCGGATTCTGCATGATCGATGCCGGTTAGAGCTTCTTGAGGCCGCTTAATGTCATGAAGGAGTGCGGCGATGACTGCCTTTTGAAGGTCACACCTCTCCCGAGAAGCAATTTCGCTCGCATTCTCCGTTACCCTGAAAGTGTGGGAAATATCATGAGCAGGGTC
The DNA here is from genome assembly GCF_003351125.1 of Mesotoga sp. Brook.08.YT.4.2.5.2. Taxonomy (NCBI): domain Bacteria; kingdom Thermotogati; phylum Thermotogota; class Thermotogae; order Kosmotogales; family Kosmotogaceae; genus Mesotoga; species Mesotoga sp. Brook.08.YT.4.2.5.2. Next base: position 20,376 of record NZ_JPGZ01000032.1, read on the forward strand.
ATCGTAGTCTTCAAAGGCTTCCCTAACGATGTGGAGGATTTCTCGCAAGTGTGGAATGCAGTCCATCAGCTCTGTAAGATTCATATTTCTCTCCTTGAGTAAAAAAGAAAAGTCTAGATGCATAATGTAAAATAAGTATACAAGATGATTTGTATGAATAGGTGAAAGGAGGCACGAATATTGAATATCCTCGTTACAAACGATGATGGAATCATGTCGCCCGGGATTATTTTGCTTGCCGAAACGCTTTCTGAAGAGCATGAAGTCCTTGTAGTTGCACCCGATGTCGAAAGAAGCGCGACTGGACACGCAATAACAATCAGAACTCCGCTGTGGGCCAAGGAAGTCAAAGTCGGTAATAAGAACATCGGCTATGCAATTAATGGTACTCCGGCTGATTGCGTTAAGCTCGGATTACTTGCGATTTCGGATAGGAAGATAGATCTTGTGATAAGCGGGGTGAACAAAGGGCAGAATATGGGAATAGATGTTCTTTATTCTGGAACAGTCTCAGGTGCTCTAGAGGGCGCAGTGACTGATACCCCATCGATTGCGGTCTCAAGCAGTGACTGGAGTAATCCCGAGTATGAAACCGCAGCCAGATTCATGGTCAATTTTCTCAAAATCTACGATGTCAGTAAGATGCCGGACTTCACGGCTCTAAATATAAATGTTCCTTCAGTCAAGTACGAGGAACTGAAGGGTTGGAAAGTGACCAGACAGAGCAGAAGAAGATACAAGGATTATTTCGAAAAGAGAAAGGATCCTTATGGGAACAACTACTACTGGATATTCGGAGAGGTAGTCGAAGATGAATGTTCTACTGATTGTGATTTCAACGCAGTTAAATCCAACTTCGTATCGATAACCCCTCTCCATGCCATTATGACCGATAAAGAGTATTTTGAGGAACTGAAGGAGATTTCGGAAGGGTGGTCGGAATGAAAGTGATTTATATAGGAAACCCCATACTTCGAAATGTTTCCGAGAGTGTCGAAGTTTTCGACGATGATCTCAAAGCGTTCGTGAAAGAGTTGAGCAAGACGATGTACGTTGAGGACGGCGTGGGCCTCGCAGCACCGCAAGTGGCTGTGTCCCGGAGGATTTTTGTTTACGACCCCGGAGACGGGTTGAGGGTAGTAATTAATCCAGAGATTATTTCCAAGAGTGATGAGACAGTAAGGATGGAAGAGGGTTGCCTCAGCATACCCGGAATTTACGCCGATATCATCAGGCCGTCTGCAGTTCGAATACATTATCAGGATGAATATGGCCGGCACCACGAAGAGGATTTGACGGACTATCCTGCGAGAATAGTGCAGCACGAGAGCGATCATCTTGAAGGAGTGCTATTCGTCGATTATCTTTCCTCATCAAAAAGAGCGGTGCTGAAACCAAAATTGAATCAGATAATTAAGGAAAGCATAAGATAAAATGAAGATCGTATTCATGGGAACTCCCGAATTTGCGGCTGCTCATCTCAAGGCGATTGTAGAATCGGGGAACAACGTGGCAGGAGTCTTTTCACAGCCTGACAGGCCTAAGGGGAGAGGGCGGAGAGTAGAACCCACCCCGGTGAAGACAGTCGCCACTAGCTACGGAATACCAGTTTTTCAGCCTGAAAAGATCAATTCTGATGAAGGGTTCGAAAAACTTTTGGAGCTATCTCCAGATATTATCGTTGTTGTGGCATTTGGAAAACTTCTTAAGTCGGGTGTTATAAACCTTCCAACCATCGGTTGTTTCAACGTTCATGCTTCTCTTCTGCCCAAATATAGAGGTGCAGCCCCGATTCAGCGAGCAATAGAAAGTGGAGAGACAAAGACGGGAATAACGATATTCAAGATTGATGAAGGAATGGATACTGGTGAGATTGCTCTCAAAAGAGAAATCGAAATAGAATCGTCGGACACTTTAGGAACGCTTTACACGAAGCTTGAAAAGCTTGGTACAGAAACATTGCTGGACTTTTTGAGAATCGTAAACGAGGGAAAGCTGAAGCTTTCTCCACAGCAAGGAGAGTTTTCGAACGCACCTAAAATCCAATCTTCGGATCTCGTCATCACAGATTTCTCTGATCCTGTGAGGGTAGTGAATAAGATAAGAGCTTACGACCCCCGTCCGGGAGCAAGAGCAGAGCTTGAAGGTAAACCGATAAAGTTGTATGGGGCTTCAGTAATTGACTTCTATGGGAAAGGCCGTAGAATCGGCGAAATTGTGGAAATTGATGACCGCGGAATGGTTATTAGCTGTGGCACTGGAAATGTTATTATATCGTTAGTGCAGTTACCCGGGAAGAAACCGATGAGACCCAAGGATGCTGTAAGTGGTCGGTTAATTCACGAAGGGATGATTTTGGGGGGATAAAAATGCCCAGGGTAATGAGGTTATTTCAGATCAGAAACGAGATCACTGAAGATGGTGCTGCTAGAATAGTTGCGAGACTAAGGTCGCTCGACGGCATAGTTAAGGCTCAGGCAGATGTTGCCAGCGGAGTGGTAGAAGTTGAATACGAGAATGCAATCGTTGACAGATATATAATTCAGGAAGAACTGTCCAAACTCGGTTTTGATATGCTTATATAAACCATTCTCGCACTTTGCTTCTTGACAAAGGAATCCGGTCAAGTTATAATTTCTGACGTGTGACGTTGCCGAGGTGGTGGAATTGGCAGACACGCATGGTTGAGGTCCATGTGGGCAGTTTAGCCTATGCGGGTTCAAGTCCCGCCCTCGGCACCACTGAACCGGGTTCATAGCCCGGTTTTTTCTTTTGAGGTGCTTCTTGGGAGAGATTCTGCTAGGTAATATTTTCAAACGGAACGCAAAAACAAGAATTAGCTTGAGACGGATTTCTCAGAACTCTCCATTCGTCTCAATGAATATCGAAGATCTTCCTTCGTTCTTTTCGGAGAGAGGTGAAGACTGTCTTTTTGTGGATGGGTCGTTGGACAGTGAGTATCTCCAGAAGATAGCTATCGATGAAGGATATCTGAGAAGCTTTCTTTTTCAGTCGGAGTCTAAGGATCTCGGGACTCGGATTCTTCAGTACAGAAAGACTCTTGAGAAAATGCCAGCAGGGCTCTCATCGATAGTTGAGAAGACCGTAGAGAACGGTGGGCTGAGGAACTTCCTTCTTCTTGCACTTAGGGAAAGCGAGTTTCTAGATCCGTGGGAGGATTATGTGCTTTCCGCTCTCAAGAGGAATGAAAGAAGAGAAAGGGGCAATCCCAGGATCAATCTTCAGAAGACCGTAAAACTGGTTTTCAGTGAGGGTGGGCTCCTACAGGATTCAATGAAGGGATACGAATTCAGACAAGAGCAGTTCATGACGGCTCTTGAAATCGCAGAGTCAATTGAAAGAGACGGCAATCTTATGATCGAGGTCGGTACTGGAACCGGAAAGAGTATAGCATACCTGGCACCGATTGCATACGCCTGTATCTCGACTATGAATCAGGCAGTTGTCTCTACAAGAACAAGAATCCTTCAAGATCAGCTCTTTAAGAAAGATGTGGAGGTGCTGAGGACCTTTCCTAACCTTGATGATCTGCGTGTTTCGGTAATGAAGGGGAGAGAAAGATATCTTTGTGTCAGAAAGCTTTTTGAGGTCGTGACCCTCGCTCTCAACAAGATGTTGGATGAAGAGATGTCAAAGGAACTTTCAGGAATACTCATCTGGTCTATGATAACTTGCGAGGGAGATCTCGACACGCTTCCGTTGAAAGAAGAGATGAGAAGAATGATTTCTGGAAACAGATTCGACTGCACGAGACGACTCTGCCCTTTCTTCGAGATCTGTCCTTATTACGTCCAGAGAGAAAACGCGAAATGCTCCGACATAGTTATCACGAATCACTCCTTCCTCTTTAGCGAAGCAAACATAAGACTTTCCGACGGAGACGCCGAAGAGCGAGAAGATATCGGAACTCTTCTCCCGGGATTCAAATATCTCGTTGTGGATGAGGCACATGAGCTCGAGGCTTCATTGACACAGGCCATGAGCTACCGCTTTCAGCCGTACGAGCTGGCCGGTACTGTGAGAAGACTCATAAAGGCAGTTAGGAATTCCTTTGGATTTCTGAAGAGGCACTTTGACGAGGATTTTTTGAGAAGACTGTGGACAAAGCTCAAAGAGGCAACCGCTAGTCTGGACAAACAGATCACAGAGCTTGTCAAGGTTACAGGCAGTTCTGAATCCGAAAACCGAACTACATTCACAGGAAGAGAACTCGAAGCGATAATATCTATGCTCGCAGCAATTTCCGATACTCTTCAGACACACGTATATATTGGTACCCAGACGATGCAGATGCTGGATGATGTAGAGGAAAGAAATGAAAAGATAGATGGTTTAGAAGCTGAAGTAAGCAGGATTCTCACTGAAACAAGGGAATGGATGAAACAGATAGCGGGAATCACTTCTTCTCAGGAGTCGAGGGTTGTTTATGTAAGCCGATTTGAAAGGCGCCTCGATAGCCTCAGCATAATTTCCTCACCTGTGGAAAACGATACCTTGATGGCATCGATCTTCCCCGATGTAAGCGTCAAGATTTTCATCTCTGCGACTCTGTGGGTTTACAGCAGGGGTAGCGATGGCTTCAATTACGCCAGGAGAATACTTGGAACAAGCAGTAACAATGAAGCGGTTAGGCTCGGAACTTCATTTGATTATACGCAGCAGCTGAAGTTCTTCGTCCCGGCCGATCTGCCCGACTATCTTCCGAATTCGCTAATCTATCTCGAAAGTGCGGCGGATATAACGCTCAAAGCCTTGAAGATAGTAGGTGGTGGTTCAATGGTGCTTTTCACTTCTTACGAAGACATGAAAGGGACTCTTTCCAGAATCTCCGGCGGACTTGGAGATATGGTGATTCACATTCAAGATAGGGAGGACAGTCCGACAACCATTCTTGCAGACCACGTAAATTCAGAGAAGTCCGTGATATTCGGAGCCAGAGCATTCTGGGAGGGTGTAGATCTTCCTGGTGAACAGCTCAAACTCCTGATTGTATACAAGCTCCCCTTTGAAAGACCGGATGAACCGCTAATTGAGGCTAGAATAAAACATTACGGGAAGAGGAGTTTCGTAGAAGGTATGAACAAGTATTATTATCCAAAGATGATAACGGCCTTCCGACAGGGACTCGGCAGACTTATAAGAACCAGGGGTGACCATGGGGTTGTGATTGTGCTGGACAAAAGGATAATCGATTCTAGAAGAGCTTACTCTAGGAAATTGCAGGCTTCTCTTCCTCCCGGAGTAGACATTCAGGCTGAAAGCAGCAGCAAGATCTTAAGAGAACTAAGAAAGCTTAAGAGGGAGAGATGGATCTAATGATCAGGTCTATCATCTCTCACTTCTTTCCCAACTCTTGTCTCGCCTGCGAGAAGGAAATAGATCCAGGTCATTACCTTTGCTTCGAGTGCTTAAACTCGATGGATGGTCCGATTATGGCCCCACTTGAACTTCCATACATTGATTCAGCCTTCTCTTACTGGAAGTACGAAAGCCCGATGAGGGAGCTGATTCACGCTTACAAGTTCGAAGACAGACCGGGTATAGCCCATCTCTTTTCAAATATGACCTTCGAGATGATGAATACGTTTCTCCCGGCAACGAACGTTGTTGTTCCGGTACCAACATCGCTTCAAGCTTTCGTAAAGAGAGGTTATGACACAAACTTGGGAATACTGCGATTTCTCTCCCGAAAGGTGGAAATAAGGATTGAGAACATACTCTCAATATCGGGAAAGACTGTACCTCAATCTACTCTCAAAATGAAGGATAGAATTGATAATGTGAAGGACAAGTTCCGTCTCAAGAAGAAGCCGTCATGCGATTCGGTGATTCTTTTCGATGACGTTGTTACTTCTGGCGCAACTGCCAGCCAATGTGCTAGAGTTCTTAGAGAAGGGGGAGTAAAAGATATTGTTTTCTTTGCAGTTGCCAGTGCAAAAAAATAGGGCCTCACGGCCCCTGGCTGGGAGAGGAGGACTCGAACCTCCATCGGCGGATCCAGAGTCCGCTGTCCTACCAATTGGACGATCTCCCAAGACAGTAAAGATTATAAAGCAGAAGGCAACTGGTGTCAAGACGTTTGGAGGCATATGATGAACATAGCGATGTTCAGTGATACTTATTCTCCTCAGGTTAACGGAGTGGTAACCATGATCAGAATGCTTGAGGAAAATCTTCAGAAAAGAGGACACAATGTCTACATTTTCACAGTGGATCACCCCGAGGCCGGCATTCAGGAGAACGTTTACCGTGTCCCTTCACTGAGATTTCCATGGGAGAAGCAACATAGAATTGGCCTTCCAACTAACTTCAAAGAACTCATTCAGATTGTGAAGAGCCTCGACATAGACATCGTCCACTCTCATACGTCTCTCATAGTAGGATATCTGTCTGGTATGGTGATTTCCAATCTTCACATTCCTGCTGTCACGACCTATCACACGATGATGGAAGAGTATGTCCACTATATCCCTTTTATGGAGCCTATTCTGAGAGTATATATAAGAGGTCAGGATAGAAGGTTTTGCGACAAGAACAGAGCCGTCATCGCACCTTCGATCAAGATAAAGAAGCTGCTGCTCTCTTACGGCGTTTCGTCTCATATAGAGGTAATTCCAAATGGCGTTGACCTGGCTCCTTTCATGAAAGAAGTCGATATTGATGAAATCAGATCGTTTAGGAACAAGTACAAGATCGGCGAGAACGAGAAGGTTCTGATCTTCGTCGGCAGACTGGGAGAAGAAAAGAGTATAGACAAACTCATCGAGAACTTCACCAGGATCAACACAGCTCTGCCGGATTCCCATCTACTGCTAGTTGGAGACGGACCTCTAAAGGGCAAACTGAAGGAACTTGCAGGAAACTTGGGTGTTGGCAAGAGGGTTCACTTCACAGGTTTCTTGAAGTGGCCGGATGAGATTACGTTAGCCTACAAGAGCAGTGATGCGTTCATGATTGCCTCTCACACGGAGACCTTTGGCTTGGTTACGCTTGAAGCAATGGCATCCGGCCTGCCGGTAGTGGCCTTCAAGGATGACAGCATTGCAAATATGGTTCTAGATGGAGAGAACGGGTTTATGTGCCCCTCAAAAGAAGAGTTGTCTACTGCGGCGATTGAGCTGCTTACAGATAGAGACCTCATGGAGAGAATGTCGAAGCGCTCTGTTGAGATTTCTAAAGACTTCTCAGCGGAAGCGAATGTCGAGAGAACGCTGAATCTTTACCAGAGAGTGATTAGAAACGAGATTTAGATTTGAACCCAATTTCGTGTGCCGAAAGCATTCCACCGAAAATGATGTTGGCGTAGTAGCTGAAGAATCTCCAAATAAGCAGTGCGGCTCCTATCCCATCGCCAAAGAAGGATTTGAAGAAGAGAACATAACCGCCTTCAGAAACACCGCTTGCTCCCGGGGTAGGAATAAGCGAGACAACAAGAAAGAGTATCAGTTGGACGGAAGTGATCTCAAGGTAGTTGACGGGAGTACCGATCGAAAGTGAAACAAAAAACGGAATTGATATCATGCAGATCAGCTGAGCCAGCGTACTCAATGATGCCATGACAAGTGTAACAGGTCTTTCTATAAGACACTTCATTGAAGAGTGGAAGAAACGCAGTTCTCTAAGAGCCTTCTCTATCATCGAATCTCTATCCTTTATGATCCTTATTCTGCTCAGCAAGTTGATCATCAAGCGAATTAGCTTTTCCGTGAACCCTGGGTTTAAGGAGAATAGAATCAAGAATGCAAAAACAAAGCTGTTGAGTACGAAACCGAAAATCGACAGAACGGCCAAGTTGGAAATCCTTCCCACAACTATGGGATAAGCCTTAATGATTGCAGCAGCTCCAAGAACAGTAATTACTGACTGGTAAATCAGAAACCTTGAGACCAACATTGCTGTTGACTCGCCAACAGATATTCCCTTTCTTTGCATAAAAACTATCTGTGCGGGCTGTCCTCCCGAGGAGAAGGGCGTGATCCCATTGAAGAAGGTTCCAATAACCGTGATCTTGAAAAGATAAGTCAAAGGGATTGTCAGGCTCCTCATCAAAGCAAAAGTCTTAAGGGTTACTGCTTCAAAGAACCAAGTGCCAACTGTCAGACAAAAAGTAAGAAAGAGCCATCCGGGATTGGCACTTGCAAGATAAGAGATCGATTTGTTGAAGTCGGTAGCAAGTAGGACAATTACTATAATCAGAACGCTCAACGAGATAGCGATCAAAAAGTTCCTTGTGGTTCTCTTCATGGTCTCTTGTCAAGTACCTCAAGATAGATACTCTTCAGTTTCTGGCCGATAATCGAAAGATCCCTCTCAAGAGCGGTCTCCTTCCCACAAGATGTAATCTTCTTCCTAACACTATTGCTCTCAAGCAATATATCGATCTGCCGCATGAATTCTTCATTGCTCTTGGCTTTCAGACAGTTCTCACTGTGCTTCATCCAGTCGCTGTAGACCGGGATGTCTCTAAGTACTATCGGTGCTTCAGTTGAGAGCGCTTCGAGGACTACGATGCCTTCAGTTTCCTCGTAGCTTGGAAATAGAAACACGTCACAGGCCGAGTAAGGGCCAATAATCATCTCTTGAGGAACAAAACCAGGGAACTTCACATTGTCCGGGGGATTTCTCAGAAGCCGTCTTATCTTTGCGGGTAATAGACTGCTGATCTTAGCTCCAAACCAGAAGAAGGTAAGGTCTTTCCTTGCCTCCGCGATCTGACAGAAATCTATGACGCCCTTTCTCTCGAAGGGAAGGCCCACCGACACAACCAATGGTTTTCGAATTTCATTGTCTGACAGGAATTTCTCGGCCAAAGCCTTGTTTCTGCTGAACTTCTTGTTGTCAACACCGTTGGACACGGCTTTAATCGGCAGATTTATGCCGTAGTTCATTATGAGTTTCTTAGCATACTCAGTTGGGGAAATAAGAAAATCCGCCGATGAGTAAAGCTTTATCAACCTCTTTTTAAGCCAGGGAGCAATGACATTTGAAAGAGTGAACGAGTTTCTGAAATCCTCATAAGTCGTGTGAGTATGATAAATGACGGGAATATGAGCTTTCTTTGCTTTCTTGAGAACTCTCTCTGCTCCCGGTCCGATCGTGTTGATGTGAACGACATCAAAACGGTCTTCCTCATTCGTTGTGTACTCAACGCCAACCTTGTCAAGAGCAGACATCTGGTGTTTGAGAGCCATTCCCACGCCCGACTTGCTGAATAGCTTTTTGCCTTCGGAATAAAGCAGAACCTTCATCTCTACCTCCAGGAGAACTCCATGTTGATCGTTAGTGTAGCTTCGCCAAAGATGCTCATCTGCTAGAAGTGATTCTGTTACAGAAAGTAGTTTCGAAACCTGAATCGAAGAGATTTCTTTCCTATTCTCAGCCACTAAGAACCGCACATTGAGAAACTACTTCCAGAACGGCGAGACGCTCTTCAACGACTATTTTACCCCATCTTGATGCATTTAGCATATCCTTTGCATTCAGTACGGATAGGGTTTCCCTAACAGAACTGGCGTGTCTCCTCATTCGTCTTAACTATCCATATTTGTTTCTCGATTGAAGAAGCGAACCACACTTCACAAATAAGACACAGAAGATCTTCTGAAGCTTATTAGGCATGGAGTTTATGAACCTAGTCATTAAGGTATACTAATGCGTGTTGGAGACAGAGTATTATGGAGGCATAAGTTGTAGCAGTTGATGCCTTCGTAAGTCTTCGTTGATAATGTTGGGGGAATTCCTATGAAGTTTTTCATAACAGGAGAGAGAAATTCAGGAAAGAGTTATCTTGTAGAAAGAGTTAAGGCCTTGGCCAAGTTCACAGGGTTTGAGACACGCTTTGACGAGGATCTTGTTGACCTTTCCATTAGTTTTTTCAATGGCAATTCATTTCTCATAGGTTCTCGAGATAACGGGCGATTAAAGATGGTGGACGAAGGGTTCTCATCTGCTGTAAAACTTCTTGGAGCTATTGAGATTCCATCCGATCATCTCCTGATAATGGATGAGATAGGTTTTCTTGAGGAAGACTCCCCCGAGTTTCAGCAAGCGGTTGTCTCTGCCCTCAGAAGAGCGAGGCATTGCTTGTGTGTTCTTAGAAAGGGCGACTTCTCATTTATCGGTCACCTTAAGTCATCTATGGGAATAAGAAGTATAGAGCTAACTCCTGAGAATAGAGAGCAAGTATTCGGGAGAATCGCTAGAGAAATAGAAAGAGAGAGGGCGTTGCTGCCCTCTCCTGGAGGCGACGAAGGGATTTGAACCCTTGAGTAGAGATTTTGCAGACCTCCGCCTTTGACCCCTTGGCTACGTCGCCCAACGAGAATTATTCTAGCATGTAAATAGGATCATTTCAACAAAAGGGCCGCTATCGGCGGCCCTCGGGGTGGAAAATTCTTCAGGAGGGAGGTTGGCTCCCTGTTACTCGGGTCTGGAACCAACTTGCAACAGGACGCGGGGACATCCTTTGCAAATCAATGATATATCGTTGCTTACCCAAAACCAAATGCGAATTCATCCGACCTGAAACGAGCAAAGTGATTTAGCACTCTTTATCTACACTATGAACACCAATTTGAAAGTATGCTCTTTGCTCTTGCATCCGTAACATCCAAAAAAACTAGTAAGGGAGACAGAGTTCTTTCGAACATTCTCTGCTGAATGAACAGGCATGAATCACTTGCCGAAAACGAATTCTCTGAACCAAACGTAACTGGAAATACCGAAAGTGGGAATTCTGAACACCGGATATATGGGAATCGAACCATCGCCCGCCTGAAGGACATAATCGTCAAGATACTCGATCGTACCGTCCTTCGAGATCAGGTACATGCCGTTCGACAACGGGGTGCTGTAAAGCTCCACCGCCGATTTATCGGCTATCAGGTGCAACCAGGAGTATTCGTCAGGAGAGTCTGCAGAAGTGATTTCGTCGCCGGAATAAAGCCATATGAGCTCAACTTCCGGTTTTGCGGAGTATTCGTTCCATGCGACAAGTTCACTCAAAAGGCTTCTAAGTCTCTTCTCTTCTCTGCCGGTATCTTCGCAATCACCTGTAGCGCATGGAAATCCGCCGGTGAAGACTTCAAGCGGTGTCTTCGAAGTCACGACTACAATGATGGGATTTCCGAGATAATCGCTCATAGAGAAGGTCTCTCCAAATACGTCTCTGGCTTCGAACAGAGGTGCGATCGAACCCTTTTTCAACAGAGGCCTGTTCTGGGCATCTTCATCGACCTGCTCGAATGTGACTTTTCTGCCATCCCTGCTGATCTCGCTTACTCTGTAGTTCTTGTCGTTGATTCTTATGACGCTGGTCGCTTCGAAAAGCTCGTGATTCTTATGAACCATGTCTATGGTTCCATCTCTGTTCAGATCTATTCCGATGAAGACTTCGTCTATCTTATCGGCCAGGCCATCGGGCGCGGTAGGAAACAGGGCGATTTCGATCAGCTCTCCGTCGACTTCCAGCAAACCTTCTCTTCTACTCATGAGCAAGTAGTCGACTTCGACGCCTTCCTTTTTTGGAAGGATCGCGTGAATTTCAAGATCCTGGGTCATGTAAGATGAATTCCCGTTGGAAAGATATTCTACCCTTAACTGTTGACTGAATTTATAGGCGCGGCTTTCATTTATAACGGTCCCTCTATATTGTCCCTTTATAGGAATGTTGTTTAGGAAACAGCCGTCGTAATCGCTGTCGATCCAGAGGATCGGAGGCTCGACGTTCATGATTGCTATGTTGACAGTTGAATCCCCGATTCTGATCTGTCCATAGAAAATACGCTCATCTGCGAGTGCGCTGACTCCTTCCGGTGGATAAATACTCATTTCGACATCGCTTCCGCTCGCGATGTATGTCCAGCCCATCCGTTCCGTGAGGTAACCGGACAGAGTCCCGGCAAGAAGCATCGCCGACGAAATCAACGAAACGACAAGCAATATCGCTACCTTTTTAGCCATACGAATCACCTCCTCAATTCATATGTCAAAGATCGGAGCAAAAACAACTTTCACTCACAGCTTCGGCTTCAAAGTCATCTTCGATTTGGAAGAAATAGAACATTATTGTGCATTTGTTGCAGCTGGCTACGCCAAATCCTTCGCAGTCAACATCCACGTACTCCCAGCTCCACGGACTTGCGTCAATCGAGTATCTCATTCTCCGTAAGCGCTTGCATATACACTCAAAGGGTTGTTGTTTGCGTCGTAATGACGTGCTTCTGTAGAAATACAGCAATATACTGCGTAGGGTACAAGTCTCGTATTAATTATCAACTCTTTGCTGTAGGAAAACTCTGAATACCAGAAACAATCGCATTCATACAAATAGCAACCTGGGTCCTCTACTCCTGTAATCGCACGCCAGTTAGTCCAAATGTCAAAACCGACAGGAATACGAAAGAAGAATCAAAAAACACCACTTCAACATCGGAGTTCCCTACTTTCTATGTAGTTACGATACTGAAATAATATCATTATATATGTCATATAGAAAAATAGTAATTAAGTAAATTAGATATGATAAGCACTAAGTATTCGCGAATAGCCCTCCTGTGTTACCTAAATCGCAGATTGTCACAGTAATATGCAAAATTATTACGATAATTACGCGATAGAATGTATCTTACGTGGTATGTGTACGAATGGAGTCATAAAAAACATATTAAACGATTCGTAGTCTTTCCAGGATTTGGTGAACAATTCCCGACGATAATTTTCTCTTCCATATCCCGATTTGCTTGCGGGTGTTTCATATCGAATCGCTTCATTTCCCCGTAGTTATTGCTTGGCCTTCTCAATTAACAGCAATATCATCACGGCATATCGGGCTATTGACAGAAAGATGCGAGTAATGTAAAATCTTATCTGTTCGGGGACGTGGTGAAGTTTGGTTATCATGCCGGTCTGTCACACCGGTGGCCGCGAGTTCAAGTCTCGTCGTCCCCGCCAGTGAGAGTCCTTAGGGGCTCTCTTCTTTTTTAGGGTGTATCTCTCAAGATGCATGTTTCATAATAGTCCAGCAACCCGCAAGATCTTCCAATCAATATCTGCTTAACTTCTTTCAGGCTGCGTGCGGTTAGAATATATTCAGGGCAGTAACTTCAAGACTATCACCGGATTTTTGGTCAAACTGATCTTAGCACGCGATGCCGGTTTCGCATTTGAAATTTCGGGAAGCCGATGAGAGAATGAACTTGCGATTCTAATCTGAGGGGACTTGTACTCAATTCTGTTTTTCTATAATGATGGTTTGATTTTTTTGGAGGTGCTGGTAATTGCCGGCTTGTGTGAGGGTTCTGGGAATTGATCCGGGTTTTGGTACTGTTGGATACGGTATTGTCGAGATGAGATCTTCAAGGATCGAGCTTGTATCTTATGGGGCGATCAGGACCGAGCCTAATGAACCTATCCCTGACAGACTACTGAAGATCCACGATCAACTGGAAGTCCTGCTTCAGGAATACGGACCCGATGAATCTGCAGTCGAGGAGCTATTCTTCTTCAGGAATGTCACGACTGCAATACAGGTTAGTGAAGCGAGAGGCGTTATTCTCCTCGCTATGAGAAGACATGAAGTTCCCATATTCGAATACACTCCTCACCAGGTGAAACTTGCTGTCACAGGTTATGGCAGAGCGGAAAAGGGACAGGTACAAAGAACTCTGAAGGCCTTTTTGCGGATGAAGGAAAACCCAAAGCCCGACGACGCCGCTGACGCCTTAGCTGTTGCATGGTGCCACCTTGCGGCGAGGAAGTTTCCCGGAGGTGTTCGAAAGGCATGAAACTTTGTATGAAGAATCTTAAGCTCCCTATTTCGAGACTTCTTTCAAGAGTGTTGAAGTCCGATCCAGCCTTTGACTGTGGGGGTATTGAAATATCTGGAATAACTATTGACTGTGCATCAAGAGAGGTCTCGATCGATTTCTCTTGCGAGGTAAACGAAGACGTGAGACATTATCTAGAATCTACCTTTCGTGAAGAAGCGATGCGACTTCTCGGTTCTTCTGTTAGGCTTTCATTTGAACCTGGAGATTTTGAGACCGCAGGTGCAGAGAAAGAAGTTTCGAGGATAACTGAAGAGCAGTTCAGAGAGATACTCAAACTCACCAACGGCGCATCTTCATACCTTGCTTCTTCCGAAATGGTGTTCGAGAAGAATAGAATTCTGATCACTGTTCACGATCAGTTTTCATTTCAGAGAATCAGTTCAAAAAAGCACGATTTAAGAAAAGCGATCGAAAAGGTATGCGAGAGAACCATACCATTTGATATAGTTCTAGATATCCGTGAGGACGAGGAGCTGACCGTTGACGAAGATTCCTCATATCCCGAAGTTGAAAGAGAGAGCAAGGTCTCTTCCGGTGAGGCTGATTTGGTTCTGATAGGAAGAGAAATAAGAGCTGTCTCAAAGAAAATGAAAGAGGTTCTTGGAAACGAGACCGATGTAGTGGTCAGTGGTAAGACCTTTGGACTGGAGTCGAGAAACGGAAAGCTCTTCATTCTTACGTTCAACATAACTGATTACACGGATTCTCTTACTGTAAAACTTATCGGTGAAAATGCTCGTTCCCTCTCCGAAAAGCTCCGCGAAGGCGATGAGCTTACCATAAGAGGGAAGATGGAAACCGATACGTGGATTAAAGACGAGGTTCTGATTCCCAGAGATATCAACAGAACGACTCTTTCAAGGCGTGTTGACAATGCTCCCGAAAAGCGTGTGGAATTGCATCTGCATACCAAGATGAGTGCTTTGGACTCAGTTGTTGACGTCAAAGAGCTAGTGAACACTTTCAGAGAGTGGGGACATGACGCGGCTGCCGTGACTGATCATGGGGTAGTTCAGTCAGTGCCGGAGTTCTACTTTGCAGCTAAGAAGAATGGAATCAAGCCTATTTTCGGTATGGAAGGTTACATGATAAACGATTCAGAGCAAATAACGATGAACATAGACGAAGACACCTCATCTCTAGATGAAGCTTTGTTCGTTGTCTTTGATCTCGAGACGACGGGTCTCAACCCAAAGGAAGATGAGATAATTGAGATCGGTGCGGTAAAGATGAGAGGCGGCGAAGTCATTGAGACATACTCATCTTTTATTAAGCCTGAAAGAGAACTCTCGTCTCTGATCTCTAGTTTGACGGGAATAACTGAAGACATGCTTTCCGATGCTCGTTCGATCAAAGAAGTGCTCCCCGAATTTGTAAAGTTCACTGAGGGAAGCATACTTGTTGCTCACAACTCCTCCTTTGACTACGGCTTCGTCCGCAACTCTGTTAAGAAACATTTCGGAGGAGATTGGGAGATGCCATGCGTCGATACGCTTGCCCTTGCAAAAAGCTTATTCAAATCCAAGAGCTATTCACTAGATAACGTTGTGAAGCGCCTCAAACTTGGACATTTTGATCATCACAGGGCTTACGAGGACGCAAAGGTTACCGCCGAAGTCCTGAAGAAGTTCATTCAGCTGGCGGAAAAGAGAGGGATTCAGAGCGTTGGCGAGCTTGAAAAACTGAGAAAGAACCAAAATCTCGACTCTCTTAAGCCGGTTCATGTAAGTATGTTGGCCAAGAACAAGAAGGGTCTCGAAAATCTATACAGGTTGGTAACAGCCTCTCACACGAAGTACTTCTATATGAAGCCGAGGATTCCCAAGAGCCTATTAACTGATTTCAGAGATGGGCTTCTGATAGGTAGCGCTTGTGTCTCGGGTGAACTATCCAAAGCATTTATCGGTGGCGCTAGTACCGAAGAGCTGGAGGAAATTGCGAAATTCTACGACTATATTGAGGTTATGCCACTAGACAATATTGACACTAGCGAGGGCGAGACCAATATGTCGAGAGACACATTGACCAAGATGTACCGTGAGTTCTACAGAGTTGGCAAGAGACTGAACATTCCTGTAGTTATGACTGGGGATGTGCACTTTATAAATCCACATGATGACATTTATAGAGCCGCAATAAATGCTGCTCAGGATTACGATAACTTTCAGAACCAACCATCGTTGTATCTCCATACAACGGAGGAGATGATGAACAAAGCAGTCGATATTTTCGAAGACAAGGCTATTGCAAAGGAAGTGGTTATCGATAATTCAAGGTATATTTCCTCAATGATCGAGGAGGTGACTCCGATTGAGGGGAAGCTACACCCTCCAGTAATAGAAGGCGCAGAAGAAGAAGTAAGGAGAATGGCTCTTGAGAATGCCGAACGGTTGTATGGAAATCCTCTGCCGGAAATCGTCGAAAAGAGGCTCAGTCGTGAGCTTGACGCAATAATCGGTCATGGCTACGCGGTCTTGTATCTCATCGCTCAGAAAATGGTCGCAAAGTCCAATGAGGAAGGTTACGTGGTCGGTTCAAGGGGTTCAGTAGGAAGCTCCCTGGTGGCCAATGTAATCGGAATAACTGAGGTAAATCCGCTTCCACCACATTATCTCTGTTCCGAATGTGGCAAGTCGATCTTTCCTGAAACCGATCTCGAATCCGGTTATGATCTTCCTAGAATGGAATGCCCGGGTTGCGGGAATGAGATGGCAAAGAATGGCCAGAGCATTCCTTTTGAGACCTTCCTGGGATTTGAGGGGGACAAAGTGCCAGATATAGACCTGAACTTCTCTGGAGAGTACCAGGAACGGGCCCACGCCTTTATAGAAGAACTGTTTGGCAGAGACCATGTATTCAGAGCAGGAACGATCTCTACTCTAGCTGAAAGAACGGCCTTTGGGTTCGTAAGGGCCTATTCTGAAAAGAGCGGTAGAACGCTTAGAAGGGCTGAACAGGAGCGAATTGCGCGTGGCATCGTAGGAGTAAAAAGAACAACTGGTCAGCATCCCGGTGGTCTTATGATCGTGCCGAAAGACATGGACGTTCATACTTTCACACCGGTTCAGCACCCCGCAAACGATACAAAGAGTTCAACGCTGACAACTCACTTCGCATATGAGGTAATTCATGATGATCTGGTTAAGATAGACGCTCTAGGCCATGACGATCCTACGTTTATCAGGATGCTGAAGGACATAACTGGAGTTGATCCAGAAAGCATTCCAATGGATGATACTGAGACTCTGGCGATCTTCTCTTCACTAAAACCTCTGGGAGTGAAATACCACGAGCTTGGAACCGACATGGGCACCCTGGGAATCCCCGAGTTCGGCACGACTTTTGTTCGGAGCATGCTTGCAGATACAAGACCCTCAAGTTTCGGCGAACTGGTAAGAATATCGGGTCTTTCCCATGGAACTGATGTGTGGTTGAATAACGCTAAGGACATCATTACTTCGAAACAAGCCTCACTTTCTCATGTTATAGCCTGTCGCGACGATATAATGAACTACCTGATTGCTAAGGGAATGGATCCAAAGGAGGCCTTCAAGATCATGGAAAAGGTCAGAAAGGGAAAGGGTCTCAACAGGGACGATGAAGATAAAGTGAGATCAAGTGGCGCTCCCGAATGGTTCATCAACTCATGCAAGAAGATCAAGTATCTCTTTCCAAGAGCCCATGCCGCTGCATATGTTAGCATGGGATACAGAGTGGCGTATTTCAAAGTACACTATCCCCTCGCCTTCTACAGCACCTATTTTTCAATTAAGGGTGGAGAGTTCGACATAGATATTTGTACATCGGACGTCAATACGATCAAGAAAGAGATTATCAGACTTAGAGGTGATCAAGAAAGGAACGTCAAAGACAGGGCAAAAGAGACTCTCCTGGAGGTAGTGATGGAAATGTTACTCAGGGGATTTGGCTTCTTGAACGTCGACTTGATGAAATCGCATCCAACGAGATTCTTGATTGAAGGGAGATCGCTCAGAATACCTTTCAATAGGCTCCAAAACATGGGAGACAAGGCGGCGAGGTCTATTGAGCAGGAGAGAGAAAAAAGAGTATTCTCTTCAGTGGAGGATCTGATAAGAAGAACTGCTCTGAACAAGACCAGCGTTGAAATGCTCAGAAAGCACGGCGCTCTGAAGGGTCTTGCCGAGAAAGAACAGATCAGGCTGTTCTGAGGGAAGAAATGAATTTCCAGTTGGCTTCTTCCGATTTTGCAAAGTTGATCGATCTCTTTGGAAGAGTTTCGGGGTCCGTTGAGCCTTCTTTCCGCTATTTCCAGATCTATTACAGGAGGGGATTGAAGTTCTTCGCGACCGATGGTTGTATGAAGCTTGAGTTTTCTTCCGGGCTTCCAATCACGCCTTTCACCGGAGTATTCTCGATACCGATTGACTACGCCAGGGTTCTCAAGAGCTCTGACGAGGAGTCAAACATAATCTTCTCCTCAGACGGAGACAACATTGAAATCAGAACAGATTCAGAAGTGCTCACATTGCAGAAGGCTCGAGGCGAGAACATTCCTTCGATGGAGAGGAAGTTCGAGTACTCCTCTCGCTTTCTTTTGAAGGAATTCAACGAATCTCTGGATTTCATATCTGCAGCTTCACAGGAAGGAGATACTATCGAGATTTTTTCCAAAGGAAGTGAAACTGTACTCGCTGCTTCTGCAGGTAGAGCAATCCTTCTCTCAATGCTTAGAAACGAACCAAGAACAGACTTTCATTTTTCTTTACAGTACGTGACCACAAGGCATCTTGTTAAGTCTTTGGAGTTGTTGTCGACGAAAGAGCTCGATGCGGGTACAGGTATTTCCGAGCTCGGATTAAAGGCGGGACCTCTGCTTTTCTCCATATGCACCGACGAGACTGGTTTTCCCGTACCGCCTGCGTTTCTTTTCAAAGAAGTCGAAGGAGGAGTCGGGGTACAGAAGAGGGCTCTTCTGTCGGCTTTGAGAAAGATTGTCAGACTTTCCAAACAAGGCTTCTCCATTCTGATGATCTCAGATAAGAAAAGGATCAGATTCTTTCTGAAAGCAGGAAGTCTTCGATATGAGTGTGAGATCGGGAAATTTGACGGTGAGGAGTTTGCCGTTCAAGTCGACCCCAGGAAGCTCCAGTCTGTTCTTTCGAGAATGAGTAACTCTACGATTTACCTTTTGATAAGAGACGATTACCTTCTAATGGTTGACAAGAAGAGCAGGATGCATCTGTTTGTTCCCGTCATAAAGTGATGAGCAGAGTTCTCATCTGGTAGTATATAACTGTGCAATAATCTTCGAGGGTCTTGGAAGAAGTGGGCGGAGAAGATTTCTAGTTGGAGCTGAAGTCCTATGAGAGTTATCGAGGCGAGAGGGATAGAAAAGTCATACGGAGGAAAGAAAGTTCTTAAAGCCGTCGATTTAGATCTAGATAGTGGTCAGCTTACAGTTTTAGGCGGACTGAACGGTTCTGGGAAGTCGACGATCATTAAGATTCTTAGTGGTGACATAAGCCCGGATAATGGTGAGATTGTTTTCGATGGGAAGCGGGTTGAGCTGCGGTCTATAGTCGATGCCAGACACATCGGTATTAGTGCAGTATATCAGGAATACATGCTTGTTCCAGACCTCACGATTGCAGAGAACATCTTCCTCGGAAGTGGAAAGTTTTCAATCAGCAGAAAGAAAATGAATCAAGAGAGTTCTAGACTACTTAAGGAAGTCGGCCTGGAGTATGAACCTTCTGCAAAAGTCTCATCACTTTCAGCAGATGACCAATCCTTGCTTGAGTTTGCGATTGCAGCTTTCTCAGAACCAAGGGTCTTATTGATTGACGATCTCTTCTCCGTGCTGAACAGCCCGTACAAGGAAAGACTGCTCAAAATGATAAACGATGTCAAGAATAGGGGAGCATCGGTCCTTGTTGCAACCCCAGATCCCGAAATAATGCAGAAGGCGGATAGACTGTTTTTCATAGAGAATTCGACAGTTGTAGATCTCCCGGTTCCGCTCGACAGAGGGGAGATACTTCGGAGAATCGGGGCTTCAAACGATCGCTCGATTCCTCCTTTTGAAGGAGAACCCCTGATCGAAATCGGGAATGTCGCTGGTACTGGTAAGGATCTGGAAATCAGTAGGGGCGAGCTCATCCATGTTTTTTGTGGTAGCTCTGAGATTATTAGGGAACTCACCCGGGCAATTACGCGGCAGGATCCGTTTTCTGAAAATGCGGTTCCGATATTCAGGGAGGCCAAGAGCTTCTTTGAAAGATTTGGTTCCAGAGGACCTTCTTCAGATGCAGAGAAGTATTTCTCAGCAACCTTGAAGAACAGCGGACTCGTTTCTCAAGTAATGCTGAAGAAAGCACGCAGCTTCATATCGACCAAAAAGCTTAGAAGAAGCTACATTCTAAACAAAGAGAGTGTAGTGTCCGTGAAGAGCTTTCTTGCAGGTCTTGAAGAGATAGACGGCTTTGCCGGAATCGTAAGTGATGAGGACGTTAAGCTCTCCCATTTGAGGTTTGAGGCCTGTGATCTCTACGTATTTGTCAGACCTCTGCTTGGCCTGGATCCGGTTTCAATTGATGCTCTTGTCAGAGTTCTGCGGGACATTTCCGTGAATTCTAAAGCGGCGCTTGTGCTAACCGATGAGATGGAAAGCCTGAGTTTCTGTACTAGGGGTATGATAGTATGCAGATGAACCCCGATTTCTCATACGAGAAGAAGAAGATAGAGTTTTCCAGTGGTTATATATTCAAAGGCAAACACTATCGTTGTTCTATCATAAAGTATCCTTCTCTGTACAAGAACTGCACGAAGGGAACCGAAAACGTCGAGGTATATCATTTTTCCCCAAGAGAACGTGCCGTTGGCTCGATACTGATACTTCACGGCTTGGGCACTGTCAATATCCCATTCCTCTTCTGGATGGGAAGCCATTTGGCAAGTGCCGGTCTGCAAGCCTCCGTGATGATACTTCCGGGAAATTATACGAGAACGGCAAGTGGTTCTACCAGCGGAAAGGACTTCTTTTCGCCAGATCTAAGAAGGTTGACGCTATTCTGGGAACAGGCCGTCGTGGATACTATGACAACCATCGACTTGCTCCAGCAAGAAAATATCTGGTGGGACAACAACTGTCTATTTGGATATTGTCTTGGAGGTATGGTCTCCACAATAGTAAGTGCAATTGACAAAAGAATTAACAACTTGATTCTAATGACTGTCGGCGGCAACATCGCCAGGATTATGTGGCAGTCCCCCGTGCTGAAATCTGTTCGCCGGTCGCTGAGAAGCGGTTCGGGTGAAGAAGGGTATTTGAACGATGAGAAGAGACTGAACGCGAGATTCGAAGAAGACTCTCTGGCAGTCAAGAAAATGAAGAGTGCCTCCGAGCTGCTAGAATCCGACCTCCACCCCCTGTTCAAGATAGATCCTATTGCATATGCTCGGTTCAACGACAGCAATAAGGTGACCATGATCGAGGCGCTTTTTGACAAGACTCTTCCGATACAGACGAGAAAACAGTTGTGGGAGGCCTTCGACCGACCGAAAAGATATATAGTGCCTACTGGGCATGTTTCCTGGTTCCCTCTTGAGTACGCTTTGGGTAAGTACATTCTTAAGAAACTGGGGATAAAAGAGGCAAGAAGAAAGCTGAGACTTCTGGAGAGCACAAAACCTACTGAATGATCGCGAGCCGCAGAAAGTGCTTTCAACTGTTTTATAGCCGATCCATATACAGAGTAGAAAGCCGACGTAGTGGTTAGGGCGGAGGAGACAAGAAGATCCTTTAGCGCTGGGCCCGCTTCAGATGAAAGCTCTTGGTTGTTCAGAAAATTGAATGATCTGTCACCTTGTCTAGGAACGAAGAAAAGATTCTCGCTCCAAAACGAAGAATCTCTTTTCTTACTGCACACCCGTACCCGCGACCTCGAGCCTACGAGGCTTATCGAGAACTAACCTCGCTCAAATGAACGACGTTATACGTTCAAGAAACTGACGAAGGAATCAACCAGCCCTGGATCGAACTGCTTCCCAGCACATCTGCGCAGCTCTTCTATTGCCTCTTCAGAGGATACCGGGTGCTTGTACGGCCTTCCGCTTGTCATAACGTCGTAAGCGTCTATTATTGACATCATTCTTGCCAGAAGCGGAATTGATTCGCCAACCAGTCCTCGGGGATACCCTGAGCCGTCCCACCATTCATGATGACTTAAGATCTCATCCGCGATTCCCACCAGCTCTGGCGAAGAGAGGGCTATTCTAAATCCGGCTTCGGGATGGGACTTGATTTTCTTCCATTCTTCAGAGGTCAGACTGCCCGCTTTAGTTAGTATCTCCTCAGGAACTGCTATCTTTCCAATATCGTGCAGAGCACCAAGGAGCAGAAGATTATCGAGTTCGGCTTCAGACAATCCGATGAACTTCCCGAAATCCCTGCTGAGAGTCTTGACCCTTTCCGTATGTTCTTCCGTCTCATAACTCTTGTTAAGCAAACTCTTCTCTAGCACCTGGACCGTTCTGCTTCTCATGGATATGTTGTTCAGGAGTTTGTCTCTATACATTCTTTCTTCAGCGGAGATAAGAGCTTCGCGAAAATCCTGATCAGCATCGAATTTCGTTCCGATTCCAAAGGAGACGCTTATAGGAAGACTGAAGCCCGTTATCCGATTCAAGGCTTTCCTGATTCTGCCAACAAGAGATTCTGCAGACTGCGTATCTGTTTGAGGAAGCAGCATTATAAACTCATCTCCTCCCCATCTGGCGATTATGTCGTCGGATCTCATGGAGGATTTCAGGCAGTCTGCAACAGTCTTCAGTAGTCTATCACCTTCTAGATGACCGAAGGCATCGTTTACGATTTTCAGTCCGTTCACATCTCCCATCACGATGCTTATAGGCATTTGCCGTTGTACATTGAGTCTCTCGACCTCCTCTTCGAAGAATGATCTGTTGTATAAGGAGGTAAGTGGGTCATGGAAGGTGACATAGTGAATCTCCTTATCTGAACGAATTCTATAGATCGCTTCAACTGCATGAGCCATAAGAATCTCGACTAGCTTTACCTCTTCCTGTTTCATTGGAGAGTCATGGTACGAGACGAGAACTCCTATACTCTTCATCGGGACCGCCAAGATCGATTGCTCGCAGTCGGTTATGACTTTGCAGAGTGAACTGTTACTTATAAAGGTAGTATTCCCGTTTTCTATAGAGTCTCTCAAAATGCCGCTCCTGAATAGGTAGCCCTGCATCGATGCCACCTCGCCCTTCGTCTCAAGGGTGACGATTTCCTGATTGTAGAGGAGATAGAGACCGAACATTTCCATCCCGAGGATATTGGCCGACGCATCAATGATCGAGTGGAAGATCGTGTCCTCTTCGTTTGATTTCTCCATCTTCAAAGCGATATCGTGAAGCTTAGAGACCTTCTCCTTTGTTCTTTCCAGCTCGTCTTTCACAAGTTTTTCATCGGTGATATCTCTTACCGCTCCTCGGATGCCTCTTACTCTGGAGGAATCTTTCGAGTAACTTGGCTTCGAGTACTCGCTCACCCATCTAAGCGCGCCGTCTTTCCTTACAATACGATATTCAATTCTCTCTTCATTTCCAGATCTCACGCTTTCAAAATGCCCTTTGTAGCAATCAAGGTCCTCAGGATGAATAACTGATTCCCAGTCCAGTTCTTGAAGGTCGGGTGAATCAAGACTGTGCCCGCTTATCCTTTCAAAGGCTTCGCTTCTCCAGACTTCGTGGTCTTCCCCGTCATTTGAGAAGTCAATTTCGTAGTAGTAATCTGAGATAGTCTCTGACATTGATTTATATCTCTGTACAGATAGGGAGAGCTGAGTCTCAACTGATTTTTCTTCCGCGAGTTTCGCGCTCAAAAATGCCGTCTTCTCTCTTACCTCTTTCCTCAAAGTCCTGTTCCACAGATACTTTCCGCCCAACACCAAGAGCATGATCAGAGCAGCGGGAAGGGCGAATAAAAGGAAACTCTGCCACGGACTGTTACTTGCATTTGCATCAATGGCTCCAAACCATTTGTTGTAAATCTGTCGGTATTCTCCTGTCGAAGAAATTATCGCCAAACCTTCGTTAAGTAAAGACAATAACTCTACATCTCCTTCTTTCACTGCGAAGCAGTATTCTAGCCTTACAAAAGGATCCTCTGACACCAAGATATTCTTTAGAGAAAGTTCCTTAATCAAATACAAACCCTGTATCTTACCGAGTAGTACTGCATCGACCTGTCCCTCATTGAGCATCCGGAGTGCAATTTCGGGATACTCGACTCTCACGATCTCACTTCCAGCTACCTCACTAGAGACAAGCTCGTCCATTAAGTCGCCCTTCTGAACGGCAACTCTCAGTTCTCTAAGATCATTGAGAGAAGAATATCTGCCAGTCTTCCTATTAGAGAAAATAGAGCCATGAAGTATTATGTGCGGATTAGAGAAATCGACAAGTATATCTCTCTCTTCCGAGTAGCACATTCCAAGCAGACCGTCAATTTTGCCGTCCTCCAGAGCGGCTCTTGCGCTCGTCCAGACTCTTAGCTCTATCTCAACGTCAAAATCGAGAGCACTAGATATTGCCCTAAGGACATCGATGTTGAATCCCACCGGAGCTCCGCGGTCATTAGCATATTCAAAAGGTGGATAATCGGTGTCTCCACCAAATTTGTACCTTACTTCAGCAAAGAGGGTAAGAAACAAAAGAATGAAAAAGACGGTTGACAATGATCTTCTCATAGTACTCCCCCGGAAGAAAATAGCCTTCCTCAAGACCAACTATAACATTGCAAAACTGAAAACAAACTCAGATTACAGATAGTTTCTTGAAGGTAGTCGATCATTCGAGCGCACGATATTCCGATCAATTTTGTATATAATTGGGTAGAGGTGATATCATGAGTAGAACTCGTGGAACCATAGATATAGCGCTGATTATTGGAGCAATCGCTATTACTGCAATCGGAATTCTCGCTTATTTATTTCCTACAACCAAAGTACCCGACCCTGGTGGAAAGTACGAAGTCGGACTTAAGATAATTGAGTTGAGCGATGAAACAAGACTCGATCCATTCTCGGATGCAAAAATGTCCAGAAGATTGATAATAGACATCTGGTATCCCTCCGACGATACCTCGGGAAGCAGAAGAAGCCCGTGGTTCAGGAATCACTCGGTTTTTGTGAACAGCCTTGCTGAAAATTACGATCTTCCTCCCATATTGTTTCAACACTTGCGTGCCGTTAAGACCAATTCCTTCTTAGATGCCGTACCTTCTGCTGATGCCAGGAATCTACCAGCGGTGATTCTCTCGCCGGGAACTCCGGCTATCGTACCGCTGTATTTTGCTTTTGCTGAGTATTTGGCGAGCAGAGGTATAGTCGTGATTGGGATTGAGCATCCATACGGAGCATCCGTTGTTGAATTTTCCGATGGTACCCAGTTCCATTTCAATAGAGACAGAGTCATGGAACTCCCCGGAGCCGAGACATTTGAGGAGGGAGTAAGACTTTCGATGAAACTTATGGCAGAGGACTTATCGTTTGTTATCGATAAGCTCGTCGAACTGAACAAAAGCAACCATGTTCTGGCCGGCGTCTTTGATACCGAAAGAGTGATTGCTTTTGGTCATTCAGGTGGGGGAGGAGTTGTTCATTTTGCTTCTCTTTACGATGAAAGAATAAAAGCTCTGTTGACTTTTGATCCCGCACTTTTTGTTATGAACGAGCGGGAGATAAGCAAAGGTATAAAAATACCAGCGTTGATCATGGAGACCGATAAGTGGAAGGAACGCGAGGAATCAGGAAGAATAGCCGATTTGATTAACTCAAGCAGCGTTCCGCCTTATCATATAATAATCCCTGATGCTAAGCATCCCGATTTTGCGATGCTTGATCAAATCTCACCCCTTGCTAACTTCTTGGATTTTACGGGTGTCTTCATGAAGGATGGCGGAGAGTACTATCTATACAGTGTGATACATGGCTTCATTGATTATGTGTTTGGAAATAGAAGTAAAGAGGAGTTCTATTCTGATCTTCTGCAAAGGGAAGATGTTGAATTGTTCGAGGGTGTAGATGAAATCCTCAAGCGCTAGACTTGTCTTAGGCATTTAGAAATCGACGTATGAAATCATACAGAGTCGGTGAGCACTAACGGCGACGGTAATTTGCTCAAGCCCAAAAATAACTGACGGGTGCTAAGACTTCTTCTGACAGGATTTGGTTAGGCGACGATAATTCTGCAATAAATGAACTGTCGCATTATATGTCTAGCAGTAGTCCGTCGTGTGCTACTACAACCTTATAGCGGTTGTAGAACTCTTCAAGTTCCTTCTTGGGCGGGTTTGGATAGTGTGAAAAGTGATGGGCGACTACCAGAGTGTTGTCATCTATAATTCTAAACTCCCTCATTCTGTTCTTTGTGGAGATTACTTGCTCAGCAGTATGGTGATATGGAAAGAGCACTTCTTTCATGAATCCCAAAGTCGAATCAACAACTGCAATATCTATCGGACTATCAATTAGGTCTTTAAGACGGCCGAATGAAGAGTCTTCGATTGGGCCGGTATCGGTCGCATAAAGGAATGATTTCCCACCTTTCTTGAGCAGAAATATAAACGGTTGCTCGTCTTCTTTAACTTTGTGTACTGCAGGCACAGGGATTACGGTACAATCGTTAACCTCGATTTCTTCATAAGGTTCCGCCTGGAGAAGGACGGTTTTCTCCGGGTCAAAGTAGACTGAATTGGAAATGAGAGAGAGGACGGTAGAATTGGCGAGAACGCTCATTCGAGGAAGTCTGTCATAAGAGGCATTGTATCTGTTCATTCTATAGCCGAAGTTTGGAAGGTACAGATGATCTGAGTGGGAGTGGGTTATTAAGAGAGTTTTTACATCAAAAAGAGAAACCTCTGCCTTCTGAGCCCCAGACATGATATTCGGCCCGAAATCGATGAGCAGATCGTCGTCAACATATACGGAAGCCGTAAGCCTGAAGCTTTCATTTCCTGCCAGCCTCGCCTTTCTGCAGTTTTCACAGTCGCAGAAGACATTTGGATGGCCCTCGTAAGCTGCGGTGCCAAGAAACAGGACTCTCATTTCTCCTCCTCTACAGCGGTACTTTGTGTCCTAAGATGGGATTGCTTTACTACGACAGATAATGAAGCTCAATCTATTCACTTTCTTCCCGAGTCTGTTGAGGATTATCCCCCAATTCTTCATTAATATGGATGCAGATAACTAGTTTTCCTTTGCCAGTGAGTATTGGATAGCTCTGTCAGTGTATTCTATTCTCTTATCGAGCTCATCCACGTAGATGCGGTCGCTTCACTGTTTCCAATCACATCGTTAGCATCGTCAGGATAGGCCCAGTTCCGTGTAGAGGTTCATCGCCTTCAAAGAGCATTCCATAGAAACTCTGTACTCTCTAAGAATCCCATCGACCGATCTTTCGTCTTTCATTGTGCATCTCCCGGATGCAAGCCTTACTGATATTGGATTTTGTTCTTGCCCATTCTCTTTGCCTCGTACATCAATCTGTCTGTCTTCAGCAATAACTCACGAGAGCGTTCCTGGTTCCACTCGGCAACACCGGCACTAAAGGTTATCTTCAATTCTTCTGATGTGTTCACTGACTCAAGTATTCTGGTTGCCGTAGATAAGGCCCCTTCGAGACCGGTTGAAGGCAGCAAGATGACAAATTCCTCTCCGCCGTATCTGAAAACATAGTCGACACTCCTTGTTTTGGAAGCGATAAGTGAAGAAAAGGCCTCAAGTATCTCGTCTCCCTTCTGATGCCCGAAAGTGTCATTGAATTGCTTGAAATCGTCAATGTCAATCATTATTACGGAGAGACTCCCGCCGTACATTTTTGCTCTATTGATTTCGTATTCAAGTACTTCAAACATCTTCTTCTGGTTCATAAGACCGGTCAACGGATCTGTCTCGGTTCTCTCCTTCAAAAGTCGATTTGCCAATTCCGGTTGGTTTTGCACCTCTACTAGTTCTTTGTTCTTCGCAATCATTAACCTGTTAGCTTCGTCAATTTCATGGTTCTTCTCCGTCATCTCCTCTATTTCCTTGAGCTTCTGTACGGTAGCAAAGGTCGCTCCCAGCTTTGCAATCACTCTGGCTTCTTCTTCCCTGAATACCTCGGAATTTAGTCTTGCTATCTCCCTGTATTTTTCCAAAGCTCCATCAACATCTCCCTTTGCCTCCTGGATTTTGGAGATGGCCTTTAGCCTGTGAAGGATGTCCGATTTGTTTCCCTTCGATCTGTGATATTCGAGTGAATGTTCAAGGGCTTCCAGAGCAGAGTCTAGATCTCCCGTCGCCTCGTAATACTCTGCTTCGTAGCGGCATATATCTGCAAGAGAGTAATCATCGCAGTTTTCACTTGCTATCTTACGGGCCTTCCTTAGGAGATCAATTGCTTCGCTCTTTCTTCCGGTATAAAGGAAGATGTCGGCAAGATTCATATAGCTGGAGGGGAGATCTCCCTTAAGAGAGTTCTTCTCCTTGATTTCAATTGCCTTTTGGATAAACGGCACACCTGAACCGTCCTCCGTGATGTTTTCAATAGCAATTCCCTTGTTATTTAGATACTTGGCAAGTGATAGCTCGTCGTTATTCTTTTTGGCAAGGCAAACCGCCTTCTCAGAATATTCTACTGATGTCTCGAAATCTCCCATTTTCAAGTAGACACCGGAGATGTTGTTGTAGACCATCGACAGTAACTTTTCTTCTCCCAATTCATTGAAGATAGCAATTGCATCGGAAGCATATTCAAGAGCCTTTGAAAACTCACCTGATTGACAACTGATTCTAATCATACCATTGTATGCAAGACCCATCTCGCGACTGGTTACTCCTCTAAATTTCTCCAGTTCCCTGCTTACGGTCTCAAAGGCGATGAGAGTCTCTCCCGAGCTTGTCAAAGCTTGCTGGAACTTCCTGAGAAGCGCCAGTCTTTCCTCAACGGCTAACTCATTTCTCGAAAGATACTCCTCGTAATAATCAGTGTAGCTCTTCTCGTGATCTTTCTGACTCATTTCATCCACCTTTCTCAAATAGCTGCTTCACTTATCTCAAGCCTGTCTTTTCCTTTTGCTTTTGCCTCATAGAGCAATTTGTCCACAATGGAAATGAATTCGTCCGAGGACTCCCCTTTCCACTGCCTTGCACCCGCACTGAAATAGACCTCAATATCAAGCTTCTCCTGAAGGGATCTCTTCATTCTCGAGTAGAATTCCGATGCCTTTTCCACATCTGCGCAAGGTAGGAGGATTAGGAACTCTTCGCCTCCGTATCTGAAGGCAAAGTCGTTCTTTCTGATAGATGACCTTATAGATTCTCCGATGTCGGCAAGAAGTTCATCGCCTTTCAAATGGCCGAAAGAATCATTAACGGACTTGAAATCATCTAGATCAAGCATTATCATAGTCAGGGGAGTTTCGTATCTCTCTGCTCTCGAAATCTCACTGTCCAGCACTGATTTCATCTTCCTGTGATTCAACAGCCCGGTCAATGGGTCGGTTTCCGCCTGCTTTTCCAGAAGCTTATTAATTTCCTCCAGCTTGGCTTTCATTTCCTGGAGTTCGTTGTTTTTCTCCGATATCTCTTCATTGACCGTTCTAAGTCTCTTGTTTTGCTCTGCCAGGTCGTTGATTTCCCTGAGTTTTTCCCTCGCCTCGAATGATGATTCCAGCTGGGCTATCGACCTTGCCTGTTCTTCCTTGAAAATACTCCGGCTCAATTCCGTTATCTGTTTGAACATGTTCAAGGCCTCTTTTGAGTTTCCCATCAACTCATACACTGAAGAGATATCGTTCAATACTCCAAGCAATTCAGTCTTGTTTCCATTTTCTTGATGGTATTCCCTGACTTCCTCAAGCAGGCTCATTGCCGAGGTGAAATCTCCCTCGCCTTTCAAGAAACGGGCTTCGTATTTCATCGTCTCTGCAATAACGTGTTGGTCTTCGTTTTCTTCACCCAATGATTTCGCTCTGGACAAAAGCTCTCTGGCATCGGTCTTTCTCCCCGATTCGTAGTACAGCTCGGCAAGATTGAGATAACTATTCAGTAGCTCAGTCTTCATATTGAGCCTTTCCTTTATCTCTATTGCCTCTTCAAAGTTTGGAATCCCCGATTCTTCATACTCTCCATTTTCCGTGATAAATGCGATATTGTCTAAACAGCATGCAACGTTAATCTCGTCCCCATTCTCTCTTGCTATCTCCAAAGCTCTGTTCACATTGGCCAGAGCTTTGCCAAAATCATTCATCTTCAAGTAAAGTCCGGACGTGTTTATGAGAACTCTCGCATACAATTCCTTTTCGCCTTTTTCAGCACAGATAGCCTGTGCTCTACGCGAATATTCAACTGCCTGTGAAAATTTACCGACAAGCGCGCTCAGTTTCACCATTGTGTTCAGCAAACCTGCCATTTCCAGAGAATCGAAGTGATCGAACTTCTTGATTTCTCTATCGATTATTTCGTGGGCAGCAAGGGTCTTCCCCTGATCACTGAGGATCGAAACTGCTTCCTTCAAGAAGACCAGCCTCTTGGGGACTTCCTCCTCGGGCAAAGACATGTATTCTCTTAACAATTCAACAACTCTATCTTTCTTTTCTTCCATCTTATCCCCGCTTTCTGAGAGGGTCTTAGGCTATAAGATATCTTCATAAGAAACCTGAACATATGGCTCGGTTAATGAATCACGAATCTCTTTGTCAATCATCTAGTAGCGATTCCTCACGCTCGCCACTATTCCAATATACCGTGACAACTTCGAAGTTAGCGAGTCTCTTTTCGAGTATCACGGTGATTTCGTCGTCCGTTACTTTCAGTCTGTTGTAATTGGCAATTTCCACCCTGCGACCCTCTTCGAGAATGCGCTTTATTCTCTCCGGTTCAATTCCTCTTTCATCCATTCTTGAAACGGCATGCTGACTAAATGATATCTCGGTGCTCTCTTGTATGTCCTCTCCATTATCTTCATCTTCCTGACTCATCGACCTTATTAGAGAAGCAGCGACTATCACGGCCAGAATCACAATCAGCAAAAAAAGCATAATCTCCTCCCGAAGCTGTATCTAGGCCTCTCTCTATCCTCCTATTCTATCCTTATAAGGATGTCATCCATAATATAAGGGTCTTCTTTGCTTCCGCCTCCAAAATGGTAGCTCTTTGGTTCAGGATAGATGTCTCGATATACCGCTTCGATTCCATCGAAGTCCCAAGTAGTTACGTAGATGTTGAACCCTTCAAAACTCTCTGGTCTTCCGACCGTCTCGCCGGGAATCCTGAGAATTACTTCGTTATTCATTCTATTCGTTTGTACCAGTGGAGTGAGGGATATGGGAGTTCCAAACGACTTCGGGCCACTACCTTCAGAAGAATACGCAACTATTGACCAGCCATTTGCGAAGATAAAGTAATCCCAGTCCAGTCCGTCAGGCATAGTCGCGTTTAGGAACGGCAGGTCGGTTGATCCCTTTCTGTTGGGATCATCTACGAATATTTGGAAGGTAACATGGTCAAATCCGTTCTGTGGTCCCCATGAGTCGGTTAGATCTTTGATTCTAATCCCCAGAACCATCGAAGCTCCTATCTGCTTGACTTCAACCTCTAGCAGGTCCATCTGGTTCTTGAAAGTGATGTCTGTAGGATATTTGTACCTGCATTCCGGACCGCAGTCATCTCCTTCGGGATCTGGAATCGAAGCTAGAAGCAATTCCGGAATATCGAGAATCACTCGGTAATCTTCGCTGTAGATCGATTCTCTTCTTGTATCACCGTAGACTTTGAATAGAATTGAATGGATTCCCGGGTCAAACTTCGAAATGTCCCATTCGTAAGACCACTCTCCGCTGACTATTTCGATGTCTTCTGCCTCTTCAATTCTCATGTCGAATATTATCCGCGCGGAGGAGGCTCCCGAAGCTGTTCCTGTCACAGTATAAGTTGAGTCGATCCTCTGAAAATCCTCGAGGTTCGCGTTAAACTTGATTTCAGGTGTCTCAACTTCACGAGTTTCTTCGGAAGCGATTCCCACGTAGACGGAGCGTGGGTTCATGGTCATCACGAGTTTCCCGCCTTGTTCGACAGGATAGCTTTTGGAGAGCGAATTGAAAGTGTAAATCGGCTTGATTAACTGACCCACTCCAAGGCCGGTATCCAAATTAGCTAGAATCCTACGTTCTCCCGAAGTATTCATTAAAACAAAGATCTTCTCTTCGTTATGTTCAATGCTGTAGACAAAGATCCCAGGCCCATTGGGGTCGGTTTTTAGCACTTTGACCTCCCCATACCTCAGCGCAGGGTATTCCTGTCGCAGCATTGCGAGTTCGCTTATATATCTGTAGAGCTCAGATTGAGAATCGAAGTGGTCGATTTCACCAGACTCAAAACCTCCGGCGAACATCGCTGCCCTAGTTTCTACAAAGCCTTGCTCAGTGCCGTAATAGATCACCGGGATGCCGGGAATCGTGAAAATGAAGGCCAGAGCCTGTTTAAGATTTGCCAATCCTGACCCTTTCAAGAATCGTTCCATGTCGTGATTATCGATGAAAGTCAGTAGCCTGGTTTGATCGAAGTGGCTCTGCCGCGCCTCAAGTCTGTATCCGATATTCGCTGTTGGTTTCCCTTCTTTGAATACACTTCTCAATTCAATGTTCAGCGGAAAATCCAGCATGGAATTCATTCCTGCTTCGAAAAACTCTTTTATAACCATTTCCCCAGCATCGTCGAAGGGGTCGCTTCTAACCCAGGCCTCGCCAAATGCTATGAATTCAGGTTTGCCGTTCTTCGCGGCAGCTTCATAGATACCTTCTTCACCATTCAGAAACTCGTCCCAGAATTCTAGAGGAACGTAGATTACTGTATCGATCCTCAATCCATCAATATCGGCCTCTTCGATCCAGAAAGTGAAAGAATCCTTGAGTGCTGAGATTACCACAGGATTTTCCGTGTTGAGATCGTCCAGACCGGACATCTGGTAGTTCA
This sequence comes from Mesotoga sp. Brook.08.YT.4.2.5.2., assembly GCF_003351125.1. Classification (NCBI taxonomy): domain Bacteria; kingdom Thermotogati; phylum Thermotogota; class Thermotogae; order Kosmotogales; family Kosmotogaceae; genus Mesotoga; species Mesotoga sp. Brook.08.YT.4.2.5.2. The sequence continues at coordinate 53,236 of NZ_JPGZ01000032.1, forward strand.
GCTTCTGATAAGGGTCATTGAAGTCATAGATATCGGGAGTCCAGTGATAAATGCTCTCATCCTTATGATTATTGAAATCGTTTAGTGAGAAGGGGTGCTGTTCGGGAGAAGAGGTCGGGACGCTTTCGGAGTTGAGTTCGAACTGTCCATCTACGAAACGAAAATAGTCACCCACATGATTGGGAACGATATCCTGTATTACCAGCAAGCCCTTATCGTGGGCGGCTTCAACGAGTCTCTTGTAGAGTGCAACGTCACCGAAATGCTCATCAATCATCCTGAAATCTCTGGCCCAGTATCCATGATAACCACCGTAATTCACCCATGGATTCCACCATTGATTGGCCACCGGTGGGGTTATCCAAATTGCCGTTGCGCCCAATCCCTTTATGTAGTCTAGCCTCTCGATTATCCCGGCGAGATCTCCGCCGTTGTATCGCGAGTTGTCGGTACCGGCTTCTCCATATCCCATGTCGTCATTGGATAGATCTCCGTTTGAAAAACGGTCGATCATGATGAAGTAAATGACTTGATCTTCCCATGTTGTTGCTGTAAAGAGGCTTCCAGTTAAGAAGACTGAAAGAAGAAGAGCAAGAAGTATCTTTTTCAAACCTCTCACCTCCGGTTTTCTACTAGACCAAAACACTGTCCAGAAACTCTCCCAGGTTCTTCACCCTGAGTCTGTGATCGATGTGTCTGTTGTAAGGCCAATCCATTATGTATGTATTGATTCCGTGATCGAGCAGATTCTCTACGTGATGAGGTGCATCGTCTACTGCATAATCGATGCCAAGAACCTTGCAAAGCTCGCCCTTTCGGGAGCTGACGATAACCGATACCGGTTCGCCGATTTTCTTCTGAATCCATCTCTGAGACTGCAGCTGAACACTTCTTCCTTTTGTAGGAAAACGCGAAGTTATGAAGTAGAATTCGTGGCAGCCCTGGGCGACAAGACTACCCAGCCGCTTCAGTTCCTTGGGACTTGCATATGGAGGAAGAAACTCGTAGAAGTTCGGAGTATTTCTAATTCTCTCCCACACCCTTTCTTCCATATCGAGAGTGAGATTGGGCACGCTTTTCCAAAAGTCCCATACCTTGACCTCAACATCCATTGGCACTTCTTCAAACATTTCATTCGCGATCTTCAGGAATGCAAGATTGAAGTTCGATAGGATGTCATCAATATCTATCATTATCTTCACGGTTCACCTCCGTATAGAAGAGTATATATCATATTTATTATCTCTTTTTTGTCGAGGAGGTATCTCGGTTTTCGGGTGAACGATTATCCAATCAGGAAGACTCAGAAATCTTTTCGCTCTAGTGAAAAGATCAATCCGCCTTGTCTTTGTCACTAGACATGGTTTATGGGATAATCTCAGTAGGTTTTTTGAGGGAGGAAGTAGAATGTTCGAATTGAAAGAAGTCGCATTGATATATGAGACGAAGAAGCAGGCTCTGGCGGCGCTCAAATCGACTGACCTCAAGATAGAGAAGGGAGAAGAAGTTGGGATATTCGGCCCTTCGGGTTCTGGGAAGTCATCGCTTCTCTTCATTATGAGCACACTAAAGGAGCCAAGTCGCGGAGAAGTCAAATACGAAGGCAAGGAGCTTACGGCTCTTACTCCTTCCGCAAAAGCCGAACTTCGGCGCAAAGAGTTCGGCTTTGTGTTTCAAGAACACTTCTTGATAAACCATCTGACTGTCAGGGAGAATATTCTGCTCCCCCTGAAAGAAAAGCGAGGAGCAAAAAAGAGGCTCGAAGAAATCACTACTGCGCTTGGATTGAACCAACTTCTCAAGCGATTCCCGTATGAGCTCTCGCTTGGGCAGAGTCAGAGGGTAGCAGTGGCAAGAGCATTGATAGCCGGTCCGAAGGTTGTTTTCGCCGATGAACCGACCGCTTCCCTGGATAACGAAAATGGTAGCAGGGTAATAGAGCTCTTGAAGTCTTATTGCTCGAAGTCTGGTGCGACTCTGATACTTGTTTCTCATTCGTCTGAGATTATAGGTGATTTCAGAAGAAAACTCAAAGTGGAGAATGGCCAGGTCTATGAGGTTGGTGTGAATGCTTAAGTACATGTGGCTATATCTCAGAAGAAGACCGGGCAGAATACTGGTCTTCATATTCGTTGTCGCTCTTGGTTTATCAATGAGCCTTGTGATTAGCTCAATCTTTCTTTCCTTCGGAGAGACGAGAAGCAGGATAGCAAAGATCAATGAGAGCTGGATTACGGTACAGTATCTCTCTGAAAGTGGAAGAGATGAATCGATTGACAATAGTCTTACCGAGATTTTCGAAGACGTATTTGGTCTTTCAGATGTTATCCCGGTAGATATCGCCTATCTCGGCTACAACCTTTTCGGAAGTGCAAGAGCCAATTTCCCTGTTTATGGAATCAAGCAGACGGAGATATCTCGAATGTTGCGGGAGAGCAATGCCTACATCTCAGAAGGGACGGTATTTTCCCCAGGGACAAATGAGATTATTGTCTCCGATTCATTTCTAAGAGCCTCAGGAGTAGATCTGAAAAATGTCTATGAGGAGATCTCCGAAATGTCGAGCGTAGGTCTATATACAGTGGTCGCATCTCTGGAAGGACCATCGGTGTTTGGACTGGGGCCGTCGGGGATTTCGAGGGGCAAGGGATCATTTGGCTTCCTGGTATTCGCTGAGGATGGTTTCCTAATGGCAGTTGAAAACGAGCTGAGATCAAGGATCATCGGAGAAGAGCTTTCAGTTTCGATCAGAGGACCTGTTTCTTCCCGGGAGGCCCTTGAAAGGCAGTACGCAAGCTACTATTTGGGAGTCTTCTTGACAAATCTCTTTGTCTCTCTGGTCTTCATAATAGCTCTTACAATGCTTAATTCGGTAAGCATTCGTGAAAGAAGGAAGGAGTATGCTATCCTTACTGCCATAGGTCATTCTCCCGCGAGTTTGAAGGTAAGACTCTTTCTGGAGTCGCTTTATCAGGGAATCGCTGGTTGGATCCTTGGCCTCCTTGCAGGTGGAGCCGTTCTTTCACTATTCGAAGATCGCTTTTTCACGCCCAATGGACTTTATATAGGCGACAGCGCCGTCTCATCTATTTGCACGTTATTTATACCGTTCACTACGATTGTTCTATCTCAGATACTGATAGGAAGACATCTGAGAAGAGATCTCGTCGGTCTTCTGAAGAGTTCTGAAGAAAGAGTCGGTCTGCTCAAGAACAGATTCAGGAATGTCGGTTTGCCCTGGCTCCAATTTCCTCTGAGAAGCGATGGTTACAGATCTCTTTTTGTTAACATCACCGCGCTTGCCGTGCTAGTGACCGTTTTTGGTTTGCTTCTATCTTCATTGACGGATACTGTTCGAGACAGCGGCTGGTTGTTCGATCAATGTTCTTATATTCAGACCTCGGCATTGGAGGAGATCCGGCTTCCTGAAGAAATCTCATCGAAATCGACGGCTGTTCTTCCTGCCGATCTTCTCGAGCTGGATGTAAAGCTTATGTTCGGCACCTCGAAACTCTTCATTCCTGTTGTATCTACTGAGCATTCGAGACTTCTCTCAATATTCGACGAAGATCCGTCGGCCGGTACGCTGTATGTTAGCAGGAGTCTTTTCGACTTAATTGTCAATGGTTCTGTCAGGGGGTTGGATTACTCTTCGATGGAGGTTCTACCGAATCTAGAAAGTCTCGCTGGTGTCTTAGTGCAAGACAGAATAGAATCTGCCGGTCTCCTGGTATTATACGATGACCGTGATCTTGCAGGTGAAATGAGAAGTTTCGCCTCCGAGGCCGGTCAGGTGGAATTGGTCGACAAGAAGACTTTCGAGTTGAAGATCCGTGCCGAGACGCAGTTCATGGGGTTGATTTCCTCGATTATCATCTATCTTCAGTACATCGTCGTCATAATAATCGGTCTGGTTACTGTTACAAGGGTGACCTTGGCGAGACGGAGCGAGATATCAATCAGGAACATTTTGGGACAGAGTAGAGATGAGATTGGTCTTCTCTTTTTCGGAGAACTGTCATTAGTGCTTTTCCTAGGCGCAGCAATTGGATATCTTCTGACTACGATCTGCTGGCAGATTTTTAGATCGGTCTTTCTTCGGGGACTTTACATTTCCTCGATCGTAGTTCCTGAGACGCTTTTCAGAATCTCTGTAATGACCGTTATTGTTATGTTGGCCGGAGTAATCACGGCAAGATTCTTGATTTCGAAACAAGATCCAATATCAATTATCGAAAGATAGGTGAAGAGATGAGATATAGAGAGCTCGCTTACCCGGGAGACGGTTACGAAACGGGGCCTTTGAACAAGATCACCGATCTTGAGGGAATACGAGTCGGGCATTACACTTTGACTGAGGATTCACCGAGATATCTTCGAACGGGAATAAGCGTCATAAGGATTCCTTACGTATATGAAAGGCCCGTCCCGGCAGCTTCCAGCGTCTTCAACGGTTATGGAAAGTCGATGGGTCTTATTCAGATAGAAGAACTCGGGACGATCGAAAGCGATATCTTTCTGACCAACACACTTTCAATTGGAGCCGTACATCAAGGTGCGGTAAGGCTCGCCCTCCAGAGTAATCCTGAATTGTCGTCGCTTAACGTAGTCGTCATGGAGTGCAACGATGGCTTTCTAAATGAAATTCGAGCTCTGGCGATAAAAGAAGAGATGGTTACCGATGCGGTCGGGGACGCGAAAAAGGATTTCCAGCTCGGCAGCTGTGGCGCGGGGACCGGGATGGTTTGCTTTGGTTATAAGGGCGGGATCGGTTCGTCTTCAAGAATCGTCGAGTTCGGAGGCAGGAAATACACCTTAGGGGTTTTCGTTCTTTCGAATTTCGGCAGATCGTCCGACCTTAGAATTCCGTCTCTCGAATTGCGTCCCAAACTACAGGATTCCGATCGGGAGAAAGGATCGCTCATCATGATCCTGGGAACAGACCTGCCTTTGATGCCCCATCAGTTGAAGAGAGTAACGCGGCACATGAATCTTGCTATTGGGCTGCTGGGAGCTCCAGGGTACCATGGAAGTGGAGACATTTCACTTGCTTTCACTACATCCATAGAGTACAGACAGTCCGAGCAAAGCTTAATGAACGAAGGGAACACGCAGAGTGAAATATTCAGGGCAGCCGTCTGGGCGTGCGCAGAAGCCATAGTCGATTCGATGCTCTGCTCGGGTGCTATGACCGGATTCAAAGGGTCTGTAGACTCTTTAAGAAGCGCAATACAATCAGACCTCTGATCGAATAGAGTTCTGTCGGTGATTTTGTAGACACTCTAAGAACCATATGATCGGAGCATCTACTAATTTGGAGATGAAAATGAGAGATTCGAATTCTAGACAGGATTTAGAGGAAGACTCCCGGTCATGTCTTGACCGCAGTTCCGGTATCGATGCTGCCAGCTACCGTGATCTCTTTTCTCTGGCAAGAAACGGCATTCTGCTCTGCGGTGTATCGAAAGGAGGGAGCTGCACCATCCTCAATGCGAATCCTGCCGCGCTAAGAATAGAGCGTCTTTCAAGAGATGAGCTCGTCGGAGAGGAGTTCGAGCGGGCTATTCTTGGTGCCGCTGATTTCGGAATCATGGATTTGATAAGGGAAGTCAATAGTTCCGGTGTTCCCCTTCACATTAGTCCGAAGCGCCACTCGGATTCGAGAACAGATATCTTGAGAGACATGTCGGTTCACAGACTTAACGAAGGTGTCGTTGCAATCGTTTATGATGACGTCAGCGATTCAGTCGATGCTTGCACGAAGCTGGGAGAGAGCAAACCCGAGCTTGACAGATTGGTTTCCAATCTTCCCGGCATCGCTTTCAGATGTAAGAACGACAGAGAGTGGACCATGGAAGTAGTCAGTAGAGGGATCATAGAGCTCACCGGCTACCGGCCAGAGGAGATTATTGGAAACAAGGAACTATCTTACTCGGATCTGATATACGCCGAGGATAGGGAGATGGTGTGGGGCCTAATCCAGGAGTCCTTTGCAGTAGGCGATCGCTACGAGATAGAGTACAGAATAGTGACCAGGTCGGGTCAGGTGAAGTACGTTCTTGAAAGGGGAAAGGTAGTTGCCGGCGAAAGTGGGGGCGAAGTGTTTGTCGAAGGCTTCATCTCAGACGTTACAGATCTTAGGGTAGCGAGAAGAGAGGCCGAGGTGAATAAGGAAAAACTCGAGGCTACCTTAACAAGCACAATTAATGCGCTTTCCAGAATTGTGGAGATAAGAGATCCCTACACTTCGGGGCATCAGAGAAAAGTGGGGCTTCTGGCAGTCTCGATTTCCAGGAGAATGGGACTTGAAGATAGACTTTCCGAGAACATAAGGATAAGTGGCCTTCTTCACGATATTGGGAAACTCTGGATCCCGTCCGAGATTCTAAGCAAGCCTGGGAGACTCAATTACATAGAGTTTGAGATGATTAAGGAGCACTCTAAGCTTGGCTATGAAGTTCTAAAGGAAATCAAGTTTGATTTTCCGATCGCCGACTACGTGATTCAGCACCATGAGAGGCTAAACGGTTCTGGATACCCTAACGGGCTAAAGGGAGAGGAGATACTTCTGCCGGCAAGAATAATCGCTGTGGCAGATGTTGTCGAAGCTATATCATCGCACAGACCCTACAGACCGGCGCTTGGAATAGAAGTGGCAATAGAAGAGATCACTTCCGGAGCAGGTACCCTTTACGATCGTTCGGTTACGAGGGCTTGTGTCGATTTGCTGGAAGATGGATTCACTTTCGAGTAGATCATGGAGAGGGTATCGCCTCGATGATATTTCTCTTCATGCCAAGAATGGGTATTCTTCTTCCAGTTACAAGCGCCTGATAGGTTCTTCCGACTTCAAGCATCTTGAAGACCTTTGAAGCACCATAGAATCCCTGGCTTTCGGCGTTTTGGATCACGAATTCCTCTCCGGTATCTGCCGTCACTCTATAATCGGATTTTCCGGCTTCGGAATTGTCGACTTTCTCGACCACGGTTATTTCGATCATCGTCACGGCCCTGTCGCCCCAGGTAAAGACGAGGTAGAAAGCCAGTGCAACGATAACCGTTCCCAGTAGGACGAATATCTCTCCCGAAAGATTCTTGAGTCTTTTTTTCAAACTAGCCACTCTCCCCGAGTCTGAATTCTAAGTCCTTTCAATTTTCCAGGCCGCCTTCCTCAGCCTGTTCATGATTGCAAGTCCCACACCTGTTTCAGGGAAGGGCTCGGCAATGATCTGAGAGTATTCCATGTTCTCTTTATTTCTCAGTTCTTTGAAGAGGTTCGAGGCAACCTCAATGAGGTTGTCTCTCGAACCGAGAACGACCTTCTTGACCTGAACGGGATAATAGTCCTTCATTTCTTCAGAACAAAGAACGAGAGACTTCTTTCTTCCAGCCACTATTCCCACCTTTGCGACAACCATTTCGGTCTCTCCTTCGACGAGTATTAATGGAATGTCTGGAGAATAATGTCTGTATTTCAAACCCGGTGACATTGGATCACCAAGATACTCTTTTCTGCCCGAAACAAAATCCGGGACAAGAAGATCTGGAAGGACTCCCTTCAGTTGATCCGGGTCGATAGGGCCCGGTCTCAATAGGGAGGGTCTTCCTCTTGAGAGATCAATAATCGTAGATTCCAGTCCGAAAACCGTCGAACCCGAAAGGATTGTGCAGCTTGCTCTTTCGTCCATGTCTTCGATCACGTGTTCTTCCATTGTGGGACTTGGTCTGCCTGAGAGGTTTGCACTGGGCGCTGCGATAGGAACACCCGAGAGTCGTATCAGTTCTTGGGCCACCCGGTGGGAAGGAAATCTGACGGCCACACTCTTCAGCCCCGCAGTAACGGAGTCAGGTATTTCCTTGCTTTTTTCGAAGATCAACGACACTGGCCCTGGCCAGACAAGATCCATTAGAGCCGAAAAACTTTCGACATCTTGTGATACGATTTGTTTCAACATTTCCATGGTAGAAATGTGAACTATCAGTGGATTGTCCTGGGGCCTGCCTTTTGCCTCAAAAATCTTCATGATGGCCGTCTCATCAAAGGTATTCGCGCCCAATCCATAAACAGTCTCCGTAGGAAAAACGACAACTTCGCCTTTCCTGATTAGTTCAGCAGCCTTCTTCAGAATTGCTTCATCGGGGTTCTCGGAATTCACCCGTAAATATACAGTACCCATTCTTCCTCCGTCGGTTAAAGAAACCTTCTAATTACTCTCCAGAGCCAAAGGGCTCCCGTAATTATAACACTCACTATTAGCCCAGAAGTGATCGGGAGCCACAATTCGAAATTGCTTCTGCTTATGTGAATATCTCCCGGAAGTCTTCCAAAATTCAGACCGACTTTTCGCAGCAGAAATAGAACAAGCGCGACCGTTATACAGACAAGCCCAATTCTGATCAACAGTTTCTCAAGATACTCCAGAAGAATCACCTCTTTGCCTTCCAGATAAATTATAGACCCTTTTCCGGCTCGGCAAATTGAGCGTCCGTGAAGTTGATACCATCCCATAACACGAAAGATGTTGTAGGGTTTTCAAAAAGCCAGACAGTGAAAATACTCCGCAGGCCATCCCGGCAGACCGCACATGAGCGCTCTGCGGTGGGAAGATGAGCGTAAGCTCTAGAAAACCAAATGAGATCCAGAGTTATTGAAAGCCTAAGCGATTCGACTCTAGAGCAGCAACCTGTTTGCACAGTTCATTCCGATTCGTTCAATCTGAACATGAAGTCGGCCGCATCGGTTCTTTCTTGCCAATTCGGCTTTGAGTAGAATCCTCGACGATAGGACTCTTTTGACCTTATGTTTATCAGCCTTATCCTGCAGCAGCCTCTCTTCTTGGATTCATTTACCGCCCTTCTCAGCAGCTCTCCTCCGATGCCCTTTCCCCGCCAGGGTGTTTTCACAAACAACTCTCCAACATAACCTTCGGCGCCTCCCATGAATAGATAAGGCATGAAATGCACGCTGGCGTATCCTGTCAACTCGTCTCCCTCTTCTGCAACGAGAATGAGGTGATCGTCCTTCTCCACACTCCACTGAACCATCTTTTCAATGCTCTTCAAGTATGTTTCCTCTTCAAAACCCTTGTTCTTGAACCATCCGATATCGACGACTATATCCTTGAGTCCAGCAGCATCTCTTAGTTCAACTTCTCTTATCCTCAGTCCGTTCACACTCCTTCGTCATTTTTAGCTCAAGGCGATTATTGCATTGAACATTGATCAATAGCAATCACTTTACTCCAAATTACGAATTCCACTTAAGTCAAGGTACAGAAAGCAGCCCTCCTTAATGATAACCGGTCGCTGCGAATAGAGACATCACAGACTCATCAGGCGAAAAAGCTCATTGGATAAAACTCCTGCTATGATTGTGCCTTTACATTGAAAGATGCGATTACATATTCGCCAGCTTTTTTCTGAACCGAAGCTGGCCCGATCCCTTCAAGCAAATGATCCTCGGGCGGAAAAAGAGAACCGCTCATTTCAGTAATTCAAACTCAAAGAAATGAGATAGGAGAGTTGGGAAACGCTTAACCAGTGTCCTTTGAAGAGGTTTTCAAGACTTGCGTTGCATTGACACCACAACCTCACCGTGATAGAATGAACTCTGTAGGGTGGAGAGATGGCCGAGAGGCCGAAGGCGCGTGCCTGCTAAGCACGTGAGGGTTTATACCCTCCGAGGGTTCGAATCCCTCTCTCTCCGCCATTATATTGTTTATGGGTGCCCGTAGCTCAGCTGGATAGAGCGCTAGACTGCGGATCTGGAGGCCGGGCGTTCAAATCGCCCCGGGCACGCCATTAATCTTTCTTTATAAAACCATTTTCTTTAATTTTTCCATCACATCTTTCGGTTTCGATATGCCATATATGCAGTTTGCTGGGTTTGCAACAAACTCTTTCTCAGTGCTGACGCTTCCCACAAAGGCTCCCCCACGAAGGCTCTGAGTTCCTGCATCGGTCGTAAAGCCTCCCATTACCCCTCTATCTCCCGAACCCATTCCAGAAGAGGTTACAGGAATCACGTGACCAACTCCCATTATGAGTTCGAAGAAGTTTCTCTTTAGCATGACGTTTGTAATGTGTCTGGCGACAATCATATGAGAGTTTGAGCTGAACATTCCGTGGGTAATCTCCACTCCGGCATCGCTGAACTCGTACTTGAAAGATTTCCTGTAAATCTCCACGAAGATGACACCGAGCAGCCCCGCTACGGTGAAAAGAAGTACCGGCCCATTGTCGAACAACGGTTTGAGATCATTGTAGGTCTTCTCGGGGAAAACGTACCTTATCAACCAGCCGGCAGCATTCAAGAGCGCCGGCCAGAAGAACCAGCCGAATCTCCTTCGGGAGAACGCCAGTAGAATTCCTGGAACTACTGTCAAGGCTATCCAGACTGCTATAAGAAAAAGGCGATTGTTTCCGTCTATGCCCGACAGGTCAAAGTTCAGATAGAATATGATTCCTAGAAAGAAATAGTAAGGATAGATGAAGTACCTGATCATAAAAGAGCGACGTGTTGGTTTAAGGTTCATTCGTATCGCCTCCAGCTCTTGAGATCATTTGAAGGAGTTCCGCCTCGAAGCTCACTTGATCTTCAAGTACAATCTTCTCTGCCTTTCCGTCTTTAAGAAAGAGCAGTGTAGCTTCAACGGGGGACAAGAGATCTCTGAGAATGTAGAGGTAGAACCGCATCTGGAATCGGTACTTGTCGATGAATCCGGGACTCCAGTTCGCGTATTTGAAATCTACAATCCTCCACTTTCCGTCCTTCAAGTATAGTTTATCAACAATTCCGATCAAAACATACTTCCCGAACCCATGTTGAAAGTGGAATTCGCTTAACACTCTTTCAGAATCTTCAACTTCCTTGATGATTTGATGTTGGACTAGTCCGGAGAGAACTTTCTTCACTTCAATCAGATCATCGTCGCTGAAGCTAACCCTGTCAACAGAGACCGGTCTTCCTCCATCGATGATCGATTTCAGAGTTAGGGGAAGTCCTTGAACACTTTTCATTCCCAGCGGTTCCAAGATGCTGTGGGCCAGCAACCCGATATTTGCCTTTCGCTTCACGAGGTCAGGGCTTCCCGCATCTGATGCAGTCTCAAACTCTGCTTCGTAGTCAGAAGTTATGAAGGTCGGCGAGAGATATTTGACGTAAGAAGAGTCGGCAACCGGCATTACCGAAGTGATTTCCGGCAAAGAGAATTCAGTCCAGGAGGATCTGTCCTCAAGGGAGGGAAATTCCCCCGGAGAGAACGGTTCGGCTATTTCCTTCAAGAAACTGTTTATCTCGCCGCTTTCCGGCTCTAGCAGAGATCCTGAAAGCAAGATTGACCATGGGCGTGAAGAGTCTCCTTTTCCGTTTAAACTAAGAATAAGCATTTCTCGTGCCCTCGATAAGGCAACATAAAGTGTCCGCTTCTCTTCTTCCAGTTCCTTTTCCTCTTCCTGTCTCGCCAGTCGTCCAATTAGGCCCTCTTCATCTCTGTAGGGCTTATCCTTCGTTATGAGAAATCCCTTCTCATCAAAGAAGAGCCGCTTGCTGGAGTTTCTTTTTTTCCAGTACATGTCGCCAATTACGACAATAGGAAACTCCAATCCCTTCGACTTGTGAACAGTAAGTATCTTGACGCTATCCGACTCTTCTGTCTCGAGAGTGGCTTCAGATTCATCACTTGAATCAACAAACGCCCTTATGTTTGATGAAAGCTCGCGGAGGGAACTACCCATTCTATCAAGGTCCTGGGCCAGCTCAATCAGCTTCTTCACGTTGGCAATCATTCTCTCGCCGGACTTAAGTGTGGCCAGCTTCGCCAGATACTCAGTTTCTTCAACAAATCTCTGGAGAATATCGCTCGGGGAGAGCATATGTTTGAGCTTCCCAAATTTATCTAGCAGCTCCTTCAACTGACCGAATCTTTCATCGTTGCTTTCCTGCAGAACGAAATACAGCGGAACACGACTCATGCCTTGTCTAACCCTCAGAGAGAGCATTTCATCAAGTGTAGCTCCAAAGGCCGGTGATAGCAAGAATGACGCGAGATTGTTGTCATTCAAGGGATCGACGAGGAGATCAAGCCAGGATAGGGGACCGGTTACCTCCGGCCGTTCGTAGAAATTCCTGCTGCCGACGGTGTAGAACGGAATATTCATCTCTTCGAGAGCTGCTTCGTAACTCGAGACTCTGGAAAATGTTCTCAAGAGGATAGCAATGTCTCCGGGAGTTATTCGACGCTTCACGCATTCACCAGACTTGTTTCTGAAAACAATTTCCTCTTCGAGAAGCGCCCTTATAGTCTTTGCCACTCCTATTGAGTCGTCAGAAGTGTCGCTGCTAATTATTCTCACTCTTGAGGAGCTGCTGTCAATTTCGTAAGGGATCGATTCGACGTCTTCCCCATAAACTGAACGAAAGAATTGGCCTTCAGGGTTCTCTCGCATCACTCTCTTGAAAAATCTGTTCTGGAATGAGACAAGGTCAGGATGTGAGCGTCTATTGATCCGGAGATTTTTGACAGCTGCTCCGCTTCTTTTGAAGGTATCCATTGTCTTGTTGAAGACCGAGACGTCTGCTCCTCTGAAACGGTATATGGATTGCTTGGCGTCACCTACGAAGAAGACATTGTTTTTGCCATCGGCCTTGAGTAGTCTGATTATTTCGTTTTGAAGCTCATCTGTATCCTGAAATTCGTCAACAAAGATGTATCTAAACCGATTGCTGTACTTCTGCTGCACATCAGGCATTTTCAGCAGAAGATCTCTCGTTCTGGTCAGGAGTTGATCGAAGTCCAGGAGGCCGGAACCCGTAGTTCTCATTTCGTAATCAGACAGAACTGCCCTGTAAGATTCCGCGAATGCCTTCGAACCGTCGATGATTATTTCGGCATCCGAGCCCAGATCTCTGCCTGAACACTCAACGGGAGAGGGGTTAAGATAGAATGAGTGCCTCTCCCTCGACAATGCATCTTTCATCAATCTGAACGCCTTATCGAGTCCCATCAGCCGAATGAGCGGCTCAATAGATTCCAGGTTCTCTTCGAAGTAAGTCCTGACAACCTTTTCCTCAAGTGAAGATCTCCTCATTCCGTTGATAATCTGAAATCCCGGATCTATGCCCGCGAAGAGGGCGCACTCCCTCAGTATCCTTTCGCAGAAAGAGTGAATGGTGGAGATCCAGGCGTATGAGAGCTTGCTTCTCAAGAACTTCCACTTCCCCGGTTCACCGTGAGAGATCCTGAGATCAAATTCGCTTATTACACGGTCCTTCATTTCTCTTGCAGCCTTATTCGTGAAGGTAATAGCAACCACGTTGTGGACATCAAGCTGCTCGCCAAGCCTGAATGCTCTTTCAAATACCCCGACATACTCCTTAACCAGTGTATATGTCTTTCCTGTACCGGCAGAAGCCGTGACAAACATGTCGCTATTCACTATCTGATCCACCTTCCCTCCAGGTGATCGCTCTCTTGACAGCAGCGAATTTGCAGTTGTAGCACTGGTTTGAAGAACGGATTAACGAGGGTGGAAATCTCCCCGAATAGATTCCTTCGGTTATCTTCCGGAGCCATTCAAAAAGCTCAGACTCCCTAACGATTCTTTCTGTTTTTCTCTTGTTCGCAAACTCCCAGGACTTCTCTTCGTCTGAAGAAATCGTTCTAAAGGCAGATTTGTTAACTACTCTTCCTATCAGTGTCTTGAAAACCCCCCCTGCAACATAGTATCCTTTCTCTTTAAAGAGTTTGTCTGCAACGATAGAATACAGGAGAAGCTGCTTTTCGTCACCGCTGTCGCCTCTTTTGTAGTCTATGAGATACATTGCGCGGCTCGATTCATCGAGATCAAGTCGATCGATTTTGCCTCTCAAGAAGAAATCAGACTGCAGTTCTACCGGTTTCGTATCTCCAATCCCGAAGGCTTTCTCGAAAGCGAAAGGAACGAAATCCCCCTGCATGAAGTTCGGTTTCTTGGATTCTCTTTCAGTAATGTAGTCCCTGAGAATCTCTTTAAGCCTTTCGAATTCAAACCTAAAGACTACCTCGCTATCGTGCATCAGGTGTCTGGAGATATTCTCGGAAAGAGAGCTCTGCCAGTCCTTGGTCTTTCCGGAAAAGAAATCTCTAAGAACGGAATGGAAAATGTTTCCCTCATCGAGGGCTGTTAGCTCAAAAATCCTTTCCAAAGAGACATCGAGACCTACAACGTAGGAAAGAAAGAATGAAAACGGGCAATCGTCGTAGGACTTCAGACGCGAGAATGAGAAGACTTTGCCGACGATCCTGCCTAGGTCTCCTGTATCTTCGACAGACCAGCTCAACTCCCTTCCAAACTGGGTAAGGACTGAATCGAGCGGTTTCAGTGGCCCGAATTCCTTAAGCTCGTTCCATGCTTCGCTTCTGAACAGTCTTGCTGCCGCAATCTTCAGCTCTGATTCACTCATCGATGATCCCAGTTCCGGGATATATCCGAATCTTCTGCCGGCCCTTCTCCCTTCCCGGAGGATTTCACACCCCGAACTCTCCAAAACGCTCTTCAGGTAAGGAGATGGAAGAATTGGTTCACCGTCAACCGTTGACTCGGGCAGAGTAAACCTTACAGACTCAAGTGCCGAACTTACTGATATGTGGAGATTCAGTCTCTGGTGCATCTCCTCATCCAGAAGAAGATCCCTGGGCTTGATCTCCCCAAATTGGGTGAAACTGTACAATGGATTCAAACTGACATGAGGATATGCGCCGTCCACGAAGCCGGCAAACAGCTTGATCTTCTTCTTCGAAAAGCGCGAATTTATCAGCGATTGCACTTCGACTCTGTTTGCTTTGCTCCTCGAAAGAGGGAATTTGTCATGCCTGAGCACAACCATTAGATACCGGTAGTACTCTTGCGGAGAGATCAGCTCCTTGCCCATGAACTTGAGGAGTTTCTCCAGATCTGTAAGAGTGTTATCGAAGAGCCTTCTAACTGCCGCGAATTCCTGCTCCTGCAAATCAATCTGATACTCATCAAAAGTATCTGTCAGTGAGAGTTCCTTCTCCCAGCCAATCAACATTTCACGATAACTTCCCACCGACCTCTTTCTCAAGCTTCTGAAAGGTTCAAGAACGCTGAAAATCTTCTCAATTGCGGGCAGAAGATCGCCTTCAATACGTTCAACGATTCCGGCAAGCTCTTCTGCAGCGCTCAGTTCAAGCTCATCCTCGGCCAATGAGATTATGGCCTCGCGCCTCGCTTCAATGTGATGAACAAGCCTTCCAAGGTGTTCTTGCCACGAGAGTCTTCTCTTTTGGAGCGACAGCCTGAGACCTGCCCTCTCGTATATTATTCTAGACATTGAAGATACATACTCAAGAAATTTCGAATCTATTTCTCCTCCATAACCTGAGTCGCCCATCGCGATGATCTTCTCAGGCGGGAAACCCAGAACAGCAGTCTCTAGAGGAAGAATCAACCTTCTGATCGAGAGAGAGGAGTAAAGCTGCTCATCACCTTCAATTCTGCAGGGAACCCCATACTCGCGGAGCTTTCCCGAGAGCAGTTTTCTGTAAGCGAAGAAGTCCGAAGCGACAACTGAAATGTCGCCCGGTTCGTACCCCGATATAAGCAAGGACTTCACAAACCTCGATATGCCCTCAATCTCCGCAAAGATATCGGGGTAAACGACTATATCGACCGATGCGCAGGCTTGCTTTCCGCATGCGGATGAGAAAAGAGAGTCTTTGAAACTCTCGAATCCACTGGAAGGAGGAGTCTTCTCGAAAAAAATCCTTCTGATCTCAAGTTCGGGAAGATTCTCGCCTATTTCATCTACCGTTTCCAGAATCGAATCGATATTCGAGAACAGGAACTCCTTTCCGGGCTCTTGGGGAACGGTGATGAAGACCTCGTCATAAGCTGGAATTACGGCCTTGAAGAAATGCTTAAGGGCGTGACTGAAGTCGTGGAACCCGTCGAGGAATAAGTACCTGCCGAACTCCCCGCATCTGAGATCCCTTTCGCAGTCATCGATTTGAGTGTAAGCATCGAAAGTGTCAAAAATTCCCTTCTTTGATAATCTGTTCTGAAGCTCGACATAGATTGACTCGAGAATCGCCGACACCTCATCGTCTTCAGAGAACATCTCTCCAAAACCACCGTTTTCCTTTACGTCGTGCACCATTTCAAGCAGATAATCGACGAATACCGGCGAATCGGCGAGTTCTTCTCTTCCGATTTGATCGAGAATATCCCCAATTTCCATTCTTATCAGATGGTTTCCCACATGGATCGATGCCGGATTAAGTGCGCTGAAAAGCTCGACGGCAAACTGATCCATCGCAAGAAATCTGGAAGCGGGAATCGTTCCAACTCTTGAAATAAAGCTTTCTCTGACATATCTGACATGATCTCCGGAAGGACCGACAAAAAAATAGGAAAACGGGTCTTCCCTGTGCGCTGCCTCTAGCTCTTGAAGCATTCTTTCCGTTTTTCCGGAGGCCGAAGGACCGATGAAAAGCGTGATTCTCATATATATCCTCCCACTAGTAAGATTCTATCACCCGCGAAGGAGTGCCGATAAAGAGAGACTGAATTCCGAAATTATTTTCGCAAAGAGATGCTCAGTTCAATCTTGAAGAAAATCAAATCGAGATTCCTTGAGGCAGATTAACTTCTTATTCGATCTGCCTGTTTATGCAGCTCTTGACTCCAGTAACGTGGAAAGTCTTAATGAGGAGTTTCTGGACCTTTGATGCAAGCAGCTCGTTTCAATAGTATTCGATTATCCTCTCAATTGCTGACAAGAGCCTGAACTCATTGCTTTTCTCTTTATACAGCCGTTCTTCAATCCAGTTTCCTCGTGAATCGAAAGCGTATTCGATCCTGAGGTGGAGTTCTCCCGCAATGTATTCTCTGGAGGTAATCAAGCCGGTTGAATCATAACTGTATTCAGCAATCACCACTGTTTCTTCTCCGCAGAAGGCCTCAAGAAGAACAACCTCTCCCTCAGCATTTCTTGAAATGGTTGTCTTGAGGGAGCCCGAGTATTCTAGAGAGACATAGAAGGGCTCCACAGGGAGTGATACCCAGACGGTCCCTTCCACCTCTTCTTCCATTTCACGCTTTTCGACAATTTCAAAGTACCCGTCCGATACTCTTCTTAGACTCTGAACGACTGATCCGCCTGAGAAAGTGTTGATTTTTCTATCGAAAATGAAATCCACATCGCTGATTATCGTTTCTTCGTTCAGAGGAAGCAGGTTGTTTATTGAAAAGATCTTCGAAAGACGAGAGTCGTCATATTCGTAAATTGTCCTCGAAGTAAGCTTGTTTTTTCCATCAAAAACGGATTCTTCCAGAACTCTACCGTCTTCGTCAAGAATGCGGTTGGTCTTTGAAAGAACCGCGCCGAGTTGATTTGTCCTCACTCTGTGTATCTCCCGACCTTCTCGTTCATAAGTGATCTCGACTCTCTCGACCAGTCTGTCTGGTCCCAGAAGCGGAGGCCAGTATTCATAGGTCTTCTCTTCAATGACCCTGCCAGAAGAATCATAGCTGAACTGTGTTTTGGAAGTGAAGTTTGCACTTGCGTTCCTGTAATATCGTCTCTCCAGAAGCAAACCGCTGGCATCGTATGTGTATTCAACTCTGCTGTATTCTTTGCCGTTCATGTGGAGAGCGGTAATCACCGGTCTACCTTCCGGAGAGAACACCTCTATCCTCTTTGTCTCTCTCTTCACTTCTGTCCATTCACCGTTCTTTTCGCCGTAAGAAACCTGAGTGACAATAATCCTCTCAATATCTCCCGCGACCCTCTCGGTCTCTGATGTGAAAACCATTGTGGTTACCAAAAGGAAGAATAAAATCATTGATATGAAGACCTTTCTCAAGACTAATCACCCCCAATAGACTTACTAACGGTTAAGCTTTTTCGCTTTCAACATCTTTGACGTTTTTGGGAGGGTTAAGTTTAACGAAAGCGAAGAGACAGAGCATAGCTGCTCCGGCTATCGTAATTGCCAACCCCACTCCCAGTTTGTCAGCCATGAAGCCAATCAAGGGAGCGAATATCGCCATCAGCAGAGTCTTCAACTGTGATTCTACCGAGAGACCGGAAGCCATCGTTTTATGATCTATGTTATCGCTGATATAGCTAATGTTGATGGGGCGTCTGAAGTTCTCAAGGATGAACAAGAAGAAGAAGATGAGAACGGCCAAGACTTGCAAAGCGAAGATCTGAAAAATACCGCTAAATATGATTAGAACTGCACCGAAAATGTAGGTGTAATTTAGCGCTCTCGCTTCATTTCCAAACTTGCCGCTTAGTTTTCCAGCGTTTTTGGATGCATAGCTAGTGGCAATGTAGATAACGAAGTAAACTACGCCTACGATTACGGACGTCCTCTGTTCTGCGCTGAATGCTATCATTATTGGTAATCCGAGAGCCAGGGCCTTGAGGATCGGCTGAAGATATTCCTTTACGACTTTAAAAAACGCATCGTAAAGAGAGGAATTCAGCACCCCTTTGAGAGCGTCTCCATTCCTAAAAATACCCAGGAAGGCTTTTATCGTTTCTCTTTTTTCTCCGGTTCCCAACTCGCCGTCAAGTTCCTTGGGATAGAGCATCAGGTTGACGAGATTGGCGGCATAAGGAAGGACAGAAGCGAGGAATACTATCTTGTAGCTGCCCGAGTAGAATACCAGAAAGGCGGCTATTAAAGCATTGATCGCCGATCCCAACTGTGATGCCGCTCGAGTCGCTCCGTAATAATGAACCTTCATGTCGGTCATCCCATTGATTCTCAAGTATTCCAGTATCATTGCTTTGTGAGTTCCGGTTCGGAAAGCCTCCCCGAATGCGAAAGCTATCATGGCTATCATATAGACATAAAAACTGGGAAAGAAGTAAAAGACAATGAAGGACGAAAGATAGGACACCATCGACAGCACCATAGATAACCTTCTTCCGTACAAGTCGGCGATAATTCCAGTTGGGAGCTCAAGGAAATTCGTGGCCACCTCTCTCACGGAAATGAGAGTTCCTATCTGGAGAAAGGAAAGTCCCATCTCCCTGAAGAACAGTATCAAGAATGGATCAAAGAAACGAAGGTTCTTCAGAAAACCGTACGCAGCGAATCTGTAGAATTGACTGTCTCGTTTAATCTGCAACTACTACTCCTCCCGAAGAGTTTAGCTAGAGAAATTATACTCTGGAAAAACTCTCCGGGTAAGGAAGCCCTACTTAATAAGAAAGATTCTTAAGATTAGCGGGATGAGTATCATGGCGCTCATGACCCACTCCCATTTCTTGGCTGTCTTGTAAGCCGAATATATTAAAACAGAAGCAAGATACACTGCAATTGCAATATATATAAATGTCACGACACTGGCATCTCCTTTCTCTTATCTACTAGAAGAAGCGCAATCGCAACGATTACAAAACCAGCTATTAAAACTGGATAGAAGTACCAGCTGTTTGCGAATCTTCCTACCGCGTTTGAGTAGATTATAGTAATGGTAGCGAATATCATCGTAATGAAAAAGGCCGGCATCGAGCTCAGCCAGATCTTGAAATAGTTCTTCTCTCCGACCACATGAGCGGCGAATATGCCGGCAAGGGCAGTTGGCGGCACCATATCTCCAAGGCCGGCGAGCAGAGAGAGAGCCGAACAGACGACGATATCATTGTTGCCAAGAAAGGCAAGCAAGAAGGGAACTCCAAGCACTGAGGCAGAGCCATAAGAAGAAACAGCACCAAATGCCGGAATGCCAAGAGCGATTCCTGCCAACAGAGCTCCTTGCGGAAGGCCATTCAGGAAGCCCACAATGAGACCGCGGACGCCGTTCAGCGTCATGATCTGAATAAACATTCCCACACCGATTAGTATCGAAAGAATACCAAGAGAGTTCTGTATGGCCGATATCGAAATCTTAAGGAGATTGCCCTTTGCTCCCGTTATGGTCGCTACTATCGCGGAGAGCATGAAAATCAGGGGTAGACCGAGAGAGAATCCCCAACTAACGTTTTCCAGAACCATAAGTATTACCATAAGAATCAGCGGCAAGTAGACTGCAAAGCCCTTGATTGGTTCCCTCTCTCTAGTTTTCCTGAATTCCTCGAGATCGACCGGCTTTACCTGGCGGGCTCCAATAATGAGCGAGGTGACAATTGCCAGTGGGAAGGTCATCAGAAGAAGAGGGGTGGTGAATCCAATATAAGGCATGTCGACGCCCTGACCGATGATCATTGCGGGCAAGTTTATCGGAGGTGCAATCATGCCATAGATTCCGCTCATTGCGATTATTGAACCAGCTCTTCGCTTGCTCAATCCGAGACTCTTCAGCACCGGGAAGGCAATCGCACCGGTAGTAAGAACTGTAGCTGTTGACGACCCGGTTATCATACCGGCAATCATTATGAAAAAAGTGAGCAATACGAGAAGAAAGGTTGGTTTCTTGTGAAGGGCGATCGTCATGTTTCCTGCAATTGTATTTAGAAGGCCCGACACTTTGATTGACTCCATAAAAATCATAGCAGAACCAATAACAAGTATGGTGTCAATGTAACCAAAACCACCTTCGACGAGATGCCTGAGAGGGAAGAACTCCCCAAAGGCGATCGAGCCCGCCAGCGCGGAGAACATCAATGAAACGGAAATAGGGATCTTAATAACAGCCAGACCCACAAACGTTATCAGCATTACTAAAAAATACCAGACTTCAGGCGTATAGATGACATTCACCCCCGGAAATTCAGTTCAAGTAAGAGAATATCCCGTTTTGCATGACTTCTTCATAAGACGGAAGATTTTCGACTTCAATCGTTTCACCTATCATCATTTCGTAAGCACCAAAAAGAGATCTTATTATCTGAAGCTGTAAACCTGCCCTGTGGCTCAAAGGATAGTCGGGATCGTTGATAACGTCGTATCTATCTCTCCATGAATCCTGTCCGGGATTTGGTGTCTCCGAAAGGAATGAAAGCGAACCAGTTGCGTCACGGATTTCAAGGTGACTTAAGCCTCTGAAGGCCCTGTTTGATTCTTCGAGCTTCATTGAAACACCATAGAAGGCTTCTATTTCCATAATCGCTACTGCTCCGATTTCAAGAGCATCGGGATGACAAACCAGTGTGTAAGCCAGACTGCTGCCGGACCGCTCATTTCCTTTGCTGTCGATATAGCTGTCAGGCGTTCCACTCTCATGCATGTCAAGATTGAAATCGACGTTCTCGGTTTTCACGAGCTGGATTATTGCGTAGGCAAGCTGCTGAGTAGGATTTCCGTCTGCAACTCCCGGATACTGCCTGTTCAAATTCCTGGATTCCGCCCCATCGTCGAGAGTGAAATCAGACTGAGCATGTTTGAAGATCTCAGGATCAGGAATGCCCTGATCAACCGGATCGGTTCTTCTGTCGCCATACACCAAGAACCTTTTGCCGGACCTGCTTTCAATAGGTATAAAATGAGGTGCCTTTCCCGTCTCGTCAGGTATTGAAGCCGCGCTGATATTTGAAAAGGGAAGTACGATTACCCTGCCTTTCGTAACTGTAACATTCTCTATGAAGACTATCGCTGCGGTTGTGCCCGAAATCTCTCTAGCATGGGTTCCTCCCATTAGAAGAAAGGTCGGTCCTTCGATGCCGCTGTCCATGAAATACACGGGAGTATCCATATTCGTGTTTCGCAGCGGAGAGAAATAGTCAGATAACCAACCGATGTCGGTGACACCGTATCCGGGACGCACATCCGGTCTGAAAAAACTTCCGAAGAGTGCAGAAGTTAGAAATAGAGCCACAATCAAAATTGCTTTTATTCTCATTAGTTTTCCTCCAAAGAAATAAGGGGCGCAAGAACGCGCCCCTTCTATTCATATTGCTATTTGCCGAAGTATTCGGCCAGTACGTCTTTCAGGTCAATTGTCTTCTCAAAAGTTGCCAGGGGAACTCCGGCCTCTTCGCTGAACGATGTGAAGAAACCGTCTAGATCGGCGTCTGATTTTACAAAGTATGCATCTGCAAAAGGTGCGAGTTCGGTGACTATTCTGTCGGAAGACGGACCCCTTCTCGATTCGCCTTCCAGATTGCAGATAACTACTTTCACACCTCTTTCTTCAGCCGCTTCGGCGAGTGACTTCACTCTCCGGATCTCTGCCTCGATATCTATGTTGGCAGCCCCAAGGCCTTTTCCGCTGGCTCCAACGACCAGCACGAGGGTCTTGAACTGAGAAATGTCCACGGTCTCTACGCTAAGAAGCTTTTCAAAAGTGTATTCCAGCTTGATCATCTTTGCAACCACTGTGAACTGAAGCGCGCCAGGAGATTGCCCGGCCGAAGTAACTGCAACTGGTTCTTCAAGAATTAACTGCTCTTCGGTTCCCTCTGCAGCAAACCCTAAGAGTGCAAAAAAGACAATCAGTAGTGCCGTAATCAATAGCCTTTTCAAATCACATCATCCTTTCTATTTCTCAAAATTCCGGTGCGGAAGCAGATCCTAATCTTCTTATGGAGCCGGCTCCTATCATCAAACCGTTTTCTTCAACAGAAACAAGATTCGGCCCGCCAAAGAAGAGATCGGGGTATGAATATACATTCAGTTGATGTCCAAGAACCTTTTCGAGGAAGTCAAGTGTAGTCTGTGGATAGCCTTCTTCAATTCTAAGATCCTTGTAAGTTGTGTAACCAACGAACTTGGGCGTTCTTATTGCCTGATCCACAGGCATGTTGAAGTCTATAAGGTCAACTGCCAGCTGAACCATGGTGGATATTATTCTACCGCCTCCAGGTGTACCGATTACCCAGCGAACCTTTCCATCCTTCTGAATTATTGTCGGACAGATTGTCGTTCTCGGTCTCATTCCCCCGGTAAGGTTGATGACGTCTCCTTCTCTGTATGAGGAGGCAAAGTTGGCCATCTCATTGTTGAAAAAGAATCCTTTGAAATAAACGCTTGTACCGAAGAAGCTCGAGATCGTCTGGGTCCAGGCAACGGCGTTTCCGTCTTTGTCAACAATAGAGAAATGGGTTGTCGATGGCGATTCTTCCACTCCGCTTTCATTAGCGGCTACCGACTCGAGAGCTTCGAGTAGGACCTCTTCATAAGTTGATCCATCTGCAAATGGGTAGGCGTCTCCCTGATAGTCATAGTAGGAAGCTGGATCGAAGGCCTGTGACAGATCGATCGCCATGAATCTTGTTTTGGCATATTCTTTGCTCATGAAGGCTTCATAAGGAAGATCGTAGAACTCCGGATCGCTTATGTAAGCTCTTCTGTCGACGTCTCCAAGAACCAGCGCCTGCTGAATAATATGAACTGCCAGAGGATCGTCCCAGCTCATTGCGGGAAGATTGTAGTTCTCAAGAGTATTGAGAACGGCAATAAGCTGAGGGCCGGAAACCGGCGGGTGCGGAACATAAAAATCGTATCCCCTGTAAGTCCCGTGAAGCGGCTCTCTAACGATAGCCCTGTACATCTCGAGATCCGATTTTCTCATAAAACCGCCGACTTCAATCATGAACTCTTCTATCTCATCTGCGAGGCTTCCAGTGTAGAATGTATCGATGCCTTCCTCTTTTATCCTTTCAAGAGTCTCTGCCAGCTGGGGATTTGTGAATACTGACCCGGCTTCCCAGACAAAACCCTCGTTCAAGAAATCGAAGCCGTTTTCGAGAACAAGTTCGTACTTGTCGGAAGTAGTCTGGGCGAACGTTTGGTCGACTATGAATCCATCTCTTGCAAGGTCTATCGCGGGCTGAATGAGATCTGCCAGAGGAAGTGTTGCTCCCAACAGCCAGGCTTCCTTTATTCCGGCAAGGACTCCGGGAACACAGGCTCCCTTTGGAGTGTAATTGGCTTTGCTTATCGTAAGTCCGAGCTCGGAAAGAGCTTCGTAAGAAGCTGCCATCGGAGCTGCACTCCTGAAGTCGATAGCGAATTTGCTTCCGTCGGCCATTGTGATCACTGCATAGCCTTCTCCGCCCAAGCCGGATGCGTAGGGTTCGACAACGCCAAGAGCAAAACTCACGGCAATGGCAGCGTCAACAGCGTTGCCTCCCATCTCGAGAATCTTTGCGCCTACTTCGGCTGCGTAATTGTTGACTGCAGCCACCATTCCATTGCTTGAGGCAACAGTCGGAGCAGTCACGGTAGCAAAAGAGGCCGTGAACGTGAAGGCGATAAGTGTAACGAGCAATACTACTTTTTTCATTCTTTCCCCTCCAATCTAGAAATGTGTGTTTCTCATGAAACTGGATTAAGATAAGTCCCCAGACCATCAACCAGCCCCTCATAGGGCGGAATGTCCGAAAGAAGGATCATCCTCTCGGGAAACATCATGTTCCAGGAATCGACTAGAACTCTTATTGTTGCAACATGTCTCGCTACTCTGAGATCAAGAGGATAACCTGTTTCGTCATATGGAGCGAACAATTTCCCATCTTTGGAAGCCTGCAAGTAGAACTTGTCGATCCCTTTTGTCACGAGATCTTCCGTTGTCTTTCCCCGCAGTCTTCCCTGTGAAGGATTTGATACTTCTAGAAGAACAACCTGAGCATCTGAATTATCCCCGATCTCTCTGTGAGTAAGCCCTCTGAGATTGATTGGAGACTCTTCAAGTCTGATGTCGATGCCTTCCATCTCAAGCATCATCTGAGTCATAATTGCCAGTTCTGCGGAATCCTGGTGAAAGACGATTGCATTGTTTACAGGGTACTCTGGCGAAGACTCATGTAGATCGCAAACCAGATCTATTTCCTCTTCGAGCACTAGATTCATAATAGCGGCTGCCACCTTTTCGGTAGAATAACCGTCTTCTCGTCCGGGGAAAGTCCTGTTCAAGTTCGATACTTCTCCTCCTCCAAGCGTAGCGCCTGTCGGGTGCAGGTAAATAGTAGGATCAGGCCATTGAGAGATAGGATTAGTCCTTCGAGAGCCAAATCTGAATACTCTCTCAGTACCGTCCGGCAATTCTATAGAAAAGAACTGAGGAGCTCCCTCCATCGCATCGTTGTGGGTGAAGGCGCTATGGTTGGAACGTGGTATTACGTATATAGTGCCCGAGATCGCAGACACATTCTCGACGAAGACTACGGCCGCGAGAGTTCCCCCCGGTTCGTTCGGATGTGTTCCGCCCAAAAGGAGGAACTTGCCGCCCTCTTCAGAACCCTTGATAATGTACACTTCCGTGTCCAGCATGGTTCCTCCAATCGATGGCAACCACTCGCTCAGCATTTTTATCTCGGTTACACCATTTCCGGGAACGATAGGTGGGTCCTCCCACATTGCC
Source organism: Mesotoga sp. Brook.08.YT.4.2.5.2. (assembly GCF_003351125.1). Classification (NCBI taxonomy): domain Bacteria; kingdom Thermotogati; phylum Thermotogota; class Thermotogae; order Kosmotogales; family Kosmotogaceae; genus Mesotoga; species Mesotoga sp. Brook.08.YT.4.2.5.2. The sequence continues at coordinate 78,496 of NZ_JPGZ01000032.1, forward strand.
GTGAATGAAAAGGCCGAGAGAATCACGACAACCACAACAGAAGAAATGAATATCAAGAATTTGAAGTGTCTTTCCAAGTATACCAGTCCCTTCTGCCTCGAAGAAACCCAACTCCGTTTGCATTTCGCATATCTACAAGAACTCAGCAAAAAGCTCCAGTTAGAGGGTCGCTGAATTCAATCGGGTATCTAGGAGGCTTGTAAATGATGGTACGATATAATCATTATACTACTGAATTCTGTGCAAGGAGGACTTTGAAAAAATGTCAACCTGTTAATAATTTCAAAGCAATAAAAGTCTATACATCCAAACAAACGCATGTAGTCTAATTTGCTCTCGTTATTATGATCGAATAACCATCGGATTTCTCATTGAAGATCAAAGACTTGTGTTTGATGATCCTTTGAAACTTAACTTGCCGTTGGGGAGTTGATTTCGCTTAAGAACAGTGGTTCTGGGAGTTCTTGCGAATTATTCGGAGCTTGAGATGAGATGGCTAGGTTTTTCATCACTTGTATTTATGACCCTTCTTCTGTTTGTTCAAACAGCAGTTTCATCGCTGGATTTCGAGATTATCATGGTGCCTTTTCTTTCGATAATCGTTGTCGGATTCGTATGGGAGGCTTTCAGAGAGTTTCCCTCCAAACCTTCATCTGACGTAAGCCTTATGGGATATGTGACCTCGCTGGTTTGGGTTAGCGCAGGCACACTGACGGCGTATTTTGTAAGCATTTATCTTGGGCTTGGAGCGATAGTGGCCGCAGCGCTCGTTGGTCTTGTTGGTGCTGCGCTAGTTAAGGACCACGCTGTTGAAATCTATTGCGGGGCTTTCGTTGGAATGGTCTCTCCCGATGTTCTTCACGACTTAGGACACATAGTTTTGGCAGGGGTGATCGCAGGAACAATATACTTCATCGCCAGGGACGTCTTTGAGGGTTATGGGGGAAAGCTTGGGGCAATAGCGTTCAGCAGCTGGATAATAGTTTCTACAAGCTCTAGATGTGAACTGATTGACGTACTGCTCGAATTTCGTCACTTCGGGATAAGTATAATGCTCTTCAGCCTGGCTTCAGCAGTACTGACGTATGTGTTGTCCATAAGACTGAAAAACGGTCCCGTCGTTGCATCCAGCCTGGTGAGTCTACTTGGAGGGTTGCTACTGCCTGCATTTGGAGCCGAAAACGCGGCAGAACTGGCGGCCGTTGTGATGGCTGCCTCCTTTGTCGGTATGTCTTCCAGAGAGAAGTTAAGGAGCGAAAAGGCAGTTCTTTTCAGTGCGCTGATTATGGGAATAATGTTCATATATAGCGCCAATCATTTTGGAGGAGCCGGAGGAAAGCTTGGAACGCTCGCTTTTGGAAGCGCGGTCTCATCGAGGGGACTGGTATCCCTCGGAAAGATGATTATCCGAAAGAGAGCTGTTAACTAGACTAGTGTTCAATTATTAAGGGAGATTCGATTACATGGATTACTCCGTCTCTGCACAGAATATCTCTTTCGATTATCGGGATTCCGTTTACGGTGGACTGATCACTTATCCTTATGTTCAAGGGCTTTCCATTAGCTGCAAATAGGGTCTGAGCAATCCTCAGTTCAGAGTGTAGATATTCGTTTGGAATGATGTGATAGGCTAGCAGTTTCCCCAGGGATTCTCGGTCGCTGTAACCCAGCTTAAGATCCTCTTTAAGATTGATGAGTGCCTCATTTGGTACAGCAAAGACGGTGATACGATTTTCCTCGTTTGATTGATCATCGAGATCCAGATTTTCGAGAAGTGTCGTCATGAGATCGAATCCCTTTTCTTCAAGACCCTCCTTGATTGATGGCAGGGTTCTCCGAGAATTCCGTGGGAACATCACATGATCGATTATGTGTATGATTCCGTTTCTTGCTTCTATATCGCCCACGATTATCAGGGTGTCTTGAATGCCCAACCCGGATTCAGTTACTTTCACCTCAATTATCTCCCCTTGTAGCGATCTCACTTCGTTTTCAAGGATCAAATCACCAGTTGTGAAGAGACCTTTTGATATGTGATAAAGAAGCACCTCACTTAGCCATTCCGGGTCACTCATTAGAGCTTCCATTGTTTCACATGGTATTCTGGCGAAGGCAACATCGCTCGGCACGAAGATGGTTATCGGACCCTCACCTTTCAAAGCATCCACAACGGCCGTCTCTTCAAAAGCAGACACTGCCACGTCCAGTATTCCTGTATTCCTCATTACCTGGGCGATGTCGGGCTCTTCACGGGGAAATATCACAGAATCTATCACATGAATTATGCCATTCGATGCCTGGATGTCCCTGACCACTATTGTTGAACCGTCGACTCTTATTCCACCTCTTGCGTCGATTCCAAGGGTTTGACCGAGAAGCGTGTCGATCTCGGGTTTCTGAACGATAACTTGAGATGTCATTTTGCCGCTAACAATATGATATAGAAGAACTCTCTGTGAGTAAGAGGCATCAGCTGAAAGCTTCTCGCCAGTTGCAGGGGGAAGCTTAGCAAAAGCTCCGTTAATGGGTGCAAACAGAGTGAATGGCCCTGGGCCTGATAGGAGAACGTCAAGCCCTGAGGACTCGACTTTTCTTGACAAATCACTAAGCTCTTCAGTTTCACGCAGCATCGAAAGAATGTCGTTTTGCCCAAAAACAATTAGCGATGAAATCACTATAAGAACAAGAAGCAAATTCCTTACCATCACTTCACCTCCTCGGCCGAAAACCGAAGATTGTACCCATAGGAATTGTACAACGAAAGCCGAATTTCGATTAACGATTTTCGGTGTAGTAAAAAAACGGGAGACGGGCAACATCGACCCGGCTCCCGAAGAATTAAGCGAGGCTACTTCTTTGGTGTCTCTTTCTTGCCTTCTTTTTTTGCTTGCTTCTTGACTTCTTTCTTCTTGTCCGCCATACTGGACATCGTTTCTTGTTGCGGCTCATGGCCGCACCAATTGAGTTTTAACAATGTTTTTTGCAAGTTGCTTCTAATATTTGCCCTGCTATGAAAAGTATTGGAATGAAAACTCATTGCTCCAACTGGGAGCGAACAAACAGAGACATCGTCGACTCACAGAGAAGCCGAATCCGTTTGAAACAGACCGCCCGAAGATTCGATTTGCCGGCCTAACGCTTGAATTGTATGATCTTCAATGAAACGAAAGGAAATTAATCGATCTGCAAGTATAATATACTAACGGCAAATTTAGGAGGCTAAGAGAGATGAGGAGCATTTTGATCAATGGGGAAGTTGCTTATAACGCTTCTTCGCAGATACTCAACAGCGATACTTTTAGAGAGATACTTGCAGAACTCATAAGAGATTCCGAAGAAAAGAAGAACTCGCTTCTTTCGTTGTTCGAGCCGTTTCTGAAGAATACAGATACAGTAGATACCTCCATAAAGTACGATATCGAGGGGATTATAGAGCTTCTTCTTGCACTTACGATCGATCCGATTGAGAAGATTGATGGTTCACCGTATTATTCCTTCCCAAAGATGAGCAACAAGAAAGAACTTCTTGTAAGGTTTGTCGAGAGCTTGTTTTCTCTGTGGAGAAACAAGCACAGATTCATAGTAAAGAGAGATGAGTACACCCCGAATCGCTTCGATAGAATTTTCAAGCAGATGGTTCTTGTAAGAACCAACACAGACCTCAAAGGTTTGGTACTCAGCCTTTACAGGCAGATACTGATAAATGTTTCCGATGTCAGACTAAAGATTTTGAGACAGGAACCAGGTGGTGCTCAGGTGGGATTCATTGTTGATCGCCCTGAAGTAGATGAGAGAGTTAGGGTGGACGGAGCCGACTTTCTGTACGACATGGCATGCGTCTGGAGTATAGTCTTCGAGCCACCGGTAATCTTCTATACCAGGTCAAACAAAAGACAGGGATTGTTTAAGGTCTATGACAAGCCCGTTCTGAGAAGACTGGATATCTCTTCAGGAAGAGACTGGTTTTTGTTTCCCATTCACGTAGGCTCCAAACTTGTCTTCGTGGTGGTAAACAAAGAGTACCTGGCTCTGGCTGCCGGTCTGGGGAATCTGTTCGAGCTCGCGAGTTTCGATATCGTCAAGTACAAGAAGCCCGATGGCATATACGTTTTGGGATTAGACAACTCTCTCTTTGAAGAGAGCGGGGACTTCAACGGAGTTATTTACAGAGAAGACGATGGCACTTATGTGGGAGTAGTCGGGGATGATCCCAAGATCGACTATTTCGGCTACATGAAAAAAATGATACTCACAATTCACAACTTGCTTGTGATCGATGAAGGCAGGCTTCCGATTCATGGAGCTCTGGCTCACATAAAACTGAGAAACGGAAAAAAGGCCAATGTAATGCTGATTGGCGACAGCGGAGCCGGTAAGTCCGAAACCCTCGACGCTTTGAACAGGCTTTCTTCGGAAGTATCCGAGGTAAACATCTTGATCGATGACATGGGATCTCTCGACATAACTTCATCCGGTTCCGTGGTCGCATACGGTACTGAAACGGGAGCCTTTGTACGTCTTGATGATCTTCAGCCTGGGTATGCCTATTCAACGATGGATCGAAGCATATTCATGAACCCTAACGAGATTAATGCCAGGGTGATTGTCCCCTATTCCAACTATACGGAGATCATTAAGCCGACAAAGATTGATTATTTCCTCTATGCAAACAACTTCGACGAGAACACTGAGGACGACCTTCGCATTTTCAGTGACCCTTCCGAAGCGGCGGAGGTCTTTTCGAGCGGCGCGAGGATGGCCAAAGGAACTACGTCCGAGAAGGGTCTGACTTACAGTTACTTCGCGAATCCTTTTGGAGCAATTCAAAGGCGGGATAAACACGAGGTAATAGCCGATCGCTATCTAAAGGCCATGATAGATGCGGGGGTAACGGTTGGCGAGGTCAGGACGAGGTTAGGAATACCGGGATTCGAGATGGACGGGCCCCTGAGGGCCGCTAAGGCTATGTTAAAGGCTATAGACGAGCAGGACTGAGATAGAGCTGACGCCTGCTACAGCTGGTAGAATCTATAGTATTGGAAAAGACTGACGTATCGATTGGGTGGTGAAAGCTGTGTCGAAAAATGTAATTGAAGTGAAGAATCTCCGGAAATATTATGGCGACACAAAGGCTGTTGACGGAATAGAATTCGATCTCAGAGAGGGAGAAGTACTGGCCATTTTGGGTCCCAACGGCGCCGGCAAGACCACAACTGTGGAGATGCTTGAAGGACTGAGAAGGCCCGACGCAGGTACAATAGAGTATTTCGAGGAAAGACTTCTTCCTTCCGGCGAAAGGGTGAAGGAGGAGATCGGTGTTCAGCTCCAATCGTCGAGTTTTTTTGAATATCTCACTGTCAAAGAGACTCTTGACCTTTTCAGAGGTCTTTACCGGAAGAGTATTCCATCAAGAGATCTGATCAAAGAGGTCTCGCTGGAAGATAAAGCGAAAACCTACACAAAGAATCTCTCGGGAGGTCAGCTCCAGAGGTTGGCAGTTGCAGTGGCTCTTGTAAATGATCCAAGAGTAGTGTTTCTGGATGAGCCCACCACCGGACTGGACCCTCAGGCAAGGAGAATGTTGTGGGAGACGATATTGGCCCTTAAGAAGAAGGAAAAGACGGTAATCCTTACGACTCATTACATGGAAGAGGCAGAACGACTGGCCGATAGAATAATCATAATGGATTACGGAAAGATAATCGCTAGAGGGACTTTGGATGAGCTCATTGACTCTATAGATGCGGAAAATATCGTCACTTTTAGTGTTCAGGGAGAGGATCCCGTACCTAGGGAATTTCTGGATATGGAAGGTCTTCAACATGTTGAGAATCGCGAGTATTCGGTGACAACGAGGGATGTAGAGAGAATTCTAGGTCGGCTTTTCGAGAGATCGAAGAGATTTGGCCTTCTCCTGGACGACGTTACGATTCGAAAGCCCAATCTGGAGGACGTCTTTATCACCCTTACCGGCAGAAAACTGAGGGACTGAGGTGGATTTCATGAGCAGATTGTGGAATTTCACGTCAGGGCTTTTCAAGAGCGAAATCAGAGAGTTCCAGGTGATGTTCTGGAGTTTCATCTTTCCCCTGATTCTATACTTCATACTGACGTCGGTTTTCGGGCCCTTTTACGGGGGCGATACGCAGGGAGTGAGTTTCAGAGTGGGGATTGTGAGGGAGGAGAATCTTGCGGGATTTGGAAAGATTATCGACGAAGTCATTGAAGGGATCTCCTCGGAGAGCGGTCCGTTTGTTAAGAAGGAGTACGGGTCAATCGATGATGCTCTAGATGATCTTAGAGAGGGAAGGCAGGATATCGTGCTCGTTATTCCCGCCGGAACCAACGCCAAGATGACAAGCGCGCTGGCACTAAAGATGGGCGAGGTACCCCTTCGAGTTCACTATATCAGCGGCAAAGAATCGTCCTCGATCGCTTCGGGCATTATGGAGGAAGTAATAAACGAAGTGAATCTCGAGATCGAACGGCGGAGCGGAGGAGATTTCCTAGACATTGTGACGGAGACAAGGGTTATCTCCGCAATTGAAAAAGAGCCCTTTGACTACAAAGAGTACATCTTCCCGGGGGTTGCTTTGATGATGATTCTTTCGGTAGCACTTTTGAACAGCCCCTTGGGTCTAATTCAGTACAGAGAGTCCGGGGTGAATAAGAAACTCTACACAACGCCTTTGAGATCTCTTGAATACTTTGCTGGCCACTTAGTCAAATTGATAATAACTATGCTTATCTCGCTGGTGCTTCTGTACCTTGTGGCCACTTTTGTCTACAGGGTGGGCGGTTCAATCTTCGATATCAGGTTTATCCTGACTCTGCTCTTTTCAATGATTGTTACGGTATCTTTTGGTCTAATGATAGCTTCCTTCTCGAAAAAGCTCTCAACAGTTTCCGTTCTTGGGCAGACTCTGTACCAGATAATGATGTTTCTCGGGGGCCTTTACTTCCCCGTATTTGATCTCCCATGGGGGATCCGTTGGTTGGTCTACGCATTACCGACCACCTATCTTGTCGAGCTCAGTAGAAGGGTAATGGGTTACCAATTCGCGCCGCTTTCGGTGGGCTGGCTGATAGTGGTACCTCTAATCTGGACTGCATTCTCACTGCTCGTTTTTGCCGTGAATTTCAAGAAGGTGATGGGCTATGAGTAGAAACAAGTTGAAAGCTGTCTTCATCGCCTTTGCAAAGGAAGCGTTCAGAAACAAGCTCGAAGTCTTTTTCACGTTGTTCTTCCCGATGATATTCCTGCTGCTCTTCGGTTTCTTTTTCGGCGGCTCAAGTGATTATCAAAAAACCTCCGTAGGCCTTTATCAGACCGGAACTTACGATATTTCTCCGGTAATTGAGGAGACGGGGGCATGGAGTCTAAGCCTCTTTGACGATGAGACGAGCCTGGAAGAAAAGATAAAAAGCGGAGATATCTTGCTGGGAGTTACATTCGATGGTGAGAAAATCTCCTATCTGTACCGTGAGGGTGATGTTGGTCAGCTGAGTACAATAGAAATGGCCAGGGCAAGTATCTCGGCGGCCGTTGAGAAGGAGATTAACAATGTGAAGTCGGTGATTGTTGTTGAGAACATCCCTGAGACAGCCGGAAGAGTTCGCGCAACCGATGCCGATTACACAATGTCTGGCGTCGTAGCGATCTCTCTCCTTTCGGCCGGGATGTTTTCAGTGATAAGCGTCTTCGGAAGGTACAGAAAGAGGGGAGTTCTTGATAGATTCAAGATCACTCCGCTCAAACCCTTGACTTTCATTTTTGGAAGCACTCTGACTAGATTCCTGGTTAGCATTGTATCGATACTCCTAATCATGATTGTGAGCAGGTTGCTGTTCAGGACTACCTTCCAGACAGATTGGTTGCTATTCCTTATCTCAATAATCTCCTCCACTTTGGGGATGATGGCACTTGGACTCTTTCTGACGCTTATTTTCAGAAATCCAGAGACGGCAGAAACTGCTGCAAGTATTCTGATGGTTTTAATGGTCTTTCTGGCTGGCATATATTTCCCTCTCTCCTTTTTGCCCGATTATCTGAGAATAGTGTCCGCGTTTCTTCCCGTAAAGTATGTGGCAGAACTTATGAGGCATTCCCTTGGAATAGAGTTGGTCTCTACAGCGTACTTTGTCATAACTAATGTCGTGCTATCCTTCAGTGGAGTATTGCTTCTTTACTTCACCGGAAAGCGTTATTTGAGAGCTTCTTGAGAAAGGGCGTATAATCTGTTTTTCGAGAAGACATGATAAAACCGTGTTGCTATAATGAATCTGAAGGGAGGCTTTTTGAGTGAGTGATACTGTAAGAATTGCTGAAGGGATACACTGGATAGGAGTGAATGACTTTGAGACTCATCTTTTCGAGGCGCTATGGCCGCTTCCAAGAGGAGTGTCCTACAACTCATATATCTTGATAGATGATAAGGTCGTCCTTATAGATACAGTGAAGGGTGCATTCTTCTCTGCTTTTCTCGATAAGATCAAGTCTCTGCTACCTGAGGGGAAGAAAGTTGATTATCTTGTCGTCAATCATATGGAGCCAGATCACTCCGGTTCGATTAAGGTTTTGAGAGAGGCCTTTCCTGACCTAAAGGTGATCGGAAATGAAAAGACGATAGAAATGCTCCATGCATTCTATGATGTCACAGATAATTTGATCGCAGTCAAGGATGGTGAGGAGCTCGAAATTGGTTCAAAAACTCTGCGGTTCTACATGACACCAATGGTTCACTGGCCAGAAACCATGATGACATATGAAGAATCCTCTGGAGCCCTCTTCTCCGGAGATGCCTTTGGAGGTTTCGGTGCACTTAACGGAGGGATTTTCGACGACGAAGTTGATGTAGATTTCTTTGAGGATGAAGTTCTCAGATATTTCTCAAACATTGTCGGCAGATACAGCTCTATGGTTCAAAAGGCGTTTGAGAGACTATCGGGTGTAGATATAAAGATCATCTGCGCCACTCATGGGCCAGTTTGGAGAAGGAACCCTTCCAGGATTATTGATCTTTATGATCGCTGGAGCAAGCAGGAAACGGAACAGGGAGTCGTTTTGGTTTATGGTTCAATGTACGGTAATACGCAGAAAATGATGGAAGCTGTCTCTTCAGGTCTTGTTAAGGGTGGTGTTGACAAGATCAGGGTTCACAACATATCGACGACGCACATATCTTTCATTATCAGAGATATCTGGAGGTTCAGAGGGCTGGTAATGGGAAGTTGCACTTACAACATGGAGCTGTTCCCTCCGATGAAGCAGCTGATTAGCGCGATAGAGAACAGGATGATGAGGAACCGCAAGATAGGTGTTTTCGGTTCCTATACCTGGAGTGGCGGAGCCCTGAAAGAGCTTCAGCAGTTCGCTTCGAGATCAAAGTGCGATCAAGTGGGACCCGTGATAGAAGCAAAAAGCTGTCCAACGCAAGAGGATCTCGACAAGTGTGTTGAACTGGGTCTGAACATGGCAGCGGCGATAAGGTCATAAACTAGTGCCTGTCTCTTCTGCAAAATCGATTGGTAAGCATTTTGCGAGAATTGTGATTGGCACAGATAATTGAGAGATCTAATTCAACTGAATAGCTCATTTATGAAGATTTCAGAAGGAACGACAAGGAGCCTCTCAAGTGGTAGAGGCTCATTCCTTTCTTCTTAGTTGCTCCTGCCATTTGCCGCACCGGTCGCCCCAAACTGCTATTATTTCTCCGTCGGCTTTCACGTTGATTCGCAGCTGTTCGAACAACCGTTGCAGATGAAACTTGAAGGGCGGAAGTCGAGATTCAAGTAGTCGAAACCCTTGAAGGACGTCTCTTCGGACTTTCTCTCGATCTCCTGGCGCGCAAGAATCGCGCCGCCAATGGCTCCCATGACTTCGTAGTTCTCAGGAACTACTACTTTTCGTGGCCGACTGCCTCTTCAAATGCCTTCTTTATTCCCTTGTTAGCTGCCACTCCGCCCTGAAAAACAAAAGGCGGCTCAAGTTTCTTACCTCGTCCGAGATTGTTTATGTAGTTCCTGACAAGTGCTTTGCACAAACCCCATATAATGTCGGACTTAGAGAAACCGTACTGTTGTTTCGCTATCATATCTGACTCCGCAAAAACTGTGCATCGCCCTGCTATCCTAACTTCTGTCGTAGCCTGAAGGGCGAGATCGCCAAACCTCTCTATGGGGACTCAGAGCCTTTCTGACTGATGATCAAGGAAGGAACCGGTTCCTGCCGCACATACAGTGTTCATGGCAAAGTCGGTTACCATACCTTCTCTTATCGGTATTATTTTCGAATCCTGGCCTCCTATCTCAAAGATCGTCCTCACATTTCCGATTTCCCTAGAGGCAGCGACGCCGTGAGCAGTTATCTCGTTCTTTACGATATCGGCACCTAGAAGGACTCCTGCGAGCTGTCTGCCACTTCCGGTAGTTCCTACTCCCATGACAAGCGGCTCATTCAGTTCCTCCCTAAGCTTCGCGAAACCCAGCTTAACGGCGTCCATAGGTTGGCCGTTGGTTCTGACGTAATACTTGAAAACTATATCGCCGCTTTCGGAAAGCGCCACTATGTTGGTACTCACCGAACCGACATCTACTCCAGCAAGAATCTCCACAGAAATCGCTTCACTTGTTAGCGGCAATGCGTTTGAGCTTAGAGTTTCTAATAAGATCGACAAAAGCCTCTATTCTCGTCACTTCTGGAGACCCCAAGTTTACCGGCAATGGGATAAATCAACTTTGGTGAAGTGATGTCTTCAGTACTGCTTTGAATGTCCAGTGTGAGCAACTTCGACCTGACTGACGGGATTCCATGTTCTATCATGTCGAGTAGTCCCATGAACTTGGGGCAGAAGAACTTGCCCTCTCAACTGAAACCATTCTGGGCACAAATACATAATCAACGCCCTGATCGACCAATCTGAGGACGTGACTGTTGTATATCTTGATCGGAACGCAGATCTCTGGAACGGAGACTCCGATCCCTCTGTCAATCGTCTTCTTGTCGGTCTTCTGCGTTGTAATTACCTCTATTCCCAGTTCTTCAAAGAGATGGACCCAGTACGGCCCGTAATAAATAATATAAGAGTGCTCCAGCTATTCCTATCCTCAACTTATCTCTTCCCCACCGACCCGTACCGACAGGGTGTGGCATTTGACCAATATCAAATATAGCCATCCGTTGTCGACTGGAACAACGCTGGCAATGTAAAAGCTTCTGATCAGGACCAGTCTCGGACAGCTCCTGTGTGCGATGGTTTAATCTCTCTTTAATTACATAGGGGATAAGCTTGGTTCATAACCAAACGAAGAAGGGAGGTTAAAGAAAATGAGAAAGCTACTATTCTTGATTGTCTTGCTCTCCGCGTTTTTCTTCTCTGGGTGCGTGGATCTTACTTTGCCAGAGGCTGACAGGGGAACGGTGAGAGTTGTTCTTACCGATGCGGTAATCCCTATCGAAGAGATTGACTCTCTTATCGTAAGGATTGAAAGCATAAAGCTCTATGGATCCGAGGAGGTTCCTCCAGATGAATACGAGCCTTTTGTGATTGTCGACGAGCCATTTGAAGTAGACATTCTTACTCTTGTGGGAGCGACTTTCGAACTGCCCGACACTACAGGAGTCGTCGGTGTATATAACCAGTTGCGGATAGAAGTGTCTGCGGCAACTATGACGGCCAATGAGATAGTCTATCCAGTAACCGTCAACTCTGGATCATTGAAGATCAACAATCTGGGTCTCGAGATTGACGAGGGTTCTGTGACTAATGTTGTTCTGGACTTTGACTTGTCGAAATCCCTGAAAATCAACGGCCGGTGGGAGGACATCGTCAGTGAGGCCGAGATCTCAGGCGAGAAGAAAAGCCACGAAGACAAGGTCCACATGACGCCTGTAATCCATGTGCGCCACGGAAGCCTTTTCGATGTAACGGGAGTTGCCTCTGCGGATCAGTTGCCTCTCCTTGCAGCGCTGTTTCCAGAAGTTGATGGCGAGGCGCTTATGACGTTTACCCATATAGACAATCCGATTTGGGAGGAAGGCGAGTTCAGATTCTGCAAGGTTGGTCCTGGAGAATATAGGCTGGAGTTCTTCGACAATTACATGGAGGAAGGTTTCTCGGTCGATGAAAGCGAATCCAGATATCAGTCCCTTTCAGTTACCGTTGTAGATAAAGACGTCGATCTTGGTACAATTGTCTTGGTTGAGAAATAGGTGCAGCATATAGTTAAGTCTCGGTCTGCCCTCAATGAGTTTGGGTTGATTAACTGGAAAGCACGAGGGGATTCATCCGTTCAACACTGTCGATGGTTTGCGGAAGTGAAGGTGGAACTCATATGAAGAGAATCATTTGTCTCGCCTACGCTATTGCTTTGGTGTTTTCAGCCGCACTTTCGGTTGGTACTGTGCTTGAAAGCGAGCAGTCTTTGCTTGGTTACCTGGTTGGGGGTGGGGACTTTGAGCTATCAGTCAGCATCACCTTAATTCAGAAGGTGCAGCGGATAGCTGCTGGTGAGATTCTCGCTATCTTTGTTCTTCCCGAAGGGTTGGTAAGGGTTGTGACCGACTCCAGAGTATTCACGCTCTCTTCAGACGGTGAGATTTCCGAAATAACGGAAGCTAGCGAGGCCGGCATTTTATCAGAAGTAAAGATAATTGACGCCTTCTCTCTTGTTTCTCTGCAGTCAAGGGAGGAGGTTCGCGGTATCTTTCTGGTACAGGAAGAGAACGGTCACTTCTGGCATGTAATAACTGAGACGATGTCCTACAGGTTAGCAAGCAGTTTTGCTTCAACGTTAAGCGTAACGGCAAATGAGAAGGCGCTTGAAGAGGCAAGCGAGAGACTGCAGAAGTCCCTGGTTGAGAAAGAGGATTTGACTCCTTCGGAAAAGCCTGGCAAGCCCGACGAACCGGGCAAACCCGATGATCCTGGCAGGCCCGATGATCCAGGTAAGCCCGACGATCCGGGCAAACCCGATGATCCCGGTCAGCCAGACACTCCTCCCGGCAAAGAAAACGGAAAGAATTGATGCTCGATGAAACTCTTGATAGTTGAAGATGAGAAAAGACTGCTCGATAATGTCGTCTCTTTTTTTGAGCGTTCCGGATTTCTTGTGGATGCCTCCCAGAATGCAGAAGAAGGACTGGATCTTGCCCTTGAGCGCAGCTATGATTGTATTGTCCTCGATGTTCTCCTGCCCGGCATGAACGGTTATGAATTCTGCCGCTTTCTGAGAGAAGAGATGAAGTCCGATGTCCCCATAATAATAATCACCGCACTGGGCGAAGTCGACAGCAGAATTGAAGGCCTTGAGATTGGAGCCGATGATTACGTTCCCAAACCGTTCGATCTGCGTGAGCTGGAAGCCAGAGTAAGGGCTCTTGTAAGACGAAATCAGCTGAAGATAGAATCGATAGTTCAGTACGGTCCTCTTCGTTACGATTCGAGAAAGGAAGTCTTCACCTGCTCCGAGGGAAGACTGGACTTGACCTCGAGAGAGGTTTCAATCTTCGCACTGCTCTTCCGAAACCCGGGAGCTGTCTTCTCCAGAGAAGAGATAACCGACAAGATCTGGGAAACAGGCTTTGAACCGCGCAGCAATATTGTTGATGTTTATATTAACTACATTAGAAGGAAACTTGAGTCGGCTGGGATGTATGACGTGATCGAAACGGTTCCGGGAAAGGGTTACAGATTCAGGGGTTTTGCAGATGACGGTTAGGGGAAAGATCTCACTCCTTTACCTCGCAACTTACGGCACCGTGGTGATTTCGCTAGGCCTTACGGTCTTTTTTGTCCTGAGGAATCTCGAATTTCGCAGGATAGATAATCTGCTCCTGTCATTTCATAACGATATAGTCAACACCTACAAATTCGCAGATCAAGAAAACAGACTTCTGAACCTTGCGGGAAATGAGGACTTTGGATTCGCCATATACATAGAAGATGAACCGGTAGCGAGTTTTCGGGCTGAACCGGAACTGTTCAAAAAAGCTGAAGGAATCGGCACAAAAGGAGACCATCGATATAGAGCGACTGTCGAGCTGATCGAAGGAACCGAAGAGAGATTCGTGACTTTTTACAATCTCGGAAAGTCCGAGGAGTATCTGAAGTTTGTTCTGGCAGCAGTGGTCTTTTCCTCGTTATCCATCTTGTTAGCCGTAAGCCTCATTGGAACAATATTCACGAGAAAACTGATAAGACCTTTTGAACAGGCCGGCAATCAAATGGAGCTGATCAGCAGAACGGGGCTGAAGGATGCCAGAATTTCGCTCAGAAAGAGTGGAGACGAAGTTTCAAAGCTTGAAAGTGAAATCAATAAGGCGCTGAGCAGAATCGAGCAGTTGATAAACGATGCGAAGCAGTTCTCTTCAAGAATCGCTCACGAATTGAGAACGCCCCTAGCAGTAATGAAATCGCATCTTCAGCTCTCTTTGACCGGCAGTTCCTCAAAAGAGAGTATGCGCGAAGCCTTGAGAGAAACTCTTGAGGAAGTGGAAAAGCTTATAAGACTCTCTGAAGAGTATCTGCTTCTGTCTCGCACAGAGATCACCGTACCAATTGAGCAGAGAGAGATAGATCTCTCCCGACTTGTACTGGAGACTACAGAGAAGATCATGATCCTTCATCCCGACAAGGAGATTGAAATACAGATCCTCCCCGATATAGTGATCAGTGCCTCCGGATACATGATCGAGCACGTAGTAATGAATCTTCTTGACAATGCCTGCAAGTATTCTACGGACGATTCTATAAAGATCAAACTGACCCGTGAAGAGGAATTCTCTCTGTTATCTGTTTCCAACAAGGGCAAAGCCGTCGATTTCATGAGCCTTGATGAATCCGTTAAGGGAGTGCAGGCTCAGGGATATGGTCTCGGCCTGAGAGTGGTCTTGTCAATTTTGCGTGCGCACAATCTTAGGCTCGATTACGAACATGAAGAGGGCATCAACAGATTCATGATCGAATTTCCCAGTGAGGCCTATTCCAGATAGCATGAGACACGGCCTGGAAGCCTGACGATTCGTTGTCTGCGTCCAGTCACAGGCTCGAGTTTGAAAGTAGTCTGGTAAGATCGAGTATCACTGACAGCGGAGGAAGAAAATGAAGCTAAATGATTTCAAACTGGAAGTTTACTTTGAGAAGCACGAGTTCGACGCACCCTACCTTCTTGCCCAGTCTGACTGTGAAGCCATGACGATCGGCGAGTTGCTGAAAATGAACGGGGAACCCCCCTCGAAGTTCATGGATACGTGGCTTGGCTACACAGAAGTTCCCGGCAATCGCGATTTGAGGACGCAAATTGCAGGGCTTTACTCGACCGTCGAAATGGAAGAGGTTATAGTTCACTCAGGCGCGGAAGAGGCGATCTTCAACTTCATGAATGTTTTTCTTCAGAAAGGCGACCATGTGATCTGCCAGTTTCCGGTTTATCAGTCACTTTACGAAGTTGCCAACGCAATCGGATGTGAAGTGACCCGCTGGGAACTGAGAAGAAGCGGGGAAGAATGGAGCTTTGATGTGGATGAACTGAATGATCTTGTTCGCCCAGAGACTAAATTACTAGTGATAAACAATCCTAATAACCCAACCGGGTACCTTGTTTCTAACAGAGACCTGATGAAGATCGCTTTCTTTACCGAAGAAAGGGGAATTTTCGTTTTTTCCGATGAGGTCTACAGAGGGCTTGAGCTTGATCAATCTATAGAAAAGCAGAAGTCCT
This sequence comes from Mesotoga sp. Brook.08.YT.4.2.5.2., assembly GCF_003351125.1. NCBI lineage: Bacteria > Thermotogati > Thermotogota > Thermotogae > Kosmotogales > Kosmotogaceae > Mesotoga > Mesotoga sp. Brook.08.YT.4.2.5.2. The sequence continues at coordinate 94,216 of NZ_JPGZ01000032.1, forward strand.
TTGCAGATATTTCCGACAACTCTCTGGCGCTGGGTGTGATGTCGAAATCATACGGGTTGGCCGGCTTGAGGATCGGCTGGGTTGTATCTCACAACAAAAGCGTCCTGAAATCAATGACTAGATTCAAACACTACACCACGATCTGCAACAGCGCTCCCTCGGAGTATCTTGCCTGGAAGGCGCTGTGTGTAGGAGATAAGATCCTAAAAAGGAACAGAGCGATAGTTGTTGAGAACTGGGATCGAGCTGCCCTCTTCTTCGAGAAGCACTCATCGGTATTCAGAGTTTCGAGACCGAAAGCAGGACCCATAGCTTTTATACAGTTCGTTGGAGGAGACGTTGATCGCTTCTGCTCCGAGCTCCTTGATAATTCCGGAGTTCTGCTTCTTCCCGGATCGATGTATGATTACGAAGGCGGCTACTTCAGAATGGGATTCGGGCGAAAGAGCTTCGCTGAAGGGTTGAACCGGCTGGATGAGTTTCTGGATTCATCCGATAGATGACTACTCATTGAAGTGATTCCTGCTGTCTATACGTGAATAATAGATTCCAATCGACAAAACCAAAGGGATTGCAGATTCCCTGGCGAGATTTCTTAACCTTTCGTCAACAGCAAGACGGGTTGACTTTAACAATTTCTCGTGGTAGAATTATAATTGAAGACGCTTTCAGAGCGTCTTTTTTCTTTCCTCTATGATTCTAAACGAAACTCTGATCGCCGAACGGAGCGAGAGGCTCTTAGTGTCGTCCAGCCATTCTTGCGCTTGGAACCGATGTCCCTATGCTCCTCTCGGAGAACGGTGAACCGAGAACTGACTACCCGTTCTTCCAACTTTGCAACTTGGATCTTGGAACTGACAACTGTTCTTATCAAAGAACGGCGAACCGCTTTCTTTGCTCTGTCCGACCCGCAACCCCTAGCCTCGTTTTTCCCTTTCCTTACAACTTGGATCTTGGAACTGACAACTTTTCTACCAGGAGCTTAAGGAAGAGAAGACAGCAATCACCCGGCGGAAGAATATCAACTTGTTTGAACCAACTCAATTTGCCATCCTGATGTGCTCTTGATCAGGATCTGGTCTTTGATCTTATCGTTGAACGGGTCCATAATCTGGGACAGTCAACGGTAACCGCTTCTCACAGCACACTGCGGCTCTCAATACCGAGATGCTGAAACAAGTTCAGCATGACGGGCTGTATATTTTTGCTTTCGGGTCGTTAACCTACAACTTGGAACTCACAACTTGCAACTGATATCTTGCTCTTACCAACCCGCAACCGGTGAGTAGCCCAGGGGGATTTCACCCCCAGGCTCTCTCAGAACCGGACTTGAACCTCTCGATTCATCCGGCTCCCATTATCCAGCCATATAGAATATCCCCATTGTCCAGTGTACAAATAGATGAGGCTCTCTGTGAGCAAGAGCTTCTAGCCATTTACCCGCTTTTGTAAGACCTCTCCTTTTCTTGTACTTGTTTCTTACCCATTGAACTAAGGCTTTGTTTAGCCGAATCAGTACTGTATACATTTCAAA